>CAXUIG010000203.1:0-11860 GCA_964250845.1 uncultured bacterium | reverse complement strand
CCCCTATGCGCTTGTCTAGGCGGTAACGCTGGCGATCGCCCAGCAAGCGATGTATCCAAGGATCTGGCTGAGAGAGGGAGTTCATTTGGCAAACTCTATCTAGTGAGCTTGATAAATTTCGGTAGTCTGCACAAGGGGTATATTTTGAGATAATTATATCATAAAATGCGCTTATACTTCTGCAATCCCAGGAGAACATAGGAGACGCAGGTGATCGTCCCAGCTTTGCTAATATATAAAGCGAAAGAATCTGGAGAGCTGCAACTTCAGGTTGTAGTTCAGTGTATTCCTGCAAAACGGCTAAAGTTTGGATGGAGTCTGCTTAGATGAACTCCCCTCATGAGCTAGATACTTGGATTGGCCGCTTGATTGGCGATCGCCAGCGCTACCGTCTAGACAAGCGCATAGGGGCGGGTGGCATGGGAGATGTTTTCTTGGCAATGGATATCCTGCTGGGTCAACAGGTAGCCTTAAAACTGCTGAAGACAACCCTGCTCGGGTCAGAGGAGCTGAGAAAGCGATTTGAGCGTGAGGTGGCTGTGTGTGCTGCCCTCAAAAACGACCACATCGTTCACGTCACTGACTATGGAGTGACCCTTGAGGGGCATCCCTTCTACGTGATGGAGTATCTGCACGGGCAGACGCTGGGGCAACTGCTGCGGCGCGAGAAACAGCTGTCCGTAGAGCAGACAGTAAGCATTATTAGCCAGGTTTGTGAGGGGCTGCACCTTGCTCATGAAGGAGTCACCTTATGGCGGGATGGGGCAACTGCTAGCGAGCATGTCAAGGTGATCCATCGTGACCTGAAACCCGACAATATCTTTCTGGTGCCTAAAGGTCAAGGAGAGTGGGTAAAGGTTCTGGACTTTGGTATTGCCAAAATCTGCAAAGACTCTGCTGAACATACCAACTTAACGAATATGTTCATCGGTACGTTCCACTATGCTGCGCCTGAGCAATTTGAAGTCGGAACAGACTTGGATGGGCGGACGGATATTTACAGCTTAGGCATAATACTCTACGAAATGCTCAGTGGAACCGACCCGTTTGGCCTCGGCCTCAATATGCGCCAAATTAATGAGATGTCATGGGCTGTGGCTCATACCTCGAAGCCACCTTTGCCGCTGCTAGAGCAAGTGGGCTGTGGGCAACTGTCGGCCCAACTGCAATCGGTAGTGATGCGATGTTTACAAAAGGCACCGCATGAGCGCTTTGCCTCGGTTGATGAGTTGAATCGAGCCCTGCAATCCGCTGTTGCTGTTAGAAGTGGGGCTAGCGGCACGACGAATTCTCAGCAGTATCCGCTCAATCAACAAGCTAGCCCACCGTTGAACCCAAGCTTAAGACCTAGAGAGGAAAGTATCGACCAAATTGAGACGAAACTTAGTGAAACATATAATTTGAACCCAAGCCTACCACCCGTTGCTCCACAGCAAGGAGAGGATAAGAAAAAAATACCGCTACTTCTGCTTAAAGTAACAACAATCCTTGCTGCCGCTCTCGTAAGTGTCGGTTTAGCTTATTACGCTTACATTAAATCGCAACAGCAGCGACCTACAACGGCACCCTCAGACATTCCTGCCAAGAGTCCAAACCAAGCAAAACCCCCTGACCAGGATAATAATAAATGGCTAGCCCAAGCCCAAGAGCTTGCAAACAAAAACAATTTTAAGGAGGCGATCGCTGAGGCTAGTAAAATCCCGCCAAACAGCAGTTTTAGCCAGTCAGCTCAGCAGCTCATTAGTCAGTGTTCTGAGAAACTTCTTAAACAATCTGAGGAGCGATACACACAATCTTACAACTCCAAAGATCTGGAAAATGCAATTGATATAACTAAAGCTATTCCAGCAACTAGCCCTGTAGGCAAAAATGCTGAGGAAGCGACCAAGAAATGGCGAACTGAGTGGAACAACAATGAAAATTATTTGAAGGCAGCTCAGAACGCCCTTAACGAACGGAAGTGGCAAGAAGCAATAAATACAGCTAATAAGATTAGACTACTTGGGCAGGAGGTAAAGCCGGATACTCCCTACTGGCAAAATAAGATGAAGCCAATCATTGAAACAGCACAGAAAAGTATAGCAGCTCCAGCCTACAATCCACCACCACAGGACAATCCACCACCACAGGACAATCCACCACCAGAGGACAATCCACCACCACAGTACAATCATCGACCACAGTACAAGCCTCGACCACAGTACAAGCCTCGACCACAGTACAATCATCGACCACAGTACAATCCACCAAACCCTCAACCGAAACAGTCTGGTTGGCCTACAACGGGACTATAAGCATTCCAGACGGAGCCTATCTTACGAAGTCCGATCAGACTTCGCGCTGGGAACGACTCAGGGCAATATTTTTTAGACTTATGGGTACATAGGCTTATTGAAAGGAGTGGTAGATTGTGATAGTGTCGTCACCACTAACGCTGCCAAAAGTTTTTCCATCTGGGCTGAAAGCAACAGCCAAAATTCGTTCTGAATTCTTAGAAAAGTTACGAATTATTTTTCCAGTGTGCCAATTCCACAACTTGACAGTTGTGTCCCAACTACCACTTACGAGGGTCTGACCATCAGGGCTGAAGGCAATGGAGGTAACTTCTTGTGAATGTCCTTCCAGTGTGTGCAACAAATCCCCCTTCTCCACAGCCCACAACTTAATCGTCTTGTCCCCGCAGCCACTGGCAATAGTTTTGCCATCAGGGCTGAAGGCAATGGAGTAAACTGGCTGTGAATGCTTCCCAAGGGTGCGACGCCATTTACCAGTTTTCGGGTCCCACAACTCAACGGTCGTACCTAAACCACCACTGGCAAGAGTCTGACCATCAGGACTGAAGGCAACTGAAGTCACCCATTGCTTCTCTACTATTTGGTGGCGCAGATCACCAGTCCCTACGTTCCACAACTTAATCGTCTTGTCTGCGCTGCTACTGGCAAGAGTCTGACTATCGGGGCTGAAGGTGACACATGTAACCATGTCTGAATGCTTAGGAAAGGTCTTGATCAGCTTTCCCTGCTTCCAATCCCACAGCCTGACAGTTCCATCTAGACTGCCACTGGCGAGAAATTGACCATTTGGACTGAAGGCAACAGAAATAACTTGATCTGAGTTCTTAGAAAGGGTAAGTTCTAGGGTCTGAGCTCTAAAATTCCAGATCTTGATCGTTTTGTCTGCACTACCAGTTGCGAGGAATTGACCATTGGGATTGAAGGCGATGGAACGAACCGCAAGCGAATGCCCACCTACGTTACGACCAATGGTGTATACATTTCCGGTTCCTGGTTGCCAAGAAGGAGTTAGTACAACCCTAGCTTGATGAGTCCGAGACTTCCCAGGATTTTGAGACAATATTTTGTTTACCTTGGTTTGACCAGCAGCTTGGGTTTGAGCCGATGCCTGGTACACAAATAAGGAAGGGGGAGAATGAGATATGAGTGGCATTGAAATAGTTAATAAGGCGGTGCTGAAGGTAACGGAAATACTTTTATTTAAAGACATAGCTGTACTGGGTTGATGATTCAAGACAAATTGATTACAGTAACGGTAGGTGCAAAGGTAAGTGATGCGCCCACATTTATTGTGCAATATCGTGGTAATAAATAACTAAGCTTCTCTATTCGCGGTCGTCTTGAGCCTTCCGCTTGGGTTTTTGTAGCTGCTCAATCTGCTGATTAACGGTGTCTCTCACTTTTCGCTCAGCAGCTGTGACCGCATCGTTCGTGAAGCGATTGATTATGCCTTTGAACAAGTTGACAAAGAATCTTTCAATTTCTTGCATAAGGTCAAATCTCCGAACTCAGATAAATAGAAGTTATTTATTTACTAGGGTAGCCTCTGCTTGTTTATGCACTGAACCTGAGAAATAGGGGTATCCAGAGCCAGGTAAATTTAGGACATATCGCCTGAAAATCATCCGCAAGTTACATTTCAGGATTCAGATTAAGTGAAAGAAGATAAGCTGCCTGAAGATTAAGAAAAGAATTGGCTGATCTCACATAGGGGTCTCCGGGTCAGGGAAACCCCATACCGTAGGGCAGGGGGCCCCTTCGTGGTCACCACTGGCCTGAATAATCCTCCTGTTGCAGACCGAACAACTGTCGCCGTTTCCAAGCATATTGAAGAATATTAATTCCTAGTTCCTGTGCTGTGCGGATGGTAACTCGGGACAAAGTCAACGCTTGATCAGGTGCCCAAGCCGCTGCTAGATCACCAACAACTAAAATAATTCCTCCCCCCGTCAAGAGTCGAATCAACTGTTGATTAACCATCGGCAAAGCCGCAAACAAGAACGGCCGTGTCCGTAAAGGATGGTCCCGCCGCAATTCTTCTAGAGGCTTTAAGGGGTACTCCAACTGCTTAGCCAAGGTCTGAGTACTCTCACACAGAGCGGTACCGTCTAGCGGTGCATCAACCAGAAGCGCACCACCTGTGTCCAAGTAACTTTTGAGGGCTTCAAATTCACGACTATTTAAAGATAGGGCCTGTTTACCCGTCAGATAAAGTAAATCATACTCCTTTAAATTTTCTTCTAAAGTGACCTGACCTAATTCATCAGCCCCTCGCAAAGAGGGGTAGAGGGCTTCTACAGCTTGTAGCAAGTACGGGAGGTTAAAAAAACTACGGACAGAGTCAGGGTCGCCATGATTCACTTGAGCCATGCGGACAATTGCCTGGGGACGCGCCTGAGCCTGAGTACGGTAACGCAAATCAATATTGTTATAGCCTGGAAAAAATACATCGCTCGGCTGAGTAATCGAGACTAGACCTGCTTGCAATAGTATTCGACAAATCTCTACCTCTGAAGCTCCTGGTGTACTGCTCTTCTCGTCGACACGAAAATTCTCTTTAACGACCTCGCTTTTCCCATCTTGGCGCAGTTCATCAGGATCTACATAACTCACTACTAGATAAACAATCACAGGGTCGGATTCAGCTACAACTGTTGCCAACCGAAAGTCTATGGTCTGGGGTACAACAATGAGATTACCTTCCAAATCAATCGCAATACCTGGCTGGATTTGCACCCAACGTCCATCCCGATATTGAGCATCTACCTCACGAGGGGCAGGAATGACTCGGATGCCTAGACCACAGACAATGCCCGGTTGATTCAAGGATTGATAGTGAGCATTTTGCCGCTGACGATGGTAATTATGTGCTCTGCGCCAACGCTCGGCATTGATCAGTAGACCGTCTGCGGCCTGAAGGCGTTCAAAGGATTTGATCGGCGGTGGCAGAAAGGGATGAGTCATGGTAATGGAACAGAGGCTGAGGGATTTTCGATCAACAACTCATAGGTGCTAAAAGCAGGTTTTTCTTGCTCAATAATTTGTCGCACCAGTTGTTCATCCAAGCTATTGGGGCGGTTAGGACGCAAACGCACTTCAAAGTGATAAGGCTTCCCACCTCCTAAGACAGTCCCTTCTCCCAGTTTCGCTTCTCCCAGCACAAAACCCTCACCAAAAGGCTCTATGATGCTAATGTGTTTATCAGCCTCCTGAGGTAAGTGCTCGTCTAGGGGCAGGCCTGTATAGAGATGCAAGTAGAGACGCAAACCCTTACGAGTTCCGCGCCATCGATAAAGCTCGACCGCACGGCTAATTAGACGACGCTGCTGGCTGAGTTCCCAGATCGGAGCGACCGGCCAAGCTACCCAGTGGGCCAAAAAGGGCAGCAGAGCCTGTGGTGCTGTCAAAGGGTCCAGGTTCGCCCACATGACATTGAAGCTCTGGATTACTGGTTCAAACGCCTGCTCAAATATTGTCATGAAGCGACTAATATAGTCCACTTCGCGATATAAAACCGGCAAAAAATCTATGTAACCGCTATAAGGACGTATGTATAAACCAAACTCAGCTGAATGAATTTCTTCTTGGTCAGTGCCTGGATCAACATGTATAGAAAGTCGGCTGCGAAAGTCGAGAATTAACTGTTCTTTTTTCCCTGGACCGAGTGCTTGCTGATCCTCAAAAAATGTAGCAGGAACAGAGAAAAGAAGTACAGCATCCATCTGTGCCCCAGGAGCGATCTCCCTGCCCTCCATTCCAATCTGGCACCACTCAGCAGGAAAGTCTCCCTCAACCCTCAAGGTTAACCGCAAGATACGTCCAATCAAGTTTTTCACTTGCACGACCATCTCGCTGGGCTCTCCAGGGTGCAAAACCAAACTCGGACCAACGGCTGCAACTGCAGCCAGGCCGCTAGGACCCGCCACCGCTAAGCCTGCCAGAGGTACAGCCTCGGGAATTCGCATCGGGGTTAAATGAATGCGTACGGCTGGGCTAGAACGAATTTGAACCATAGCGCATTCTCCCTCAACGACTGATGAGATTGATAACATGACTTGATCGCAGACGGCTATCAGCCCAGGAACATACCAAGCCTAGCGGTCCTGGGTCAATCAAAGGCTCTGGCGCGGGTTGACGACTCCAAATTTGGTCTTGCTTAAGTAATGGAAAGAGCAGGACTGCACCCAGATAGCGGACACCAGCAGTTTGTTGTAGTAATGCCACGATATCCGAGGGATAAACAGGTCTTCCAAAAGGCCAGCCTTTGCCCTCTGGTCCCCCAATCAGGGGATTTAAGTATCGATAGAGGGCGACGCGTAAGTTGCGCAGAATCTCCTGTTGGGCACGGGGATTATCATACGCTGGCTCCAGACCCACTTCTGTCTGAACTGCAACGCCTACGTATTCGGGTTCCTGAAGCTGCACCTGTACTCCCAACAGCCGTCTTTCATCTAAGTAGCTCCTCACTTGCTCTTGGAGTGCAGGGCGTAGGGCAAACAGTTCCGGGGCTATCCCCTCTCCTTGAGCGATCGCATCCGTATTGGCCTCGGGCACAATCACTAAACGTACGGTGCCAGCGCCACTGCCAGAAGTCGGTGGCAAACAACGGACGCGTGCGATCGCTCCGGCACCAGCTGTTTGGGTTAAGACTTCAAAGTCTTCAGCAGTGACTGCACGGTCACGGGTTCGTAGAATTTGAGGAGCCCTGAGGACGGCCTGGTCCAGTGACTCAGCATCAGCACCATTACGCGCTGGTTGGTAGTTCACCACGTGGGCAACATAGGGAACAGCGGACTTCAAAAACTGGAGTGTGCCGCTTTGGACATTGCCCTGTCGGCCACCTCCTGTGCGATAAGCAACCATGCTAATCACTGAGCCTCGGGGGGGAACTGCCCCGTACTGGTGATCGGACGGGTTCGCTGCTTCACTATCACGTTGCAGTACTCTCGCCTCTTCTCGCTTTGGCTGCTGTATTCTTGAGCGAAGCTCTGTCTGGCGTCTGAGGTGGTCAGGTTCGCGAATCAGAGGCCCAAACTGGACTTTACCAGTTAGAGAATCAATTGTGTAGTGGAAGTCTTGGGAACCAGAATCGGCAAAATCCGCAACCTCTTTCCACTTCTGAGGCAAACCGCCCAGAGGAGTCACCAGAATGTACTCATCTTCCCGCCGTCCTAAAATGGGAGCCCCTTGCAGTTGAAACGTCTGTCCGGGCTTGCCATTACTTATTCCCAAGCGTTCATCCCGAATCAGGGTACTGTGACTGGCCCTCACGGTACCGCCAATTGTTCGTACCCCTAAGCCAATAATCCGTGGAGAACGGTTGTATCCAGGTTGATTGGCATCTGTGGTTGTAAAGACACAGCGAAGCCAGCGGCCTCGGTAAGTGGTAAAGCTCGCCACCGGCCAATTTTCAGGTAAATGCAGAACCACATCTGCCCCTTGAGCAGGATTGCCACCCTGTGGCGCGATTTCATCGAAACTGAAGCCCCGAGACAAATCATCGGCTTCCCGCAATAAGACTGGTTGCCAGTGGTGCCCATCCCAAGCTTCCCATCGACGAGGCGGTTGATTGGGGTTGATGCCGGTAGGCGTGCCAGCCGCCCCTGTAAACGCGATCGCCAGGACATTGCCCTCTAGGTTCTCCTCCGGGTCAATCACTAGGTAAAAGCTGTTACCTGGCTGAGGCTGCTCCTCAAAGAGAAGTTGCTCACTGCCTCCCCACTGACCATTGGACTGACGGCTCCACTCGTTGGTGACTCGGTCGCGCAGAGCCTGAGGAGTGTCGTCAGCAGTTTGGGATGTTAGGAAGTGCCGTAGATGGGGTTTGGCAATGACCAAAGGACAATCCGTGCTGAAGACAATCGCTTCATTAGTCTCAGTCCGCACTGTTGCAACTTCTACCCCAGCAGGAATAGTGTAGGTTTCAGGCAGGTCAGTGCTTAAATAAAAGGTCAAGTCTGTTTGCGCTGGGGCCGGGGGCTGAAGGCGAATGCCCAGTAATTCTAGAAAGGCCACATAATTTTTACGAGGCACTTGGTTAAATCTGAGCAACATCTGGTCAGTCAACCAAGCAAATAATTCAATTAGCGTAATGCCAGGATCGCTGAGGTTGTGGTCTGTCCACTCCGGGCAGTAGCGCGGGATTCGCAGAACGCACTCATCCACCAACTCATCGAAGGTGCGATCGTCCAAGTTGGAGGTGGGTAATTTAGGTAGAAAGTCGAATTCCACAGTTACTCCGTCATTGAGAGCAGATAAAAAGGATAGACAAAGCTGTGAATATCTGGAAAATCTTTGAGACGATAATTGATGATGATGTCCACTCTGCCCCGCACAGGGTCAGGATCGGTTCGCACCTCATCAATAAAAATGCGCGGCTCCCAAACCTCCAGAGCTTCTAGGACATAAAGCCGAATCCGTATTAGCGTCTCAGTATTCATTGGTGCAAACGCCAGCTCCGCCAAGCGTGACCCAAAATTAGGACGATATACCCGCTCACCTAGCCCGGTGCGCAGGATGATCCAAATGGATTCTTTAACCTTTTGTGCTTCAGAGCTGAGCTGTATCCCCCCCTGCATGTTTAATTGCAACGGGAAAGCCCAACCCCTTCCTAGATAGTCTCGTTGCTGACCATTATACGGGTCTGGCATTCAGACAGCCCTCGTGATACGCAGACACCATCAAGGATATCGGGGCTGGGGGGACAAGCCTATTCGCCAAAGGTCGAATCCGCTTTTTAGTAGTTAGATGAATTGTGGCAAAACAGGCCAGAGTTAGAGGTGGCAATGTTCATACTATCGGTACCCCATCGATTTCCCCGAAACCGGTTATAGCTACTCCACCTTCCATAGTAGCTAAACCCGTCACGTTCAGTTCACCTTCCATAGAAGCTAAACCCGCCACGTTAAGGGCACCTTCCAAAGTAACTGCACCCGTCACGTTAAGTTCGCCTTCTATAGTAACGAAACCAGTCAGGTTGATGTCAGCCGCTTGGATACGAACATTAGGTCCTGCTTGGATCTGGATGGTACCCTCTGTTTGTAGAGTCACTGTCATTCCTTCGTCGTTAAGAGTCAGGTGTTGACCCGCAGTGGTTTTAATTTCCACAGAGCGGTTACTATCATTGAGACTCAATTGATGACCGCCAGCAGTTTTTACATAGACACCTGTCTGGCCATTATTACCATCCTCTTCCACAAACTGAATGTAATGACCAGTACGAGTTTTAATCGTCCGTAGCCGGACTTTACCACCTTGAATCGTGTCATCCACAGTTTCAGGTGTGGCATCTTTACCATTCCAAACGCCGCCAATAATGTAAGGTCGATGAATATCACCGTGTTCAAAACCGACTAGAACTTCGTCATTAACCTCAGGCAAACAATAAAACCCTCGCTGGTTCGCTGCTCCTAAACCCACTACCCTAGCCCAGTTACTGGCATGCTCCTCCGTGAGAGTCGGAAGTTTGACTCTGACCCGCCCCCATCCCTTGGGGTCTTTGTTATCAGTTACAATACCGACCATGAGGGTCTGGCCTGGCTGCAGGTGTACTTGCGGTGATAAGGTCGTTAGTAGGCTACCGCTGCGTAGCCCCCGTACACTAAACTCGGTTGTATAAACCCTTTGACTATAGAAGTGGCGGGTTTCAGTGACGTAATACTTACCACTATAGCGATCGCCCATACCTTGTAGATTGATCAGCTGCCCTGGCCGGATTTTAGGATTGCCTTCAGCCTTAGCATCTGCATAAACAAACTCCCCTCCGAGTTCATCACACAGAGCTTGAGCCATCGTCTCGGCTTCTTTAGGTTTGAATACGGGCTGGTCTACAACTGTCATTTTGGGCGGCTGATTGAGATTAAATTCAGTACTGGTGCTACTCCCTTTACCATTACCAGTGTCGGTAACGACTTTTTCTGAGCTAGCTGTTTGAGAAATCAGTTGTTTTTGGCTATAGTCCCAACTGCGCACTTCTACAGCACTCACCTGCTCAGCACTTGTAACGCGGGTGCTAAAGCTATTGATATCTCTCAGCCATTTTAGGTCGAGAGGAGGAGCGTTACCCTCATTAGGTTTACGAAAGTTTAGCTTGTTATCTTGAATAAAGAGTTCAAAGCCAATACGGGCAGCCCGTTCCCGCAGAAACTCCATGTTAGTTTGGTTTTCTTGAAAAACATAATCATGGGGTTCACCACTGTCATCCACCGTGCCAGCTTGTATCCCCACTTCGGATGCAATTTTACGCACAATATCGCTATCAGTTTGATTTAAAAATGAGCGATTGGAACGACCGCGATGCAGACGATGGGAAACGTCATAGCCGCGAACAACAATGTGAGCTTCAGATTTATTAGTGAAGTGGATCTCAATTGCCGTGATTTCACCATCCTTAATCAGGTAATCTTCTTCCTCCGATTTCTTAAATACAGATGCTTCGGTCGTACTAGAAATGAAACCCAAAGTTAACTTACCACCAATTTTAAAATACTGCTCATTAATCCATGGTTGTTCATGTTGACGAGCTGGGACATAAGTGTTATGTACCACCAGCATAAACATCGATGGTAAATGCAGGCTTTCCTCCACACAGATTTGCAGTAAGTCTGTTATTAATTCAGGCGGAGCATCTGAACTACCAAGTTTTAGTAGTGGACGACACCGATAAAGAGTTGGATTTTCTCCAGGCATAAGCAGCAATTTAGAATTAGAAGGATGTCTGTACAAGCCATTGTTGTCAGCTTACTAACTGGTGGTAGATGCCACTCTTGAGTCCGCTTGACGGTTGCCATTTGTGGTGGGGGCTTGACGTCCCCCTGGAGGGTTATTTTTATCAACTTCTTGTAGGGCTATGTCTACCAACGCCCGCACAGGTGTGCCATCGCTCAGAAACATAGTTAAGGTGTAAGTTAAGCTAGTCATTACACAGTGAAAATACTCGTCCCGCCATGTAAGAATATAAACTGGCGGACGATTATTTGCACCAGTTGGGGCAGTTACGCCTTTTTTGATGTTTTCAATATACTTTGCCGTCACTGATTCTTTAGTTTCATAAGTGTCAAATAAAAGTTTGCTAAGGGTGAACTTATAAGGTTCAACCCCAGCAAAATTCACTTTAGGTAGTAGCTCGTCTCCTCTATTACCTGGATCGCTTGCCCAGTTAGAGGTTCTTGAGAAGCTAATTTCTGTCGGATTAAACATGAATACAATATCTGAGCCATCACCATCAATTTTGATTAGTTTGCCTTTTTCAAGTGGCATTTGAATATTTTTCCTTCGGTAGAGTTGATTAGAATTTACCAGGGTAAACGGCCTGAGTAGATGCCATGGCGCTCTCGCTCAAGCTCCAACCGTTGACGCAATCGGTGATAGATTTCACGAGCTAGCACTTCGAGGTCATGGGAGTCTGCATCTGCAGGTGGAGAGTCAGGTCTTTTTATGGTTTCAGTTATAGGCTGTGCTGCTTTGGATATGTTAGGGGCAGTGACTTTCTCACCGGCAGCAAAGCCCCTAGGCTGGGCAGTGACTTCCCCACCGGCAGCAAAGCCCTTAGGCTGATGAAATCCCAC
>CAXUIG010000202.1:4412-11884 GCA_964250845.1 uncultured bacterium | reverse complement strand
CCGGGGGTCAATTCCACAGCGACCACTTCCCCCCCCTGAACGCTTACAGTCGAGTCAAACGATGAAACAATACTTTCCAGGCAAACTTGGGTATGGCCAGCATTCGCCGCCAGCGCCAGGGTTCTTGATAAAGCCGGTATAGCCATTCTAGATTGTTATTTGCTAACCAGGCTGGGGCACGGGATTTAACACCAGCCCAAACATCGAAGCTGCCGCCGACGCCAATCCAGGTAGCCTGGGGACAGAGAAAACGGTTTTGTGCAATCCACAATTCTTGGCGTGGCACTCCTAGCCCTACAAGAATCAGCTGGGGCTGGAGCTGTGTGAGAGTTTGTCTCAATTTTGGTTCTTCTGCCGGGGAGAGGTAGCCATGAGCCGTGCCTGCTACGCTTAAACCTGGTAGTCTCTGCTGCCAAACCCCTGCCGCCGTCTGGGCTACCCCCGGCGCACCTCCATAGAAAAAAACGCGCCACGACACCCCCAACTGCCCTGAGCTTTGCAACAGTGCCTCTGCCAGTTCAATCCCTGGACAACGCTTTATGCGTTTACCTTGGAGACGAAAGTAAAGGACTATCCCCGCTCCATCTGGAATCACCAGGTCCGCCTGATTGATTATCCCAGTTAAGGTATCGTCACGCTCACAGAGCATCGTCATTTCCGCATTCAGGGTTACCACATGGTTCCCCATCCCTTGATTTAGGCGCGATCGCAACCAGCCCGCATAGTCATTCAACAGGTGAACCCGTAGCCCCAGAACAGGAAATGGTTTAGGCGCTTCAGACATAGCCTCACACCAAACTATCATGAAGGCTAGTCTATCAAAGTGTTTGATTTTAGCGTATTCTCACCCTCAAACCCTATCAAAGCCGCATATTTCCTCTTTTTATTAAAATTTTCCTTGGTTACTTTTGCTCTGATTTTAAGAAAATCAACATAATTTCATAAATAAAAATCCAGCCATAAATGTATCTATCTATTTATAGATTTTTTTTTATATAATAAGTAATTTATTGTAACATAATTAAAATGTCCAACGCCTCCCAGTTGTTAGCCCGTCTAGATTATTACTACCACCAAGTCAAGACAATTATCCTGGCACGCCAGAATCCTGTTACAGGCTTGCTACCCGCGAGTACCGCAATTACTGCCCACGGTGATTATACCGATGCCTGGGTGCGGGACAACGTCTACAGCATTCTGGCTGTCTGGGGCTTGGGACTGGCTTACCGCAAAGTCGATGAAGACAAGGGACGCACGTTTGAGCTAGAACACAGCGTCGTCAAGCTGATGCGAGGGTTGCTGTTCGCCATGATGCGACAGGCTCACAAAGTTGAGCGATTCAAATATACGCAGTCAAAACTGGATGCTTTACACGCCAAATACAATACCCAGACTGGTGACATTGTTGTAGGCGATCGCGAATGGGGACATTTACAAATTGACGCCACGTCTATTTGGGTGCTAATGCTAGCACAGATGACGGCTTCTGGGTTGCACATCATCTACACGATTGACGAAGTTAACTTTGTCCAAAATATAGTTTACTACATTGGTCGAGCTTACCGGACGCCGGATTACGGTATTTGGGAGCGGGGAAACAAGATAAATCATGGAGATCCAGAGCTGAACGCCAGTTCTGTAGGAATAGCAAAAGCAGCACTCGAAGCGATCAATGGACTGGATTTGTTCGGTACCCATGGCTCTCAAGCCTCCGTTATCCATGTCCTACCGGATGAAATTGCCCACGCCCGGATTATGCTCGAAAACCTGTTGCCTAGAGAATCTAGCTCTAAAGAAATTGACGCCGCCCTGTTGAGCGTGATTAGTTTCCCGGCGTTTGCGGTTGAAGACGTTCAGTTAATTGAACGCACAAGGGACGACATCATCAACAAGCTGCAGGGACGGTACGGCTGCAAACGGTTTTTGAGGGATGGTCATCAAACAGTTTTGGAAGATAAGCACCGCTTGCACTACGAGCCTTCGGAACTAAAACAGTTTGAGCATATCGAGTGCGAGTGGCCCTTGTTCTTCACCTATCTGGTGCTGGATGGCTTGTTTCGGGGAGATAAAGAGCAAGTCAAAGATTACCAGGAGCGAATGGAATCCTTACTGGTTGAACGCAAGGGGTTGCGTCTGCTGCCAGAACTATATTATATCCCAGCCGAGAACATAGAGGCGGAGAAGATGGCTCCCCGATCCCAAAAGCGCCTGCCTAACGAAAATATTCCCCTAGTGTGGGCGCAGGGTTTGTATTTGCTAGGCTGTCTGCTGAGTGAAGGGTTGTTATCAGTTGGAGATATCGACCCGCTCGGACGCTATCATTGCATCGGGCGTCGCCGGGAGGCGCTGGTACAAATCGCGCTGCTGGCGGAAGATGAGGATTTACAGGCAAAACTGGAAGTCCACGGCATTGCAACGCAAACACCCCAGCAGGTAGAGCCGATTCAGGTACGTCAGGCTGGGGAACTCTCAGTTGCCTATACCCAAATTGGGCGCAACGACAAACTAGGTCTGTCTGGGCGTCCAGAGCGGCGTCTGCGCAGTCTGACGACATCGAGAATATTTCGCGTTCGCGGCGAGACGATTGTTTTCCTGCCGTCGTTTTTAGATCCACAGCAGTTTTACCTGACCCTAGATTACCATTTCTTGGTGGATCAGCTCAAAAGTGAACTGGCTTATATCCAGAAGTATTGGAGCGACTTGGGTCGTCCAATAGTAACGCTGATGTTGACCCATACCATGCTGGAGACGGGTAGCGAGGCGTTGCTGGCACTGATGCAAGAACTTAAAGAGGGTATGAGTAATGGTATTCGAGTCAAACTAGGGCGGTTGAATCAGCTGATGCTAACAGCTGGTACAGAACGGATTGATTTTCTGCATGATTTTGAATTTTTTCAGTCGCCGGTCAAAGATGCCGCGCCCCGGCAGTACTACCTGGCTTGCAATCCAGAGAAAAACTGGCCTTTAACCCATACTCAAGAATTCCGCCTAGAGTGTGAAACCCAACTAGGTTTGTTGCTAACTCAATTGCGTGAGTCGGAGAATCTATATGAGCAAATTGAGTTGTTGCAGACGTTGACTCGTCTGCGGGGGCTTGAGTTTGACACAGGCTTTGGAGAACCGGAGCACCTGGTTACGGTGGCAGACTTACTCGATGAAGTTTACACAAAAGCTGGGCAGCTGGGCAGCTGGGCGGTTGTACGTCGGGCTGCTGGATTGCGACAGATGATCGATATTGGTTTATCGGACGCGGTGACGAGTATATTGGTGAGCGGCAAGCAGATTGCGGTGGGTAGGTCTTACAGCGAGGGGTCGCTGATCATCCGCCCCAAGTCTAACAATGAAATTATCGAAAAAATTGGTCAGTATTGTCGGGAAGATATACGCGATCGCGTCTTGACGCAAGAGATCCTGATCTACATCAGTTTGCTTTCCAGATCCGAACCCCAGCTGTTTGATGGTTTACTGACGTTGCGGGTGGGTTATTTAATCCTCTTGATTACCAGTGAACTGGCGTGGGAGTTGGGTGTGACTCAGGATGAAGCCTACGAACACTTAATGCAAAAAACGCCATTTGAGGTGAAGAACAGGCTGACAAATGTGTTAGCTGGGTATGCAGGCATGAATCAATTGTTGTTGCAGCAAGAATCTCTGCGCGTCAAACAGCAAGAAAGTGACATTGATTGGGTGGTGCTACCAGCGATGCCGGAGGAGGCATTGCCAGCTGGTGGCTGGAAGCTTTCTCGGCAACGCAATGGAGCTGTAAACCGTGTTCCTAAAGACTTTTTCAAGCACGTCTGGCAATTGATGAAACACTGCAAGGGATTGGTGATTGGGGATAAGCTAGAGCGCCGCAATCGATTGGATAGTGAAGTGATGCTGTCGGAGATGACACCAGGAGAGAAGAATTTTGCCCTGCAAGTTGAGCATATGCTAAATAAAATAGAGTCTCCTGAATACCGGCAAGTTAATATTGAGACGCTGATGGAACTGGCTGCGATCGCTAGTGCCAACCCCAACTTGCAAATTGAAGAATATATTGTACTAGATGTACTAATCGGTCATGCCGTGCGGGTGGCATGGCTGGAACGCTTTCCAGAACGATCCGACAGCTATGATGAGTACAAAGCTGCTGCATGGCGATCGTTTTACAACACTTCGCCTAGAGAGTGCGCCGGTTATATTGTCAAAGCCTTCCGATTCTTGACAGAATTTGGGCAAGTTAGTAATGTCTAACTAGGTTTATGTTCCAAGCTACTCGTCGCCGCCTCGCTCTGTGGTATACTGCTGTGACAGCAGTGTTGCTACTACTATTTGCCACTGGGGTGTATTTGTACGTGCGCAGTACTTTGATTGAGCGCATTGACGACACCCTTAACCATGTGGTGGAAGTAGTTGAGCGATCGCTCGTGATTGAGCCAGCCTACCCGGATGCCGGTAGTCGCATCAACCTAGAAGCAAGTTTTCGCGACAACGCCGACACGGTAGAAGACGACCACATTGATCTGGAGTGGTTTAGCCCCACTGGGGAATTGCTGTGGTCAACTTTATCGGAACCACTAGATATTCCGATTAATCCCAAGCGCACCGGCGAAACAGTTCACCTCACTTATAAAAACGAGTTTTCGTCCCCCTCACTCCTGCTACGACAGGTAACGCAAAGAGTGCAAATCGGGCGGCAAGTACTAGGATATCTGCGCGTCAGCCATCCTTGGTTTGAAGTGACCAAACCGATCCAGCAGCTGGTTGTCGATCTGAGCCTGGGCACCGGGCTGATGGTGCTTTCCGGAGCTATGAGCGGCTGGTTCCTTTCAGGCATTGCAATGGAGCCAGTGCGGGAATCCTATCAACGCCTCAAACAATTCACCGCCGATGCTTCCCACGAACTTAGAAGTCCGATTACCCTGATCCAAACTAATGTGCAGGTTGCCCTCACCGATCCTGAGCCGGAACTGCAACTACACCGGCAACAGTTAAAAGTCGTGGAACGGCTAACTCAGCGACTCGGTCGCTTAGTCGATGACCTGCTGTTTTTAGCGCGGCAGGATAGTGGCATTGTACAGCCTCGCTTTTCACCTTGTCCGCTTGACGCCCTGCTGATGGAAGTTATCGAAGAACAATCAGCTTTAGCCGCTGAAAAGAAGATTACACTCTCTCTCGACTTGGTTGACGCATTTAACTCTGAAACCGCAGGGCAGGCACAAGATCAGCCCCTACTGATGGAGGACAGCTGGTTCACACTTGAGGGCGACTGGAATCAGCTAGTCCGCCTGTGTACGAATTTGATTGGAAACGCGGTGCAGTACACCCCCAGAGGGGGTCAAGTGAGTGTGCAGTTACAACGAATTGCAATCGGCAAGGGGCAATCCCTAGCATCTCGCCTCTCCCCTCTCGCCTTTGGGCTGCAAGTCAAGGTAAGTGATACTGGCATCGGTATCCCAGAGTCGGCGCTGCCCCGCCTGTTTGACCGCTTTTATCGAGTAGATCCAGCTCGCACCCATACTGCCACCACCCCAGCTGTTGAGACACCAACCGGGTCTGGGTTAGGCTTAGCGATCGCTGCTGCCATTGTCGAAAACCACCAAGGCCAAATTCAGGCCGAAAGCACCCTGCATCAAGGCACAACCTTTACTGTCACCTTGCCCCTAGCCCCTTTTTCGTAAAATGTTTCCTGTGGTAGATGCAGGTGAGTAATTTTTACTAATAATTTAAATGGCAATGGCTGTAGTTATGAGCAAAAAATTGCTCCCTCACCAGTTTTATAGTGCTGAGCCTTGAAGTAACTCTGGTAGCCTAGTAACTGGAAAATCAAAAAACTGCAACCATTACATCGCCGTTACAAATCTACATTAAGAGTTAGGAAGAGTAAAATGCCAATTCCATTAAGAGAAGATGTTGCCTACATTATCCTGAAAAAAATCAACGAAACTGGGCAGGGGATGCATGAAGTTAACTTCACCGCAGATGACTTTATAGGCCGACAATTAACACGAGCTGAGCTGCTGGGTCATCTGGATTACATGAATCAAAAGCAGTATATCAAGGCTGATTTTACAGGGAATGCCTACGCCACCGAAACCGATGTCCCCAGCGCAGTCGAGTCTCAAGAAGTCGACTTTAGAATTGCCAACGTTTTGGCGGATGGCGGTGTGCCTCACTTGATTACCTTCAAAGGGGCAGAGATGACAGAAAAAGGCCGTAAAATGCTAGAAAAGATGGAGGCGAACCCTCCCTCAGAGCTAGACGAAGGGCCATCAGTCCCAATTGCCACCAAAGATATGCCGTTCCTGGAGAAGGTTATGCTCACGAGCGGCCTGGAGGATATTTTTGACGCCAGGGATGTGACTGAGGTAGTATACCGCGTTATGCGCGACCTGATGACCACAGAAGCCGCCGACCGGGTCGCTGACGAACTGCACAAAGAAGTACTGCCTACCGAGGACAAAGCGCTGCAAATGGAAATCGCAGACCTCTGGAAGGATACTAATCCCATTGTTGGTTTCCTGAGCAGGATTCGTCCTCCCTTCGAGCAACATCATGGCATCGGCCTGTTTAACATTGATGACGATCGCTTTTTATTCCGGGTTAAGAATGAATCTGGAATGGCAGTAACTGGTTACGATGTAGACCGCGAACAAGTGGTTAAGGCTGTGTTTTCTGCAACTAAAGATGAATTATCGCCAGAACGGATTGAAGAAGTTGCCAGCTGGCTACCTGGTAGAGTCCGGGAATTGTGGGACGAAGCTTAACAGAGTTTCGATTGCCCCTACTGAGGCGTGAGTTAATTGGCTAAAAACACTGGTTGAATCTGGTGTTTTTTTTTACCTCTAAGGTCAGAGGTCAGACTTGTGGTTAGTTGTTAGATTTTAAGTAGGGGAATATAATAGCTGCGCACAACTAAAAACTGCTGGAGCTTGATTGGGGCTCATTCAACCCTATAGTTGATATGCAAGTTTATAAGTTGAACAAATTTGGAGGTTAGACAAGAAGGCAAAATATGGATAAACAATATCAAAAGAGCCGAAAACAGGCTGGCTTATTTGGAGCTATAGTTGGGAGTTTGCTGATTAGTAACCCAGCGATGGCAATGCCGCAGATGGAAGTTGACCAGCAGCTGGCACAGGCTAACCCGCATCCCAGTATCTTCGACGAGCCGCCATATAACCACTCTAGGTCCAGCTCACCCATGACACCTGGTATGGGATCGATGGGGCAACCGAACTCGCCAGGTACAAATCCATCGTCTACGACGCCACCCGATCAAACGGGGACAATGGGGGGGCAATCGGACTCGCCAGCATCTAGCACTTCACCGCAGGACCCGAAGAACGCGCCGGCTACAATTGGATCACCATACCTACGGCGGGAAGACCCTAGCGGTGCGAAGCAACCCACTCAAGGTCAAACCGGAGGACCTAACCCGCCAGCTACAAATGCATCGCCATACCTACAGCGGCAAGACCCTAGCGGTG
>CAXUIG010000202.1:0-4312 GCA_964250845.1 uncultured bacterium | reverse complement strand
AACCCGCCAGCTACAAATGCATCGCCATACCTACAGCGGCAAGACCCTAGCGGTGGGAGCCAACCGGGATCACAAAAGTCGATGGAAAAACCGAACTTGCCAGCTGGCAATGGCTCTCCAATGCCCTCGCCAACCCTCGAGAAGCAAGCATCTCCTGGCAGTTTGCCTCGGAGCAAACCTGCGCCTGTTAATGTGCTCCAACCGCCGCTACCAGAACAACAACAACCCCCCAGCGGCATGGTAATGCCCATAAAGGGGAACGTTAATGTCAACCTGGTGAACGGAACCGGAGCTTTTGTTAGCTACCAGGTGATTGGCAATACGGCTGTGCGATCGCTAGCAGGTAATTCAACTGTAATGCTGCAAAACTTGCCAACACCGTTGACCGTAACCTTCCAACGATTGGATCACGGACTGGTAAAGGTAAGTCTACAGTCTCCTAAGCCAGGAATGTTGAATGTCAACTTGACGCCAACAACCGACCTAAGCCAGGATAAGCTTAGCATGAGAGTTCAACCAACGGGTTCTATCTTCTTAAACTAGCTGTCAGCGAAGAAAGCAGATCTTGATCTGCTTTCTTTGTGGGGCTTGGATGAGTCCGATTCAGACTTGGTAGACTATTATCGACAGCCAAATTTCAGCGCGACTTGTTCATCCCCCTTATAAGAGTTCATGGTTCTAGCAGTTAGTGTTACCCCGTTCCTGCTTCCGCCTTTTACCTTAGGCTCTTTCCTGCCTGGACTGCCGCTCGATAGTCTGTTTTCTACACAAGGCATTATGGTGATGCTGCTGGCAGCCTATGGAGTCGCCATGTGGATGTTCCTCACCAGTGCCCCGAAAGTACACACCATCATGGTGTCCGATCTGGAGATGGCGCGACAGTTGTACGAAGGGCTGCTAGATTTGCCAGTAGCTGAAGTGCCTTTGCACTATTACTACAACTACGAGCAAACGTTGGGAACGCCGGGAATTGACCCTTTGTACCTGTCTCCCAGTCCTGGCATCTCTAGCACCAGAGGGTTGAAAGCTACAGATGGCCTGTGGTATCAGCTTAAGAAGAATACCCAGTTGCATGTGATTTCTGGGGCAAGCTTAGGGAACAAAAACCAGCAACGCCATGTTTGCTTTGACCACGAATGCCTAGAACAGGTATTGATGCGGGTTGAACTGCGCGGCTTGAAGCACAAGATTCGTCGCCAGAAACCACTGAATTTTCTGGTCAAGGATCTAGAAGGGCGCGTGATTGAGATAGCGGAGGTTTCTAACTAACTCCTAATGAAGGGGAGTCAGCAGGGCTACCCTGTTCAACTTTTTTCCCCCAAATCACCATTTCTGCTGTGTCCATGGCGATTTTATCGCCTATGGTTTTGATCTCAAGTGTCTTTCCATCGCTGCAAATAATATCTCGGATTGGGTTCCAAGTGCCTTGTCTTAACATGATAATGTCCATGGGAATGCCAGGGCGGTCGTTAAGATTGTTGTCGCGCGACCAAACTTCCCAGAGGTCCAAGGCATTGGTGCAGTGCATCTGGTAGTCAGTAGGGATGGGGCGGTGTTGATAGCGATAAACACCCTCCCCCTGGATCTGTCCAATTGGGAAAAAGCTGTTGGCAAACAGTGCCTGGTGGATTAACTCCCAGTAGCGTGAACTCCTCTTAACTAAAGCACTGCGTGGTTTTTCAGTCAGCATGGCTTTGACAATTAAGCCTTCTGTTTTTCCTAGTAGCTGGATAGTATCTGCAACAGGTTCCGTTCTTAAGTTGGGGTTAGACAGCAGAATTGGTTGACCTTGAATAAAGTTTTGGACAAAGGTTTGAATCAGAGCGATGTCATCCATCATGGTTCTACTACCATTGCCCACCTTGGTCGGCAGTCCTTCCTGCGCCCGCTTGGGTTTGTCGATGGTTCGAAAGACCAAAATAGCACCGATGATTTTTCCTCTGCTATCTTTGATGGCCGCAGCACTACCATTAATTGGTATTGCTGTTCCGTCCTTAGCAAGGAGTGTAGTATCTTCTGGCAAACCAATAACAACACCTGACTGAGTAGCCTGGGTAACTGAACTGACAGTAGAGTTACCTAGATCCTCCGGTAAAATATTGAATACATCTGTCAAATTTTTACCCAGCGCCTCTTCCCGCTTCCAGCCCGTTAGTGCTTCGGCCATGGTGTTGATAAAGACTAAAAAGTTGTTTTTATCAGTGGCAATTACAGCATCGCCCATACTTTTGAGTGTGGTGGCAAACCATTGTCCACTGGCTTTTACTTGCCTTTCCCTTTGATGCTTGTAGAGTGCCATCTCAATAGCAATGTTTAATTCTTTTTCTTCAAAAGGTTTCAATATGTAGCCAAATGGTTCTGTCACCTTTGCTCGTTGCAGTGTGTTGTTATCTGCATAAGCAGTAAGATATATCACCGGGATCCCGAAATTTTCCCGGACTTTTTCGGCAGTTTGCACACCGTCCATGTCACCCTTCAAGTTAATATCCATCAGCACTAAATCTGGCTGAGTCTCTGCTATTTTATGAAGGGCTACCTCACCAGAAGAAGCAATAGCAGTAACAGTATATCCCAAATCTGTTAGACTGCCTTTGATCTCCATAGCGACAATGCTTTCATCTTCAACAACCATGATCTTGGAACTTTCCATTTTTTTTTACCTGACCTTGTAGTTTCAAGCAGTAAATGTAATCGTAAATTCTGTGCCACCGTCGCGATTAAGTTTGACAGTACCTCCTAGCTGTTCTACTAAGCTATTGACTAATTGCAAACCTAATGAATTGAGATTATTGACATCTAAATCTTTTGGTAAGCCAACACCGTTATCACTAACATTCAATGTCAATTCTCCCGAATTATCAGCATAAAGTTCAATCCTGATTTCGCCTGAACTGCCAGAGGGAAATGCGTACTTCAAGGAATTTGAAACCAGTTCATTAATAATCAAACCACAGGGGACTGCCACATCTATTTCTAGGAAAATATCTTCAACATTTACAATTGGCTGAATTGACCTTGAACTCAGTTCGTATGAGCGGAATAAATTAGCTGCTAGATTTCCAATATATTCAGCAAAGTTTACTTTTGATAAATCGTTAGATTGATATAGTTTTTCGTGAATTAGAGCCATGGCTCTAATCCGACTTTGGCTTTCCTTGAACATCTCTAGAGTTTGGATGTTATTGGTGGAACGGGACTGTAGTTTGAGCAAACTAGAAATGATCTGCAAATTGTTTTTCACGCGGTGGTGAATTTCTTTCAATAGCACTTCTTTTTCTTTGAGCGATGCTTTGATTTGCTTCTCCGCCTGCTTGCGCTCAGTAATGTCACGCACAATCGCCATCACTTCATCTTCAGCGCTAACAGCGATCCGAGCCTCGTATTCGAGCAGATTGTTATTCACCAGAATCTGGTACTCAAAGATTTGGATGTCGCCAGTTTGCAGGGCTCGCTCCACGCACTCCATGGTTGGCTGAGCCACCTCATCAGGCAACACCTGTATCAGGTGTTTGCCCATAAATTCACTAGGATGCACCGGCAGATGATTGTCCTTTGCCGCTTTGTAGTTGACAAAAATACCATCTTTGCTGATGCGAAACATCGAATCCGGTATCGCGTTCAGCAGAGCCCGATTTGTCGCGAAGCTTGAGCGCAGCGCTGACTCTGCCTGCTGGCGCTCGGTGATTTCTACCTGCAAGGCGGCATTGGCACTTATCAGCTCTGTGGTTCGTTGTCGCAGTTGTGACATTGCCCAGCGGCTTTGGAGCAGACGCCGTACCCGCATAAGCAGCACTGGCCAATCGATTGGTTTAGTGACATAATCAGTGGCTCCCACCTCAAAGGCTCGGTCAACTGATGCTTTGTCATTGAGCGTAGTAATCATTAAAACGGCAGGACACTCATCACCCAGGAGGGGAGCCAATCTCGCGCAGCAGGTAAAGCCATCAAGCAGGGGCATCATGGCATCAAGCAACACAATATCTGGCTTGATCTGTTGACAGAACTCTAAACATTTTTCCCCGTCCGCAGCCTCAGCGATGCGATACCCTTCCTTCTGCATAGCCCGACGCAGCACAAGTCGCAGGGTCTTCTCGTCGTCAACAACCAGAATCAGGGGTGAGTTTTTCTCAAAGTCAGGATTAATCATACTTACCTTCTGAATGCTCTAATTGCAAAGCCGCTTCTAAGCGTTCAAACTCGATTTGAAGTTGCTTCACCAGTACTTCGGCACCAACTGTTGTCCCAGCACGCCCCATTGTTTCGAGAGCTTCGCACACTTGAGCCAGAGGAATTCCCCCCACAGTCACACTCA
>CAXUIG010000201.1:0-11903 GCA_964250845.1 uncultured bacterium | reverse complement strand
AAAATTCCTTTCTACCATGTTTTTGACCCCGAGATAATATTTCGGACAAGTCTATGTAGGGTTGAACCCGTTGTTGGTTCAGGCTGGCTAAGTCTGGGAAGGCTAGGGGGTCTAACAGCGAAACTAAGCGATAGAAGGCGTCGGTCTTGCCTTGGTGTGGGGTGGCGGACAGGAGCAACAGGTAGGGAGCGGCTTCGGCGAGTCCCTGACCTAGTTTATAACGAGCCACTTGGTCGGTACTGCCGCCCAGCCGGTGGGCTTCGTCTACAATAACTAAGTCCCAGCCAGCTGCAATCAGGTCTTCAAAGCGATCGCGGTTATATTCAGCCAGGTGTTCCCGTGACCAGCCACGGCGTTTATCCATTGGCTTCACCGAATCCATTGGACAAACAACTTGGTTGAAGAGAGTCCAAGGATTCACACCCTCACGGGGTGCAAGGCGTTGGAGTGTTTTCAAGTCTTCCGGCAGAATTAGCTGAAACTCTTCATTAAAATGAAGGCGCATCTCGCTCACCCACTGGGTCACTAGCCCTTTAGGAGCGACCACCAAGATACGTCGCACCAGTCCCCGGAGTTTGAGTTCGCGCGTAATCAGCCCCGCCTCAATCGTCTTGCCCAGTCCAACTTCGTCGGCGAGGAGGTAGCGGATGCGATCGCTCGACACTGCCTTTGATAATGCCTGAATCTGGTGAGGCAACGGAATAACTGACGATTCAATCGGGGCTAGCAGTACATCTTTACTCAGGGCGTCGGCTACACGGGCAGCGGCGGCGATGTAGGCAATACCAGCTGGACTCGACAGCCCAGCTTTTGTCAGTGGCTTCAACTTGTCAGCACGCATGCGGACTACGGCGTCTTGGGTGGGCAGCCAGACACGGTATAGGGTTTGACCCCACAGGGATTGAACCTCAACGATGCGGCATAGCTGTTGTTGTTCATATGCCCATACCCATTCACCCGAATTCATCATCATCTACACCGTCCTCTTGCCCTAGAAACAAAGCCTCTAAGTCACGGTAGCCGCTGAGTACCCGCTCAACTTCAATTCCATTTTCAATCTGGTAGTTTTTAATCTCCTTGATGTCTTGCTTCGCTGGGTCGCTAACAATATAGCGGCTCATTGCTCGAGCTGCTCTGCTTCGCTAATTTCCTCAAGAAGTTCTTTGATAAATTCTTCACCATCTGACACTTCTCCCCTCTCAGATGCTTCGATGCCAATCATGATTTCTTTTTTTATTTTTTTCAGGCGCATTTGGTTCATAGCAGCACGGTCTTCTAGCAGTTGCAGTGCATCACGAATCACTTCACTGGCACAATAGTATCTGCCTTATTTGAGTTGTTTTTCAATGAAACGCTCGTGTTCAGGAGTTAGTGATATATCCATTGTTTTTAGCTTCAGTATAGAAGTGATAATTTTTATGATTTACTAACTGAATTGTAGTACTTTTACTTCAGCACAGCGCAGAACTCGGTCTAGCTGCACTGCTTCAGCGGTAGACATTGTCAAATCACTCGACCATTCTGTAAAAAATTGGTCATCTATAAGCTGTAAACCAAAATGCTCTTTCAAGTCGTAAATCCTGATGTTTTTAGCAAAGATTGTCGGCACCATAATTTTTAATAGTCCTCATTCCTCACCGAGCCTTGTAACAGCTTGGTCGTACCACATCAGGAGTTTGGGGTCTTCCTGAAGAACAGCTTCAGGAATCTTGTTGGCTACATCGATAATAGTTTGGTAACTTCGCTCCTGCCAAGCTTTTTTGAAGCCGGTGCGAACAGCTTCGAGGCGGAAGACTTTGAGCTTTTTCTGTTTGGACTGGAGGTATTCCTCGAACTCTCTAAGTAAGGCGCGATCGCGCAGTTTCTCTAAGTCACTCGCCTTATTGGGATCGGGGACATACCACTTATCTTTAGCAGCACTCAGGAGTCCTGCATCCCGTGTTTCAAGTCCGGCAGCATCAACTGGGAATTCACTCTCAATCTGGCGAATCTTCTCCCGCTGGGTAGCAGACTGTTTGAGCCAGGAAACAACTTGGTTAGGGATGGAGCCTTTACCGTCGTAGCGGAGGAAATTCTGCTCTAGGAGTTCGGAAAGTTCCAGGGGTTTCTCAAATTTAGACCAGCCTGCTATTTCCCGCATGAAGTTGGGGTGGATTTCTTGGAATGTCTGGGGTTTCTTAGTCAGCTGCTGCTTGAGCCACTGAACGGCGCTTGATTCGTCAGTAACCAAAAGTTCTAGCTGGAGAATCTCTCTTACCGTCATCCGCTTTTTGTCGTACTCTGCTACTTGTTCAGGGAGGAAGTACATCCCATCACGTTCAGAGAAACGCTGCGATAGTCCAGCGTAAAACTCAAAAGCAGAGAGGGGAACTGTGACCCCACGTTGGATGTGGAACGCAACCATGCGATCAAAGAGAAGGTAGTTTTGCCGTTCTGCGATAAGTTCGGCTTGGCCATTTTTGGAAACGAAAACAGGCAGCTGTTGTAAATGGGTGCGTACAAAGTCCCAGACACCTTCTTGTGTGCCAGCTTCGAGTTTAAACCGCTCCTCAAGAATGCTGCTGGGTTTGTAGGCAGAGATAATAAGGTCTTGTTTAACAGCACCACCGCTAGTAACTTGCTTAAAAGTTCCCTGTTTTTTATCCAATGTCCGCACATCTGCAATGACAAATCCAGCCCGTTGTAGTGCTTCTTGAATAGCATTCCATACACTGTTTTTAGAATTGTGGAACTCTATCGTCATCCAATGCCCAGGCTTGAGGACCAGATAAAACTCCTGAAAGCACTGTGCCATCAATTCCTGGTATTCCAGAATTCCTTTTTTTTGAGCCTGGTTCTCTATTGCTTCCGGTTCATTGTTGGTGAAAACCTTGAGCCATGCTTCCCAGAGGAAGTTAAGCTCTGAATACATCAAATTTCCGCCAAAGGGTGGATCAGTGAATATGTAATCAATAGTTTTAGTGGCAATGTTATTTACTGCTGAAGAGCTTTGTGTAGGAATGATTGATTGGTGATTTATATTCGAGTTTATAAAAACTTGTATAAGCCTTTTTAGCTTTCCGCTAAAGGCATAGTCAGGAGATACTTCTGAGATTTGAGAACCTACATATAGTGTCCCACTTAAATTTCTGTTGTTCTGTGAGAAGTGATGCGGCGAGTAGCGATTAAGCTTTGAGAACCCAATAACCCATTGCTCAAACAAAAACCAGCAAGTCTTAGCAGTTAACTTATTTGAAACTTTATTCACTCTTGTTAGTAATGTTGCTAACACCCACAAACTCCTCTTTGTGTAAAAGTGAGCCACATGGGTAATGCCAACGTCATCGTTGCGCCGTGACTCCTCACCCTCTGGCATCCGAGCTGTTGGAAACCAGTAAGGAATAGCACTATTTTCAATCTTTTCGATCAAAGCTAAATCAAAAGCATCAGGTACTTTCTCAAAACGCTTCTTACCCACACTGTAATTAATCAGCACTGGCAGTTGTTTTGCCTGTCGTATAGTCTGATTAATCGCAGTATCAAACTTTGTCACCCAGGCTCGATCCATATTGCGCTTAGTCAGCTGGGCGTTACAGTGTGGGCAGGAAAATTTATCAAGCACCTTGCCATCTGCTTTATTTACAGCTGCATCCCGAAACACTACTTCACCAGCACATTCAGGACAAGTAAAAACATCAGACCAAACAGTGTAGTTAATGCGACCCCAGGGTAGTTCTGAGCCTTTAGTCTTGAGTTGTGAGTCAGCTATTTTAAGTAGTGCGATCGCTTTTTCCATCTGCTCCGGTTTCGGCTGATGTATACTCAGATACATCCAGCCGCATTCCTGCTCAACAAGAGCCAGGATTCGCTTGGCTTCACGCTCAAATTCAGCTACATCTACTGATGCGTTGTAGTTGTAAGCAATGAACGTAGCAGCTGGCGAAAGGTCATTTAAAATAGCACGACGCGCCCCTATTTTTGAAAATGACTTGCCTTCTTCATCGAGAATAGTGCCATCTTTTTGAACTGTGTAACCAAGTGATTCAACCGTTGCGCGATCGCCACACATCTGGGCAGCTACACCCGTCATCCCCGTGCCACAAAAACCGTCAAAAACAATATCTCCTGGTTCCGTATAGTGAAGGATATAGCGCATAATTGCCTTATGCGGCACTTTCGTGTGATATGAGTGAAGATTGTAAATGGGGTCATTTTTACCCTCACTCACATCCGCTGCAAACGGTTCCCGACGATAGTAGCTAGCATCAGGTGATGTGTCCTGATTGGAGGTGCGATCGCTTTCTTTTAACTGATTCCAATATTTGACAAAATCCTCAATAAATGGATTAGGACAGCTAGTGTAGTAAGGTGGATCGGAGAGTGCCAAAATATCTTCATCCTCACCAATAGGAAATCCCTCAATTTTGCGAAAATCAGGGTCTTTCAGCTTCTCTCGCAACTTTTCCAGAAAATACGCTCGCCGTGCCTCATCACTTTCAAAAGTCATGCCAAGGCACTCAACTGAGCCTTGCCGTTTGCTGTTTTCCTTATCTTGAAAATCCAGTTTTAGCTGATTTACTTCCATCTGTTTAATTAGCTTTTTTTAGCATAAAATTATAGTGTTAAACCTCATCTATTTTGCAGAAAAGACTACTTATGCCCTGGATTTTTTAACAAGTATCTAAATGACTGACATTATTAAAATCCAATAATGCTTCTCCTAATTTCTCTAACTGCTTCCTAGATAATTCCTGAATCCTAGCAAAATTCGCGCTTTGATTTTACCAAAATGCCGTCGCAGAAAACGCACTACTAGTGATAATAATGCATGTTTTAATACTTCCTGTTCGCTACTATTTAATTGCTCTAATACCTGTTGCAGAATATCTTTATATAACTAAGGCTGGCTTCCAATTTTTACTTTATCCTTCGGCAAAATAACTACATATTCCGCTCCAAAAATAGTCAAAACTACTCAGATAATGCCTCTAACTGCTCAATAGATAACTCTCGAAGTGGCTCAATTACTGACTCATCAATCTCCCCCACTCGTTCTTCTAGCTTGCGTCTAATCCAAGTTAACTCTGCTTCCCGTCTTCCCTGTTGTAATTTTTGCTGCTGGCTGTCTAGATGGATAAAAGACTTACGCCAGTCTGACTGATAGCCTTCTCGCCATCCCTTGAGCAGAATATTTTGATAAATCACTGACTCTCACACCATTGCCTGTTTTAACTCCTTTCCTGCTGCTCTAACCAATCGACCAAGTCAGCCACTTGAGAAAAATCCAATAGCGCCTCTCCTAGCCCCTCCAACTGCTCGATGGATAACTCCCGAATCCGCTCTTCCACCATGAGGTCAATTTTACCTACGCGCCGTACTAGCAGGCGGATAACGAGTGAGAGTGCCTCCTCTTGCTTTCCTTCCTGCTTTCCTTGTTGTATTCCCTGTTGCAGGATGTCTTGATAGATGACCGACTCGCGCATAATTTCCTCTCTAAAAAGTTGGCGAATTAAATCTTTCTTAAACCGCATCCCAGCAATAATCTCGGCACAACCTGAAATATTTTGCCGCTGCTGGATGTCCTCGATTCTAGCGACTAGTTCAGCAACTTGCCCCAGTAAGGCTTGGGGGGAGTCTGTTCGCGTCAAGGTAGCCAAGGGCAATAGCGCTGGGTTGGCTAGAAATATTGCTGGATCTTGTTCCCACAAGCGGATGACTCGATAGCGGTGTGATGTAGTGCGATCTCGATATTCCTCGCTAAAGACTATTTCATTAGTGGTCTGTTTCAAAAAAATGACCACCTGCTCTACATCACACCCATATTGCCGCTTCAACCTCACCGAGTAATCAAGCATGCGGAACGGGATCGGCGGCTCAGAGTATGGGTTTGTTTGAAACTCTAGATGCAAAATTTGGTTAGCCGCTTGCAGCAAGCTAACAGCATCAGCCCGAATCGGCTCTAGAGTCAGTTCAGTTTTGAGTACCTGGATGTCCTGCGGCTCAACACAAAGCAGCCACCGGGCAAATTCGGCTGGGTATTGCTCGGCTAGATATTTACACGCATTGTCGTAATTCAAACCTGGCGTCACTCCAGTATGATTCGCACTTTACTTAAATCCTTCCCCTTGGCCAGCTCACCGAGATAGTCCTCGAAACGCTTCTTCATCTCAGCTGGTGTCACCGGCGCTCCCCCAGACAGCAGTGCTGTTCGCAGGTTATCTGTCTTCACCACCACCTTGACTAGACCCGAAAGTACCTCCTGAATCGCATAAATAAACTCATTTGTCAATGGTTCGGGCAGACTGTGAGATCGCAAGAAATTATCCACCACCTGCCTTTGCTGAGACTTGAGCAGATGCAAATTCTCTCGCGTCGTCGCGTCTTCCAGATTTCCCAGCAGCGTCTGAGTCCACTCAGCCAACAACTGGTCTAATTGAGTATCCATACTCATTAACAGACTGCTTGCTGGTGTCTTAATCTCCTCACTTGCCGGTTTAAATTGACAATGGGGACAAATTGGTGTGATATTCAGCTCTTGTTCCGTCAACGCAAAGCAACTCTTCAGACTAGCGAGACGATTCTGGAAATCAGTTAGCTGACCAGCTGGCATCAGGTCAATTGTTGCCAACTTCTGCAAACTGTCCAATCGTCCATCTCGCGTCAATTCTGCCTTGCGTCGGTCTTCATTTACCCCCAGTCGCGCACGGGTGTGCTGTTCTAAGTAAGTCTGGATGTAGCTCTGTTTGAGTTGTTGTAGCTTATGAAGTGTCTGCTGCCGAAACGTGGCAGCTGCTCGATCCTGCGGATTCAAGATTTGAGCCTGCACCTCTTCCCGCACTTCCCTGCATCGGGTTAACCAACCACCCTCTTGGTTATAGGAGGATGAATTCTCCCTGGCTCTACCTTGGTTTGCAGAAGTAACGGAAGGTGGCAACACTGCCTCAGCCGTGGAGAGGTAAGATGCCACTGAACCCAGGTTTGTTACCAGTTCCTGCAGTGCTTCAATCTCTTGCAGTGTCTGCAACCCAGTGCGGTATCCGTTCACCTCTTGCTCCTGATAACGGAAGTTCTTGAGTTTACCTGGGGTAGAGTAGGCTTGGAGCGATTCCAGAAATGTCTTTGTCCGGTCTAAGCGATCGCAATACTCGGTCTGCTGTTGTTCACTCAGCAGACTGCGACCCCAGAAAGTCAATCCTTGCAACTTTTGCCGCGTTACTACCAGTTTCTCTACAGTTTGGTTAACAGCCTTTTGGAGTTCCTGAATCGGCTCGTCCTTACCTTGAGTCACCAGTTGAGCCATTCCCGGCGTCAGCCCCAGCAGTTCAAAGAGTGCCTTGAGTGCTGGTAAATTCCATTCTTTCGGTTGCTCAATGTGCTTGAAGTTAATCAGCTCATCTACTGGTGTCGTGACCAAGCTGTCTAGACTGTTAGCATCGAACTTTTTCCCTGGGATAGCCAGCACCACATCGCCGTTGTAAACCAGCGCAGCTGCAAGAACAACTACCCATTCCGGCTCCAACCGATACTGATTAGGAGCCATGTACTCAACGCCCAAAATATTTTGGATGAGTTCGCCTCGGTTGAGTATCTGACCGTGGCCTTTCTGCCTCAGTAGTGACAGAATATGATAAGCATATTTGGAGCGATGGGCATCGAGGCGATCACCATCTAGCAGTTCCAATGCATCCAGTACAGCGATCGCTTGCTGCGTCTTGGTTGTACCACGTAACCAGCGGAGCGCATCCTGTGCCGCCTGCGCCCTGTTAGCGCCCGTAACCAGTACGGAAAAAGCCGGATATTCTGGCGCTTGGTCGGCAAAGTAGGCAGCAAGACAACTGGAACCCACAGCATTCACAATATCGCGCACATTGGCACGAACACCCGTTGCTGCACCTTTTCCCTTAATCCACTCCAATAGGGGTTTAGTCGTACCTTGGTGGGTGACATCAATTGCAGTCGTCATGTGTTCCTGGAGCCAATTGACCAAGTTCCGCAGGTAACCAAATGCTTTTTTCTCATATTCCTTCTTAGCCTGCCCAGAGGCAGTTGAAGCCAAATCCAGTGCTGCCGCGTACTTATTCAAATTCTCACGGAAGGCATTATCTACCTTGGTCAGCTGGAAGAAGACCTCGTCTGCCTGCTTTTCATCGCGGTAACGAGGCGGATCGTAGGGTTGAATGAAATACAGGTAGAAATCCCGTGCCGGAGCTGCCGTAGACCGCTGATTGGGGGCACCAAAGAACAGATAGCCAAAGCGGGTAGCTTTGCGATCGCGCCATTCCAACTCATGTTGCCAGATGCGGTAGCCGGTGAAGTCAGTTTGGTCGGTGCATTCCATCACCTGCTTGAGGGCTTCATAGTAGTAGCGATCCAACTGAGCATTATCCAGACTCTCGGCTCGCTTCTCAATCAGGGCATCATAGTCATCGGTCTTCTTGAGGTCGATGTAATATTGCCGATTGTCTGTGTTAAAAGAGATAAATTGACCACTGACGGTCTTATGGATTTCCCTTAAAACCGTTTCCACCTGGGAGAGCAAATCGCTGTCTGGCTCACCCCCCAACTCAGCAACTATTGGGTCGTACAGGCACAGACTGTCCCGCAGTTCATCCGGTGTCGCACCCAGAGGCGAGTAGATGTCGCCAGTGGTTAGCCGATGAACTGATAGCCCGTGAATAATTTTTGAGGCCATTGGCTTATACGCAGGACGGGTGAAAGCCTGTTGAATGCGAGACTCTAGCACCTGGGAACAATCAATCACCGCCCGGATGTCTGGGACCGACCGGAAGGAAGGGTTCTCTTTAAGAGTGTTCCAGTAGCTGTCGTAGGCAATTAAACCAGGGGCGTCTTCGGGCACATTTTGATTCAGCCGTTGCCGCATTGCCAGGGACAAGCTCTTGAGTACCTCGCGCCGTTCAGCAACAGTGATGCGCTCGAATGTGTCAATATAATCGGGATGGATAGGGAAGAGGCGCACAAACTCATCTATCCGTTCGTTCATATTGCCGTAGAATTTGGCAAAGGGCATCAGGTGTGCCCGGATCTTGACTTGCTGCTCGGCTGTTTTCTTCAGCAGTCGTTCAGCGACAACATACTTGACATCCTTGCGAGCAATCAGAATCTGCTCAAAACGGTCTTTGACTCGGCGAATCGTCTCGGCGACAAACGCGAATCGGGGACTGTCAAACAGCGTCTCTTGCAGCCCTGCAATGAAACGAAAGCGGAGGTATGAGCAAACTTCTCCGATTTCCCGCAAAAAGGTGAGGTCGAGAATCAGTGCCTGGTCTTTGCGGGTGCGTAAATAATCCAGTAGTTCGTCCACCACCAAGAGCAACCCTTGTTCAGGATAATGCTCATGGAAGGCGCCCATCATCTCCTCAAAGACGCCCTTGTGGTTGGGGATTTTGTCTCTGGGCGGAAACTGGAACTCAATGCCCCACTCAAACAGTGCTTCTTCTAGTTGAGAACAGACGAATTCCCGCAAGTCCATCGTGGTGGAGCCTAGTTCAGTGCGAATGACTTTGAACTTACCTGCAATACTGGCGGCACTACTGAGTACTTGGGGATTCTGAAGGGTGGTGGTAAGTTCAGAGTATTCTGCGATCGCACTCAATACCGACATCAAGTGCGACTTGCCAGTGCCGTAGTTCCCCACCACGAGGATGCCTTTGTTGTCGGCTGGCTGCTCAAACTGCAGGTTGGGAAATACCACAGTTGCCAGGCGCTCCGCCATTTCCTCTGAAATCACGTAAGTGGCAACCAGCTGTTGCGCCTCACCTATTTCGCTGGCATTTTGCAACTGGATAACACTCTCGATGGGTTCAAACTGAATTAGGTCACCGTATTTCATGCGCACCATCTTTTCTGTAGTTAATGGCTTGGGTTGCCTTCAGCCTTTCCTGGACTCACCACTAAAAAATCGCTCTTCTGATAGCGGCGGTACTCTGGATGGTCAGGTTCGGCATAAATCAGGTAGTTGTTTTCAAAGCTGCCGTTCCAGACGACAACGATGATGCGGTTGCGGGCTAATCTCTGGAGACACCGGAGAGGGTCTAGCTTGAGTGAAACATCAAACAGAATCTCAATCTTGTCCAGGAACACCATCCTGTTATCAGTGTTCCCAATAATATCCTCTAGTAATCGCTGCACTCGCAGTACTTGCTGCCGCTGAGTCAACTCAAGCAGACGCCGACTCAATTCTAAGTTGATGTTGATATATCGACTATCTATACCCTCGGCTACCTTGCGGAAGCTGATTGTCTGACTCCCGCAGGGGGGCACCACAACTACAATCAGTCGATAGTACAGTTCAGCAGCCGAGGGGAGTTGGCTGTTGAGCTGTGAGGATAGTGACTCAACCATTAAGCAAGCAATCACGTCCTGCTGTTTTGAAGTCTAACCCAATCCCCGCATCGCCAAGAGTGCTGTGCCATAGGCAGCTGCTGTATGGACTGGGGGAACTAAGGGAACCTTCAGATGACGAGTTCGAATTTTAGCCCAGCTGGAATTCGCCGCACCACCGCCAGCAGTGTAGACTTTGCTTAAGGGAGTGGCACCCATCTGTTGCAGCAACTGGTATCCGCGCGCTTCAATCCGGGCTATACCTTCAAGCAATCCATGCAGAAATTCCACCGATTCAGCTGGGCGTGGCTCTAGTCGGGGCGGCAGGTGAGGGTCGTTAATCGGAAAGCGATCGCCGGGTTTTAGCAACGGGTAATAATCCAGCTGGCTTTCTTTCGACCCATCAATCTGGCAGCTAAGATGCTCCAACTGGGTGTCGGTGAAGAATTGCCTTAGCACTGCCCCGCCAGTATTAGACGCACCCCCAGTTAGCCACAACCCCCCCTCTACCCCCTCTTGTAAAGGGGGCGCTAGCCGATGGCTATAAATTCCGGCGCGTGCATCTTCCACACGGCTGCGACTCAATAGCTTTAGTACCAGAGTAGAACCCAGAGAAGTCACAGCTTCACCAGGCAAGTGCGCTCCACTGGCAAGAAACGCCGCAATACTATCAGTCGTGCCAGCACACACCAGGCAGTCTGTTCGCAAGCCAAAGCGACCGGCAATTTCTGCTCTTACCTCACCAATTGGAGTCCCAGGGGCTAGGACGAGGGGCAACAGTTGGTTCATCGGCAACTGAGTCATCCAAGCTGGGTAGCAGAACTGCTCGATGTCATAACCCAGCTTCAAAGCATTGTGATAATCACTTATACCCAGCTGCCCATGCAGCAGAAAAGCCAGCCAGTCTGCCTGGTGTAAAAAATATCTTGCTTCGGTAAAACAGGGCAACTGGGTCATCCACAGCAGCTTAGCAAGGCTGGAGGTGGCGCTTAATACAGTATGGTTTGGGGGTGCGATCGCTCGTAGTGTGTCCATCATTGCCACTCCCCGCCCATCGTTGTACAGCAGCGGTGCCTCAATCGGTCTACCGACAGCATCACACAGCAAGACAGTAGAGGAAGTGCCATCGATAGCGATCGCCCTAACGTCGCGGCGCAATTGGGCGGGTATTTGCTCAATCAGAGCAAACAAAGCCGTCTCCCAACTTATTGCTGTGTTTATATTTGGCACCGACATTGCAAAGGAATACTGCGCCTCTGCCTGGATAGTCGCTTCAACGTCAATAACTACAGCTCGTGCGCCGGAGGTGCCAAAGTCAATGCCAAGGTAGAAATCCATTTTTGTTTAGTCTTGTAACAACTTATTCCAGAAGCTGGACGTTTTAGTCAAAAGTAGTGATCAATCTGTTCAGAAGATCTTGAACTTAGGAGGTTTCAAACTATGTCTATATCGGATACTCAAGTCTACATAGCTCTCGTTGTGGCGCTGATTCCGGGCGTTCTTGCCATCCGGCTAGCAACAGAACTTTATAAATAGGGCATCCGCTTGAGGAAAAAGCGGGGGAGCACCCCCTCTCCCCCTCC
>CAXUIG010000200.1:0-12052 GCA_964250845.1 uncultured bacterium | reverse complement strand
GCAAGGGAGGGGGAGAGGGGGAGAGGAGGGAGCTTCGGGAGCTTCGGGAGAGTGGACAAAAAGACAATTTTTCTAACAATTTCCCCCAGCTCCCGAAGCCCTCTTCTCTCCCCCAGCTCCCTCAGCTCAAGAAAGCTCAAGAAAGCTCCCTCAGCTCAAGAAAGCTCAAGTCTTACGGCTGGAACTCGCACGGGTTGCAGTTTTTTTCTTAGCAGCGGTCGTTGACGACTTTGCAGCTGATTTGCCGGTTGAGCTAGCTGATTTACTCGACTTGCGGCTTGATTTCGCGGCAGATGCCTTAGTCGCTAAAAGTTCCAGTGCTGTAGAGAGCGTCAACGTTTCGACTGATTGGCCTTCGGGTAAACCGACATTAGTTTTGCCGTGCTTAATGTAGGAACCATAGGGACCATCGTAGACATTCACTGGCTCTCCATCAGTTGGGTGAGGACCCAGTTCTCGTAAGGCTTGCTTGGACTTGCTGCTGAGTGAGGAGCTACGTCCTTTCTTGGGTTCAGCCAGTAACTCCAACGCACGCTCTAAAGAAATTGTCAAGACATCATCACTAGCTTTAAGCGATCGGAAGTCTTTCCCCTCCTTACCCTGGTCATGAACCACATAGGGACCATAGCGTCCTAGCCCTGCCTGGATTTTGCGGTCAGTGCTGGGATGGACGCCCAAGGTACGTGGGAGAGACAAAAGGCCTTGGGCCATTTCCAGCGTTAGGTCTTGTGGGTTTACCCCCTTGGGCAGCGAAGCCCGCTTGGGTTTGGGGTTCTCGTCCGAGGCTTCACCCAGCTGGACATAGGGACCGTAGCTACCAATCAGTACATAAATCGGTTCGCCAGTTTCAGGATGGCGACCCAATGTGTCTGGTCCCTCGGTTTTTTGCCGCAACAGCACTTCCACCTGCTCTGGGTCTAGCTCAGCTGGAGTCATGTCTTTGGGAATTGAAGCGGTGACAGTATCGTTGCCCTTTTCGGCTTCGATGTATGGGCCAAATTTACCAATACGGACTTTGACGTCTAAGCCCTCTAGTATGACAGTCCGGGCTTTGTTGGGGTCAATCTGGTTTTCCCTTTCCTTGACTAGGGTTTGCAGACCAGCATCTCCCAAATAAAATGAACGTAGGTAGGGGAGCCATTCGGCAACTCCTATGGAGATTTCATCCAGAGTCTCCTCCATCCGAGCGGTGAAGCTGGTATCTACCAAGTCGGGGAAGTATTTTTCCAGCAGATCGGTGACGGCAAAGGCTGTGAAGGTGGGCACAAGGGCGTTGCTTACCAGAGTAGCGTAGCCACGGTCGATGATGGTGCCGATGATGCTGGCGTAGGTGCTGGGACGCCCAATGCCTTCGCTTTCCAGGGTTTTTACGAGGGAGGCTTCGGTATAGCGGGCTGGAGGCTGGGTTTCGTGACCAATTGCTTCTAGGTTAGTGCAGTTGGGGTGATAGCCTACTTTCAAGGGCGGCAATAACACTTCCTGATCTTCCAGGGCGGCTTCGGGGTCGTCCGAACCTTCAACGTAGGCGCGTAAATAACCAGGAAAGTCAATCCGTTTGCCAGAAGACCGAAACCCAGCGTCTTCGGCTTGCAGCCCAACGGTGATTTGGGTCTGTCGTGCGTCGGCCATTTGGCTGGCGACGGTGCGCTTCCAGATTAAGTCGTAGAGTGCGAGTTCTCGACCACTCAAGCCCGTTTCCTGCGGGGTGCGGAAGCTGCTACCCGCTGGGCGAATTGCTTCGTGGGCTTCCTGAGCCCCTTTGCTTTTGGTGGTGTACTGACGCGGCTGGGGGCTAAGGTATTGTGTGCCGTACAGTTGCTCCACACAGCTCCGGGCGGCGGTGATCGCTTGCTCAGACAAATGCACCGAATCTGTCCGCATATAAGTAATATACCCCTGCTCGTACAGACTCTGGGCAACCCTCATCGTGTCACGAGCCGATAGGCGCAGTTTGCGGTTGGCTTCCTGTTGCAGGGTTGAGGTGATAAACGGTGGCGCGGGTTTGCGAGTCACCGGGCGTTCCTCTAGCTCTGTGACTGTCCAAGTTTTACCGGCAAGGCGTTCCTGGAGGGTTCTGGCTTCGGCTTCATTCAGCAAGACTACATTCCGACCGGCGGCAATTTGACCAGTGTTGGGGTCAAAATCGCTACCATTAGCCAGTCTGGTTCCTGCCAGTGTGACTAGCACTGCTGCAAAGGGGGTTTTTTCCTGCACTAAATTTGCCTTGAGATCCCAGTAGCTACCTTGGCGGAAGGCTCGCCGTTGGCGCTCCCGGTTTACCAAAAGTCGCACGGAGACAGACTGAACTCGCCCAGCTGACAAACCCCAGGCAATTTTCTTCCACAGCAGGGGAGACAGCGTATAACCCACGAGCCGGTCTAAAATCCGTCGCGTCTCCTGAGCGTGTACCAGATCAATGTCGATGCTGCGGCAGTTTTTCAGGGCTTTGCGGATGGCATCTTGGGTGATTTCGTGAAACACCATCCGCTTGATGGGAACCTTTGGTTGCAGCAGCTGCAACAAATGCCAGCTGATACTTTCGCCTTCACGGTCTTCGTCGGTGGCTAGCACCAGTTCATCTGCCCCTTTGAGCGCTTCTTTTAGCTGGGTGACAATTTTCTTTTTATCCTTGGGAACAACATACAGCGGTTCAAAGTTAGCGTCCACGTTCACCCCTAGCTGTGCCCATTTTTCCCCCTTCACTGCTTCGGGAATTTCACTGGCAGATTGGGGAAGGTCACGCACGTGGCCCATAGACGCCTCAACTCGGTAACTAGAGGGCAGATAGTTACGAATAGTTCTGGCTTTGGTGGGAGATTCGACAATGACGAGAGTTGACATGGAGCTTTAGGGAAAGATAGCAGCTAGGCTAGAGTGTCCAATTTAGATAATTTAAGCGATATGTGAAGAGGGACTGTCCCTTGAGGTGTATTATTACTTATCTTTTGGAGAGAGCGATGGCGCTAAGCGCTGGCGTTGACACTCGCGCTTACTCCTTCCAAAGCTATCTCAATCTCTAACTTATATCTGATATCAGTGATGACAACTTTTAGGTACAGCCCCAGATCAATACACCAACGCCTGCTAAAATTTCGGTTGGTTGTGCCAAAAATAACACAATCCTTTGAGAATTGTGAATGATAGCTTGGATACCGCGTCCTCGCTTCACCGGCTTACATCCGCAACCACTCTTTCCGTGCGGTTTTACGCCGATATAATAAACAAAAGTCAGTCTTTATGCCTAATAGCTAAAAACTTTACACCTCATGGATTTTGCCAATCTTGCCGCCCAGCTGAATGCTGGGACAATTTTGCCAGAGGGGATTGTCATTATCACCCTGCTGGTTGTTTTAGTGGGTGACTTGATTGTGGGGCGTAGTTCCTCGCGCTGGGTTCCTTATGCGGCGCTCGCAGGTTTACTCGGCTCGATCATCGCCCTGTATTTTCAATGGGATACTACCAATCCGATCTCGTTTCTCGGTGCCTTTAATAGTGACGACCTCAGTATCATGTTTCGCGGCATCATTGCCCTGTCTACCGCTGTAACGATTTTGATGTCGATTCGCTATATAGAGCAGTCAGGCACGGCTTTGGCGGAATTCATTGCGATTTTGCTCACTGCCACGCTGGGGGGGATGTTCCTATCAGGGGCAAATGAGCTGGTAATGGTTTTTATCTCCCTAGAAACCCTCAGTCTTTCCTCCTACTTGATGACGGGCTACACAAAGCGCGACCCCCGCTCGAATGAGGCAGCGCTGAAATACCTGCTGATTGGAGCTTCCAGTACAGCTATATTCCTGTATGGGGTCTCTCTGCTATATGGTCTGTCGGGAGGACAAACGCAACTGAGTGCGATCGCGAATGGAATTGCCAACGCCAACGCCGGTCAATCCTTGGCTCTCGTCATCGCCCTTGTCTTCGCGATCGCAGGTATCGGCTTCAAAATTTCCGCCGCCCCCTTCCACCAGTGGACACCAGATGTTTACGAAGGTGCTCCCACTCCAGTCATTGCCTTCCTATCTGTAGGTTCAAAAGCAGCCGGGTTTGCCCTAGCAATCCGTCTATTGACAACAGCCTTCCCCCTGGTTACAGACGAGTGGCGGTTTGTCTTCATCGCTCTTGCCGTTTTCAGTATGGTGTTGGGTAATGTGGTAGCCCTGGCTCAAAGCAGCATGAAACGGATGCTGGCTTATTCCTCCATCGGTCAAGCCGGGTTCGTCATGATTGGTCTGATTGCTGGAACTCAGGCTGGATATGCCAGCATGGTCTTTTACCTGTTGGTCTACCTGTTCATGAACCTGGGCGCTTTTACCTGCGTGATTCTGTTCTCCCTGCGGACGGGAACCGACCAGATTAGTGAGTACTCCGGTCTATATCAGAAAGACCCACTTCTAACACTGGGTCTTAGTATCTGCCTGCTTTCTTTAGGAGGCATTCCGCCGCTGGCTGGGTTCTTTGGCAAGATCTACCTGTTCTGGGCTGGTTGGCAAGCTGGGCAATATGGATTAGTATTGCTGGGGTTAGTCACCACTGTGGTCTCGATCTACTACTACATCCGGGTGGTTAGGATGATGGTGGTCAAAGAGCCGCAAGAAATGTCCGATGCCGTCAAGAATTATCCAGAAGTGCATTGGAATTTGCCTGGGTTGCGGCCTTTGCAGGTGGGGCTGGTGCTGACCCTAGTCGCCACGTCTCTGGCGGGAATTCTGTCAAACCCTTTGTTTACCCTGGCTAACAATTCGGTCGCCCACACGCCGATATTGCAACCAACGGTTGTTAGCACCCATCTGACAGCTGAGGTTCTGGATAGAGGTGGGGTTAACAATACTCAGCAACTACTTGACTCAAAAGCTGAAAGTTAACACTGTTGAGGGGGCGAGAAAAACTCGCGCCCCTGCGTTCTCCCTTAAGGATGGTGGTTGTGTTAATTTTAGGCGATTTTCAACCCTTAGCTGCGATCGCTACCACTCCCACGGGTGCCAAAAAGTTACAGTCCCTTTGTCAGACTACTGGTGCAACTCTATGGATACCGGAATCCTTGACCGGGGTCGAGGGTTCTCAGGTCTATACCGGTTCACTCAAAAACCAGCTGGCTAACCTCTGGCCCCACTACCGAGCCTTTGTCTTCTGTTTGGCAGCTGGGGCAGTAGTGCGGTTGATTGCCCCCCTGTTGCAGCACAAATCTTCTGACCCAGCTGTTGTGGTGCTAGATGAGGCTGGTCATTTTGTCATCAGTTTATGCAGCTCTCATCAGGGAGGGGCTGACCAGTTGGCACGGTTGATTGCTCACATGATTGGAGCAACACCGATTATAACCGGCGCTTCAGTTGGGTTGGGACTACCGGCGGTGGATATACTAGGTGTTCCGTTTGGCTGGCACAAAGGAGAGGGAGATTGGACTGGGGTGAGTGCAGCTGTTGCTCGTGGTGAAACAGTTCAAGTGATTCAATCAGCAGGCTCTACCCTATGGCAAAGCCAGCTGCCCCAAACACATTCTTTCTATTTAGAGCGAGCTGAGTCTATAACACCCAAAGCCAGAATCTGGATTAGCCCCAAGCAGCGACCATCAGCACTCAGCAGTGACTCCGGCATCCCACAAGTGCAGTGGCATCCACGGGTCTTGTGGGTGGGGATTGGTTGTGAGCGGGGGACATCACGGCAGCTGATTGAGACAGCGATTCAGCAAGTGTGCCGGGATAATCAACTGGTGTCAGGTGCGATCGCCGGAATTGCCACTATCGACCTCAAAGCCGATGAAGTTGGCTTAGTCGAACTCTGCCGCTCAAGCAATTGGCCTTTACGAACCTTCAGCGCTGATGTCCTTCGTTTTGTCTGTGTCCCCAACCCCTCAGATGTTGTGCAAGCAGAGGTAGGAACTCCCAGCGTAGCAGAAGCAGCTGCACTATATGCAGCGCGTGAGTCGGCAGTAGACCCAACACCAAACACCCTTCTGGTTTCTAAACAAATTTTTCGGTTGGAAGGGCAATCAGGAGCGGTGACAGTAGCGATCGCTCAAGCCGAACAAGAATATACTGGGCGCACTGGTAAGCTTTTACTCGTAGGCACTGGACCAGGTCAGTTAGAGCAGATCACCCCAGCTGCCCAAACTGCTGTATCATCCGCCGACGCTGTAATTGGTTACTCACTTTATATCGAGCTGATTGCTCCCCTACTGCAAACAGCTCAAATTGTGGAATCGCTACCAATTACCCAGGAACGCCAACGTGCCCAGCGGGCGATTCACTTGGCTAAGTGGGGGTTGACGGTGGCGGTGGTATCCTCTGGCGACTGCGGTATCTATGGCATGGCGGGTTTGGTACTGGAGGAACTCCAGGCTCAAGGCTGGGATGGTAAAACTCCGAGCGTCCAGATGTTTCCTGGGATCACCGCCCTGCAAGCCGCCGCAGCCCGCGTGGGTACACCTTTAATGCACGACTTCTGCGCCATTAGCTTGAGCGATTTGCTCACGCCTTGGGAAGTGATTGAAAAGCGCTTAGCCGCTGCTGCTGCTGCTGATTTCGTTACTGCTCTTTACAACCCGCGATCGCAGACTCGCATCCAGCAACTGGCTCTTGCCCAGCAAATCTTTCTGAAACACCGCGATCCCAACACCCCAGTAGCAGTCGTGCGCTCCGCCTACCGGCAAGACGAGCAAATTACTCTCACCACACTGGATAAATTCCTCGATGTTCCCATTGATATGCTGACCACGGTTCTAATTGGCAACAGCAGTACCCGCACCCACGGTGACTGGATGATTACGCCACGGGGTTATCTCGGCTTTGGGGTGCGATCGGACGCATCATCTTAACCGTTCCCTTATTCCACCGTTCTAACAAATAGGTTCAGCACGCTAGCAACAATCGTTAGAACAATTGAACCCAACAAAGCAGGCCCAAAGCCGGTAATTATCAAACCAAAACCGGGGGTTAGGCGGCTTACCAGCAAAAGCATGATCGCATTAACAACAAACAGAAACAAACCCAGGGTCACAAGGGTGAGCGGCAACGTCAAGAGCACCACGATGGGTCGGACAATCGCATTCACTAACCCCAAAATGACTGCTGCGACCAGGGCGGCAGCAAAACTCTTGACAATGAAGCCTGGGACAATATAAGCCGTAATCAGCAACGAAACCGCAGTGACGAGCCAAGTCAATAAAAAGTGTGGCATGGGTGTTCTTCAACTCATAAACCAGAATGTGAGCGACCGCCCCTTTGTCAAAATATCTTTACCTTTTGAAGCGAAAGATATCAACCTTTGTCTCTAAACATTTACGTAGGCTCAAGTCATTTGCACCCACTTCAAACCAGCTACCTGGTTTTTGGTAGAAGTCCAGACCACGACCGATTTTGACGCTCCAACCGTTGTCGAGACGAATTTCGCGATCGTGTTGATTTGGGTTCAATTGAACATCGAGTACTATATCGAGTTCCAATAGGCTTTGCTTCAAATCGCTGAGCCTCTCCTGAATTTCTACAACAAGAGTATTATTATCGTAGCTCGTAATCAGCTCGATCCGCTTGACTGTGCCAGCTTTGATGACAGTTTCACAAAAGCGCACAAAGTTCTGAATCTGGTGGGGTTGACGAATATATGGGTCTTCAACAATCGCTAACTTCGCCCCCTATAGATAGGGTCCAAAGATTGAGTCGTAGCTGTAACCCGTATCCCCGTAGTGGATTGTAAAATGCTGTTCCTGCGGCAAACGAACCTGGTCTATAGGCTTGTTTTCCTTCAAAGTTGAGGGCTGACTGTCAGTTGTAGAGTGCTGAACGCTTTTTCTGGAGGCTTTTGAACGCTTTGGCTTGGTATCTTCATCAAGTACACGCCGCGTTGGTTCTTGGGTAGCTAGTGCATTCTTTGACTCTGGGCAAAAAACAGTAATCTCCTCACAATTAGCCTTAAAGTACGACAGGTTGATCCTTGCAAACTCATCGTCCGGCTTGCGCTTGTTCATTTGTTCTTTGACCCGGCGGCGACATTCAACTGCATAAACTACGTACTCTTCAAACTCTGACTCAGTAGGACTGCCTGCAGGATGAAGGATTTTGAGAAAGGCTGCCATTGTTTTTTTGATGCCCTTCTCATCTCTACCTTCTACTGCCGAACCGAGCCGAATCCGTTTTGTAACTTCTTCGTACCGATTTGTGTGCTGGAAAAGGTAGTGGAACGCCTCTGCAAGGTAATCAGTGATGAATCCGTAGTTATTGGTTAAGAACTCGCTACTGTTTTTGGGCATCTCCCACCCTGGTAGATAGCAGGCAAAGCGATCCATGACCGCCAAATTGAATTCCGTTGGTAAAGGTTGAAAGAGGTCGTACTGACTGGAGTTGACAATCTGCTCGACCGACATATCGATATTACCGACGAATGCCAAGCTGGCATCAGCAATGACTTCGATACCACGGGAGAAGCGACCATTAGCCATGAAGTCTTTCATAATCTGGATCGTGTCGGCATCTTTGATCTTGATGCCACCAACTTCATCGAAGGCAACAGTATCCCAGAATCCCACTAGACCAACCTTGCCTCGTGCGTTATTGTAAAATAAGGTAGCTTTGGTTGCTTGACCACCACTGACTAGAGTTGAATACGGTGAAAATTCGCTGAAGAAGTAGGATTTACCAGTTCCTCTGGGACCCAGTTCGATGAAATTTAAGTTAGGCTCGACCAAGGGAGTAAGTCGGGCGATATAGTGAAATTTCTGGCGCTCTGTTAGTTTGCTAGGCTCAAGACCAACGGTGCGTAGAATGACATCCAACCACTCGTTGCGGTTGAACTCCCGGCGGCCCTCAGCATAGGGCTCAAAGTTAAAGCGGCTGAGCTGAATTGGTCGCAGCTCCTCAATGTAGAATGCGTAGTCGTCTTCCTCAACATCGTTGTGCCCAATCGTTACCTCAGCCCAGATACCGCCTTCCAGCAGGCGATCGTTATCCCGATAGAATTGCTGACTAATGGCGATGCGCTGGGAGTTAAAGTTTTCTAGTGCTGCCCAGTGTCGTTTTTCTTTTTCTACGTAGCGGACATGAACCTTATCAATGAATCGGTAGCGCCCCTTGGTCGCAACTTTTGACTGAGCAGCATTAGCTTCATCGGGTCGGACGTAGTTATCCTGAAGCGTTGCCAGCACCGCCTCCATTCCAGCATCAATTTCCATCGGATCGTTACTGGCACAGTACTTAGCTAGCAAAAATTCCAACACGAACGTGGGAACATTCGTACCTTTTTTGATGCGGTGGAGCAGATCCTTGCGGACAACCTTGCCTTCAAATGTTCTGTTAAGTTTCTGCTCGAGAGCATCCATGTGGTCTAGAAGTTGTAATCGGTTTCCAGATTTAGGCTGCTGTAGGCTGTTAGCGTCTTCGGATTGAGTGCCTTAACAGTAAATTTGCCCTCAAAATTCGGAGCCATCCGCAACACAATTTGCTTTCGCTCGTGGGGAGCCATTGTAATAGTTCGGGTTGCTGGGTTAACGTCCCCACTAGGACGAGGTTCACCGACAAGGTTACCTTTCGCATCTTGAGCTTCGAGCAGTATCTCGCATTTAGTTGCCTGGGAAAACAGATTACCAGGTAATAGAGAAACGTCGATAACTGGTAATAGAGTCACAATCCGCTTGGCACCGTTTTTGTAGTTGAGTTCGACCTGTAACTGTTCAAAATCAACTTCTCTAGTATTATCTAGGCGGACAACGAGAACTGGCACGATCGCCTCAGCGAGAGAAACGCCGCCGTGAAAGTAAAGATGACCAGCTTTGTAGGGAGCCATTGTTCGCGGTAGGGCAGCTTGGGTAAAGCTTCCACGGATGCCAAGTTTATCAGTATCCAGAATCAAGTTATGGTTGTCTTCTGCTCCGTTGCCCAGTAGCATGCGATCGTGAGCATTGTAGAGCCAGTTGCCCTGGGGTTTGAGGCAGACATCACCAGCTTCAGCTTGGGCATTCAGGAAGAATCCGTGATCAGCAACAATAATGGCTTCATGGAAGCCTAATTTACTAAGTTTTGTGAGAGCAGCTCGAATGAGTTTCAGTGTCTTTGGAATTAGACTGAGGGTATTTTCTGGATCGCTCTCCAACTGATTGTCGATTTCCGTACTGCGCAACACCAGCAGATCGACTGTGGAGTCAATCTTAGCCTTGCTGCTGATAAAATCTTTCAGTAGCATTTGTGCAAACCGGTCGCCGAAGCGCTTGCGTAAGATATCCAGGCGTTGACTGACGTTACCAACAACGGTACCGTTCAGCTTGGGTACAAGGGTTTGTTTCTCATACTCCAGCGTCAGACCATCTTGAGCACCAGGGAGCAGGCTCGCCATACCAACGGTCGTGATTGTTGGTAACTGGGCACAGGCTGGGTGTAGCTCGACTGAACCAACTTCCGTCAATAGCTTTTCCAATTCGACACCAAGCTCGTAGCGTAGCGCATCAATCTTAAGATAAGCAATCCGATAGCCTTTCTCACTAAGTCGTGGAGCGACAAAGCGATCAAAAACAGCAGCATTAGCCAGTCGCCCTTGAGGGGGCCAGTTTCCCTTCTCTAGGTGTCGGGTAAATAGTGTCTGAACTTTTTCCATCAGCCGTCGGTAGCAGCTGCGAGCGGCTGTAACCACAGGAGCGAGCAGGTCGTGAGATGTTGTGGCGTTGCTAACACTCTCTTCAAACTCCCGCTGCCTTCGGTCTACCTCTGGCAGGCTTCCAACGTAAAAGTTAATCAGGCTCTCCTGGCTGCGGCTGTTGTCAGGAAGCTGTCGATCAAAGTCTTCACAACCTGAGACGACATTGAGTGCAGTTTGCAAGATCGACCACTGTTCCTGGTTTTCGCCTTTACCGCGCCAGATTGAACGCTCGTGATTTACTAGGAGTTGACGAGTTAAGTCTAAATTATCCTGGAGTAAACCGTCGAGCGCTTGCTTCAGCCGTGTTCGTTCCTCAAAGGGGAAAGTATCGCGGCTACCCAAGTCTTCAATCCCACTACAGAGCGCTGGCAGATGCAAGCCTTCTTTTTCTCCCTCGACGATCTCCGCTCGCTCGATGTACTGAGCCTGAAAGCGTTGGTCATTTCGCAGGCGATCGCAAACCTCATAGACGATAGTATCAGCTTCCTTGGGAGCGTGAGGAACCACATTCAGGGCTTCAGGCAGGGGCACAGGCAGATCGAAGACGAATTCGCTCAACAGCACGAAGCGCCAAAGTTCATCGGCGATGGGAACCCATGTCTTAGCTCGTGTCTTTAGGCTAAGACCAATTGCTTTTTTCAAAAAATCTTTGACTTCTGATACCCAACCATCCTGGGCTTTCATCGCCTGTTGCTGAGTATCAGAGGGAGCTAGTAGTGTAGTTAGAATGTCGAGCGAAGATTCTGCTTTTAAAGTTGCTCTTAACTGGGGCCAGTTCAGCCCTCCACCAACCGCGTCAATAATAGCAAAGGGTGGTGATGGATTCTCTCTGAAGATACGGCGAATCTCGGTGCCATACTCTAGCTTGGCGTTCAGACAAAGACTGAAGTATTCGTCCCTATCTTGTATAGGATTGGGGAACAGAGCACCACACTCGGCATAGACAGAAAACGGATCGACCTGCTTCTGTTCATTCGTGATAGGAGCAAAGCTCGGAACATAAATTAGAAGTCCCTTCAGTTTACCTGTACCCAGTTCTTGAAAGGCTTGCTGTGCCTTTTCGCGACTTTCGATACTGCTTACCGACGCATCGACAATGGCTACCTCTTCGTTTCCCATTTCCAGGCAGAGATCGCGGTAACGCCGATCTGAGTCGTAGACCACTAGGCATTCGGCTGTTTTTAGCCGGGGACTGAGGATATTGTCGCGGATGAATTTAGCGATACCCATGATTAGCGAATGCAGTAGGCAGTTAACGACGAGATTATGTTACTACTAATACATAATATCTTGATAGAAGCAATGCTTTCTTTTGAACCGAAAGAGTAAATAATATTAGAATTATCAGCATCCGAGAAGCAACTAAACTCGAGAAACAAGACTATAGCAGTCCTAAATGAGTTGTAAAAAAATTAAGTATACATAAATATCTTTG
>CAXUIG010000199.1:0-12128 GCA_964250845.1 uncultured bacterium | reverse complement strand
TTTTCATTATACCAATAATCTTAACTTTTTACAAATGATTTAGGATTGCTATAGTAATGATAGGCATCTGTACCTCGTCTCTAAGCGTCAAGAAAAAAGATTTACTACATGCGTTCAGTGTCTCGGATTCGCTCCCCGATGTCACTAAGCTTGAAGTTTGTCTTGAACGTAGCAAAAGTAAAGCTAAAGACTAAGTTGGGGATAGGAGGATTGCCCTACTAGAAATCAGCGAATTACTTAACTTTCGGTCAGTTGCTGTGGGGAAAAGAAAGCCAAATCAACTTTATGGGCTAGCAATCCCGCGCCGGAAAGCCGCAATGACGGCTTGAGTGAGATCGCTCACTCCCAGCTTTAACAGAATTTTGTTAAGATGAAACTTGACCGTGCCCTCAGCAATGCCGAGCGCTGTGCCGATTTCCTGATTGCTCTTGCCTTGTGTCAGCAGCAGTAGCACCTCGCGCTCGCGCTCGCTCAGTTGCGGTGAATTTATGCGCTCTGCCCGCTTGACACCCACCGTCACAGGTAAGTATTTTTGCCCCTGATGCACTGTGCGAATCGCTGACAGAATCTGCTCACAACTCGCATCCTTGAGCAGATAGCCTAAAGCTCCGGCTCGCAGTCCTCTGTAGATATCCTCGTCGCCATCATAGGTCGTGAGGATGAGGATGCGTGCTGAGGCAAATTCTTGCCGAATGGTAGCCAGCGCTTCCACTCCGTTCATCCTCGGCAAGCGCAAATCCATCAGGGTGACATCGGGTTGATGGATGCGGAACTGTGCCACTGCCTCGGGCCCGTCACTAGCTTCTGCCACCATTGTCACGCCTGGCTCCAGATTGAGCAAGGTGACCAAGCCCCGGCGCACCACCGGATGGTCGTCAACCACTAACACTCGAATCGCACTCGTCTGACTCATAGGTATTTCTGGAGATTTTCCCTTGGTGGCTGCACTTGGAACGACTGGCACAACAGCCACAATTGCTGTCCCTTGTCCAGGAAGGCTAGTTATGGTCAATTCACCCCCCACGCGATCACAGCGCTGCTGCATTCCCAGTAGTCCAAAACCACCGCTCTCGGTAGCGAGTCTCCGGGTAAAGCTGGCCGTCTTACACCCCCTGACGCAATTCCAGCGTATTGGCAGCGGCATCATACAAGAAGATGTGTCCCACCAATGCCCCCAGTTTCTGCGTCACTTCGATGAGGATTTGCCCCAAGAATGAGTTCAATTCTAGCTCGTTGGTCAGGTGGCTGAGGCTGTGTTTGAGCGCCTGATACACACTGGCCAACTTGCAGTTCGGTGCGCAGCATAGCATTTTACTGCTCCAGTGCGGTGATTCGCTCCTGGAATTGTGCCATCCACAGACAAGAATTTCAGGTTTTCCTCACTGCGAATCCGACTCGTTTAAGCGCTCCTCAAATTCTTGAATAAACTGGGTGATTGCATTTTTCTGCTCTTGTGTTAACACAATCTTATCATCGAGGCTTCTAAGGCGGTCAATAACTGATGATGGATCAAGGTAGGGTTCAAGCCAGTTAAGGTCAAACCTGTAGTCACTTGTTTCAACCTGATCAGACCCAGATTGACTAAAGGTTTTTTCAAGGAACTTTTCCAATAATTTAAGCAACCCTTCGTCATCGCTGCTCACCTGTTGAACCCACTGCTTGACTTCCTCCTCGCTAGTCCACTGTTGCCAATAATACAAGATATGCGGTAAACCTGGAGTTTGCAGTAGGGAGTTTTCCTGTGCCGCATCTTGCACCCTCTTCAAGGCGAGTTCTTCTAGTTCCTTAAGGTGTTTTGCACTGATGAGCCATTCCTCTTCTAGACTCGGTTCCTCTGAGCCATATTTCCCTTGTTGCTGACCGAAGATTCCTACTTCCCGCACAATTATTGAACAGGCGTTACTATTTGACATCGCCTCTTTCAACACCTCAAACCGTGCTGGCTCCTCAAGCCTACGCAAAAGCTGCCAGATAATGCGCCCGATTCTAACGTCATTCCCAAAATCAAACATTCCGCACGGTTCGTCTTCAGGACGCAAAAGCTGATCACCTACATCAAAAAAAGCTTGCACAATTGAGGGAATGCAATCCAAAGGAATCTCTTTTTCGGTATAATCCTCAAGCCGTTCCAGGAATTTCCGAACTTCGGTTGTGCCATCAGGGCGTTTTTGATTCGAGAGTTCTACAAGATTTTCCCCAAATTCCAACGCATTTCTCGCCAAGCTAAGTATGGCTTTGATCTCACTATTGGGTAAGTCATCTTCTGGTAACGCCAGACGAAAATAGTTTGGAAATATCTCTAAGCTGCATATGCGGAGTTGCCTGCGCCAGGTTAACTCCTGTTGTGCACCGTAGTGGGTATTACCCCAAACGCTTTCTAACTTAGGGAAGAGGCGCAATAGCAGCCGTTTTACTGGCTCTCTATCCTGATCTTGAACTTGATCCATCCACGAATTGTGAATATCTTTTAGTTTTTCTACTGTAAAACCTAGAAAACCTTCGTTATCCGGGTTCCCGGCAAAAGCCTTAGGATTGCGGCGGACTATGTCATATATCATTGGGCAAAAGACTCGCAGCGACTCAACGGCAATGAAATCAACTGAGTTAACTTCACCTTTCACTGCCGGGTATGTCACCCTCAAGTTGTTGGTCAGGCGAACACTATCGCTGAGTTTGGTAATAAAGTGGTCTATCCCTTGAAAGTAAACCTTTTCCCAGTGTGTTTGAGCAAATAGCTGCTTTGGTGTGTCAGCAAGTACGGTATCGAGCTGTTCAAAGAATAATCTACGCAGTGAGGCTTGATCTGGAATCGGTAACTTAAAAGTAATTTGAACAAGTTTGCCAAGGTATTCTTCTCCAGCTTCATCTGCTGTTTCTGCAAGTGCTTTGCTCACAATTTCTTGATCGCAGAATAAAAGATATACAATGTCATTAAAATTTGGGAATGCTTTGATAACACGAAACAGTTTCCTGATTTCTTCAGGGTCAAGCCTGTCAATATCGTCAATGGCGACGACTATACGCGGATGCTTCTGTAGCATGCTGGCTTCGACTTCTTCTTTTAAGTCGGAAGCATCCTTTTGCTTATCGTCAAATAATGTTGCTATTGCATTGCCAGCTTGAGCGTAAGGAAGAGGAATTTGAGAAACAACATTAGCCAAATCTGCTATTCGCTCTTTAAGACCTTTCGGCACAAATTTTTGTTCGTTCAAAATACTCTGTGTTTGCTCAAAAAAGCGCCTTGTAATATCTTCGTTTCCAGAAACCAACCAGGGATTAAAGGGCACGATGATTGGTTGCTCGCTCTCTGGCTTTTGCTTTAGGTAGTGAACTATGAAGTTCAGTAGTGTCGATTTGCCGGAATTCCAGGAACCGTAAACTGCAATAACAAACCCTCTAGCAAAGGCCATTTTGCAAATACTGTCTGCAAGATGCCTGGCAAAAGGCGCATATCCTAATCGGTCTGCTTTCGGATCAATGACGTTGCTGTCTACCGACAGATCATCAACATTCGGAGATTCGACCCCTGAATTACTCTGTGTTGCCACCATAAATCCCCCCTCTTTCCTCGAGCCCATAGTCATGGCTGCCGCCGTGCCTTGACATCGTAGCTAAGATACTCGATTCTGCTTCTCAGCACTAGGTTAGAATTCTCAAGCCCAACTAGCGATCGCACCCTCTATGCAATTCGAATGGCAAACCGCCAAAACCTACGAAGACATCATTTATCACAAAACCGACGGCATTGCCAAAATCACCATCAATCGCCCCCATAAGCGAAATGCGTTCCGTCCTAAAACTGTCTTTGAACTATACGATGCCTTCTGTGATGCCCGCGAAGATACCAAAATCGGCGTCGTCCTCTTCACAGGGGCTGGTCCCCACACTGATGGCAAATACGCCTTCTGTGCTGGAGGCGATCAAAGCGTTCGCGGCACAGCTGGGTATGTGGACGACGATGGCGTTCCACGATTGAACGTGCTCGATCTGCAACGCCTGATTCGCTCCATGCCCAAAGTCGTGATTGCGCTCGTGGCTGGGTATGCGATCGGTGGGGGGCACGTCCTTCACCTCATCTGCGACCTCACCATCGCGGCAGACAATGCAATTTTTGGTCAAACCGGCCCCAAAGTCGGTAGTTTCGACGGTGGGTTTGGTGCCAGCTATCTAGCTCGGATCGTCGGTCAAAAAAAGGCGCGGGAAATTTGGTTTCTCTGTCGCCAGTACACTGCTACTCAAGCTCTGGAAATGGGCTTAGTCAACTACGTCGTGCCGGTGGAACAGCTCGAACCAGAAGGCATCCAGTGGGCTAACGAAATTTTAGAAAAAAGTCCGATCGCAATTCGGTGTCTAAAAGCGGCATTCAACGCTGACTGTGATGGTCAAGCCGGTCTACAGGAACTGGCTGGGAATGCCACTTTACTCTACTACATGACTGAAGAAGGAGCTGAAGGGAAACAGGCGTTTCTGGAAAAGCGTCAACCCAATTTTCGCCAATACCCCTGGCTACCTTAGAACAAGGTTTCTCTGACCAAGAACGTGCAAATGGTGGCAGCGCTAAAGCACAAGCTTTCCAGCTGCCTTGAACTTGCACCCCAAGCTGTTGGCACATACCACCGCGACGTCCCTCTGGCTGGTAATAACGACAATATCGGCAAGCAGAAGTTAAGAAGTTTTGGCTTTTCATTTCTAGTGCTGTTTGGAAATCGTCTGCACCTTTATTTTGCATCTATAGCTCGAGGCGGATTGCAGCTACCAAACTATGAATTGGTCTAGGTTCTAGCGATCCCCAAGCAAAAACCGCCTTAATAATTTATTTATATTCTTGTTATAAATGTCAATTTTTATGTAAAAATTCTGATACAAAAGCTTTAAGTCAGCTATACCAGCTTTAAGTCAAAGTAATTGGGGATCAAGGCTAAATCCGAATGAATATGGGTATATCCCCCCTTGACTTAAGCAAAATAACAATAACTTATCAGGCATGCATCCAATCCGTAGAGTCCGCTGGAGGGCGTTGGAACTGAGAGTCAAATATTATCTTACTAAAGTAAAGATGCGTAATTCATTTTGGTGAAAACTACCACTGTTTGGTAGCACAGATTGAACAGACACTCCAACGCTGAAGTTCGCCTCCAGGGGTAGGACAGTGGCACTGGGGACAAAGCGGTAAGCCGTGCGATCGCGCTTGCATTACCTGAGCCCAGTGCTCAAAAGCAGCATTTGGGTTTTGGGAATTAGGCTCAACACTTGTTTTGGGTACACGAGGTGCATCCACAAGGCAGCTAGGATGCTCGCGCCACATTTGAGTTGCTGCCTCGTTTCCAGCACCTGGGTTGCTGTCTTTAGAACGCTGCCACCCAGCCGTAGAAAAGCGAATATCTACCAAAGGACTAGGCAGCTGGGCATTCAACTTTTCTAGAATGCGCTGGCGCTCAAACGTCAGCGTTTGCGCCCAGGAAGCGCTAGAAGTTGCCACCCGTAAAACGCCTCGCTGAATCGAGAGTGGTCGAGTATGAGCGGTGATTGGTGAGCCTACAGCCTCCGACCAACACTTCAGTAAGCGTTGAAATGGCTGCTCCTGCCAGCGGTTCTGTTCTTCCAGAGCGCCTAAAATATGATTGAGTGATTTAAACGACATTCTTTACAGTTAATTATCGTCAGCATTGTTGTTTTCGAGTTCAGCAATCAGCCGTTCCGTTTTGGGAGTAGAACGTTTACGTCCGTAAATCCGGGTGCAGAAGGACGTGATGATCGCTATTAAGTCCATCCTCAACTCATCGGGCACTTCTTCGGCTGTGTTAATAATTTCTAACTTGACTCCAAGTTGACTGAGCAGCAGTTCCATATAGTTGGTGCCGAACCGTGCCAGTCGGTCTTTGTATTCCACCAGCAGAATTCCATAATCCGTTAACTGGAGTAGTCGGGTTAGTTTAGGTCTTGAATCATTGATGCCACTGCCAATTTCTTTGACTACGTGAGCCACCCGATATCCTTTGGCAGCTGCATACTGGGTCAATTTTTCTGCCTGAGTGTCCAGTTGAGATTTGTTTTCAGCAGACGAGACGCGAGCATAAATAGCCGCCACATCAATCGGTCTACCTTTGTGGTCAATCTCATTCGGCGAATAGTGTACAATTACCGTTCCGGTGTCCGCTTGATGTGCGGGGTGGGGGAGTTTACCCGCCTTCCACCACCGCCACGCTGTTTGGTAGCTGACACCCAGTACTTCCTTGGCATATGTTGACAGCTTCATTACAAAACGTTAATAACTATAGTATAATCTAACAATTATAAACAATTAACCAAAGGATGTTCTATACGCCGCACAAAGAAACTGCTCGACTGACGAAACGAAGACTGCGGTTTCTGGCTGAATGTGGCTGGCTATGGTAGAGAGTGTGAAGGAATCCTAACAACGCCAGATAGCTGAGCTAAAAGTACGATACGATCAGCTCAGTATCCAGGCTGGGTCTGCTACTGCTAAAAACTCGGCCTAGTCGCGGGAGTGGGCAATGGGCAGCCTACCTGATCGGCAAAGTGCTAGGAGAGCCTTCATGGGACTGATTGACCGCATCCTTCGGGTGATTCGCGCTAACATCAACGCTCTAATTGGTCAAGCGGAAGATCCAGAAAAAATCCTCGAACAGACAGTCACGGGCATGCAGGAGGATCTGGTTCAACTGCGGCAGGCTGTGGCGGGCGCGATCGCTACCCAAAAACGCAGCGAAAGGCAGGCTATTCAAGCCCAGTCCACAGGAGAAGAATGGTATCGCCGCGCCCAGCTTGCCTTGCAACAAGGCAATGAGGCCATGGCGCGGGAAGCACTGACCAGGCGGAAATCGTACCACGAAACCGCGACAGCGATCAAGGCTCAGTTAGAGCAGCAAAATACCGTGGTGGTCAGGCTCAAGCAGGATATGCAGACGCTTGAGAGCAAAATTGGTGAGGCTAAAACCAAGAAAGATATGTACATTGCTCGCGCCCGCTCTGCTCAAGCGTCTCAAAAAATTAACGAGATGCTGGGCGGGATTAATACCAGCAACTCCTTGAGTGCCTTCGAGCGGATGGAAGAAAAGGTTTTGCAACTCGAAGCCCAATCACAAGCGATCGCCGAACTCGGAACCGACGATCTACAAAAGAAATTTGCCGCCCTGGAATCTGGCAATGATATTGATACGGAACTAGCAGCGATGAAGAGGCAAATGTTAAGCGGCGAAGGTGTGCCAGCCCAGCTACCCGAGCGTTCGTCAACCACTGCCAAAGACCCTGGGAGCGAAGGGTGACAGCACTCATCTGCTAAAACGGTAGACAGCTACGATAGAGCAAGTTGCATCGTTGAACCAAAAATCCCCCCCTAAACGCTTGGCGTTCTAGCAGCGGGAGTGTCAACTTAAAAAAGGGGCAGGGAAAAGTTGACCTCTCCATTGAATTGAACTAGGCAGTTCTTAACCAGCAGCCTGGGAAAGCTTACCTTGTAAAATGCAAAAGGAAAGACACAGTTATGGGATTATTTGATCGGATTGGTCGAGTCGTTAGAGCTAACCTGAACGACATGGTCAGCAAGGCTGAAGACCCCGAGAAAATGCTAGATCAGTCTATCCTGGACATGCAGGAAGACTTGGTGCAGTTGCGTCAGGCAGTCGCCCAAGCCATTGCCTCGCAAAAACGCACAGAGCAACAGTACAATCAAGCCCAAAATGAATCCAGCAAGTGGGAACGCAATGCCCGGTTAGCTATTGAAAAAGGCGATGATAATCTCGCACGGCAAGCACTGGAGCGAAAGAAGACTTACGCCGAAACCGCTAATACGCTAAAAGCCCAACTGGATGGTCAATCTGGTCAGATGGGCACCCTCAAACGCAGTTTGGTGGCGCTGGAAAGTAAAATTTCCGAAGCTAAGACCAAAAAGGACATGCTCAAGGCACGGATTTCTGCTGCTAAGGCTCAGGAGAAACTCGAAGGCGCTGTGGGACGGCTGGGAACCAGCAGTGCGATGGCAGCATTCGAGCGCATGGAAGAAAAAGTCATGCTCCAAGAAGCTCGTGCCCAAGCGGCGGGCGAGTTGGTTGGTGCCGATTTAGAAAGCCAATTTGCGCGTCTGGAAGGTGATAGCGGCGTTGATGATGAATTGGCAGCATTGAAAGCGCAAATGGCGCTACCTGCCACGCCTCAAAATCAACCACAACTACCTTCATCCTCTGAGCACTCAGGTGGCTCTCAATCTAAGCCAGTCGTTGAGACGGAACTAGAACAGCTCAAAAAGCAATTGGATCAACTGTAAACTACACCATTTATCTACAATTTATTGAGAAAAAAAGGCCGTCAATGACCCGGCGCCGCCCTACGGGACGGCGCGGGCTTGACAGATTAAGCGTTCAATTGGGTCTATCGTAGAAAAAGGCTTAACACTCGCCCGGTTGTGGTCGAGTTTGATCAATGGTGCATGAGGTCGGGTGACATGAGCAGTGTGATTAAAATTACAGATACAGAGTTTGAAACGGAAGTGCTGAAAGCAAATCAGCCGGTATTGGTGTACTTCTGGGCTGGCTGGTGTGGTCCTTGCCAGTTGATGTCGCCGATGATGGACTGGGCTGCCGCCAATTACAGCGATCGCCTTAAAGTTGTCAAAATGGAAGTCGATCCAAACCCCGCCACCGTCAAGCAGTACCAGGTGGAAGGTGTACCGGCGCTGAGGCTATTTCGGGGAACCGAGGTGTTGGAATCCTCAGAGGGAGCCATCGGGAAACAGAAATTGGTCAGCCTCCTGGACACTCACCTCTCTTAGGACCCAATAGCTAAAAACAATGCAGTTTGCGAAGCGTTTAGAACCCCTGCAAGCCAATGTGTTTGCGGATATGGATCAAGCCAAGGCGAGAGCTTTGGCTTCTGGGCGAGACTTGATTGACCTGTCGCTGGGGTCTTCTGACCTGCCAGCGGCGGCGCATGTGATCGAGGCGATCGCACAGTCTCTGCCCGACTCCAGCACCCACGGCTACTTGCTGTTTCACGGTACCCAAGCCTTTCGTCAAGCAGCAGCCAGCTGGTACACGCACAAGTTTGGCATCCCCGTTGATCCAGAAACCGAGGTGTTACCCCTGATTGGTTCTCAGGAAGGCACAGCCCATTTACCTTTAGCTGTGCTCAATCCGGGAGATTTTGCCCTCTTGCTTGATCCGGGCTACCCGTCCCATGCTGGGGGCGTCTACTTAGCCAGTGGTCAGATTTACCCGATGCCACTACGGGCAGAGCTGGGGTTTTTGCCAGTGTTTGAGGAGATTCCAGCGCCAGTCTTAGCCCAGTCCCGGATGATGGTGTTGAGCTATCCTCACAATCCCACCGCCGCGATCGCGCCAAAGTCTTTCTTCCAAGCTGCTGTTGCCTTTTGTCAGCAGCACAATCTGGTACTGGTTCACGATTTCCCCTATGTTGACCTGGTGTTTGGGGACGTTTCATCTGCCCCCTCGATTCTGCAAGCTGACCCAGATAAAAGCATCTCGATTGAGTTTTTCACACTTTCCAAGTCCTACAACATGGGGGGCTTCCGCATTGGCTACGCGATTGGAAACGCCCAGCTGATTCAGGCATTGCGGCAAGTGAAAGCGGCGATTGATTTCAACCAGTACCGAGGGATTTTGAATGGAGCGATCGCAGCCCTGACTGGTCCCCAAGTAGGTGTCAATGCTGCTGTCGCCACGTTCCGGCAGCGGCGGGATGTGTTTATCAGTGCTTTGCATCGCAGTGGATGGCAAGTTCCTACCCCAGGTGCGACGATGTACGTCTGGGCGAAGCTTCCGTCACCTTGGGCTAAAGATTCTATGAAATTTTGCACCCACCTGGTAGAGGCAACCGGCGTTGCCGCTTCACCCGGTGCTGGATTCGGTAAATTTGGGGAGGGTTACGTCAGGTTTGCCTTGGTACACTCTCCACCTGTCCTGGAAACTGCAGTTGACAGAATCGCTGAGTTTTTGCGTTCCATGTGAGGTAGGTAGTCTATATTACAACTTTTATCAATTCATCAATAAATCTAGCAGCGTTGACCAGATATAGTTTTAAATGAGACTTTCAAAGCGATTCCTTTTTTTGACAAACTCGTGAGCATTCAACGCAGGGCGGAGCCTACTGCAGGCTTCAGAGCAGATGCAGCCCCTAGGCGAATTTTGCTCGTTGAGGATAACGACGTGAATCGGCAGATGTTCCACGACTATCTGGTTTATTGTGGATACCATGTTTTCGGTCTGGCTGGTGGTTCTGGCTTTTTTCAGGCTTTGGCTGACTTCCAGCCTCACCTGATTTTGCTAGACTTGAAGTTACCAGACATTGATGGTTACACCCTACTACAACAAATAAAACAAAAAAATGACTGGCGGCAGCTCCCTGTGATTGTAGTTTCCGCGTAAGGATTCAGGTGTTGAAACCCTTGCCTGGATTGCATTTCAGATCCGTACTTCTAGAATAAATAAGTTGATATTCTCAACAAGCAACGAGAAATGGCCATTCCACCGATTCTTATTGAAAATTAAAAAAAGCTGAATTATCCTCCAAACCTTTACGGGAAAAGCTTTTCAGTCATTTCCCCATTACCTGAATCCTTACGTTTCCGCATTTGCTTTCAGAGCAGACCAGCAACGCGCTCTCAGTCTGGGGGCAAGTCGTTACTTAGTTAAGCCAGTGAATATCACTGATTTAAACCAAGCCATTGAAAACGAATTTCGCGGTTTCACGGCCTAAATTTGATTTTAATTGCCTTGATTTATTCAGAGTTTTCTTGGGTGACAAATTCTTCCACTGTCTGGCTAAGAGTGTGCAAATCTTGACCGATAGTGGTAATTTTGTTTTCTAGTTGTGCCAGTAACAGAACCACTGTCTGGAGTTGATTCAGGGTTTGCTCGATATTTTGCCGGTAGTAGGTCTCAAACTCTTGGACATTCATTGCCATAAACCTAAGATGAGGTAAAGCAGAAAGAAAAAATATTTTGTTTTAGACTCTTAAAACTAATCTAAACTGAACCGCTGAAAAATTAGCCCGAATCGAGATAACTTTATTGTTAAGAGCCAGAATTTGATGGTAACTTTAAAAACCTAAACCCATAGGTATTATAGCACAAAAAAAAATAATCAACCTAGGTAAGTTTACTGAAGAAATAGCGATTAAGGAGAGTAATAGTGTGAGAGATCCCGAGACGCGTTGGGAGGCCCAATTCAGCGCTGCGGTGACACCAGGGACTAAAACACTGCCACTAGTTAAAGACCCAGATCGCCTAACTCACCGTCTGGAGGAAATTCCGCCGGAGCCGGGGGTCTATTTCATGCGAGATGCGGCAGATCGGATCATGTATATCGGTAAATCTCGGAAGTTGCGATCGCGTGTCCGCTCATATTTCCGTGACTCTCAGAAGTTGAGCCAACGCATCGCCATGATGGTGAAGCAGGTGGTGGAGATTGAGTTCATTGTCACGGATACGGAAGCAGAAGCCCTGGCGCTGGAAGCGAATCTGATTAAGCAGCACCAACCATATTTTAATGTGCTGCTGAAGGATGATAAAAAATATCCTTACGTCTGTATCACCTGGTCAGAGGATTATCCCCGTATTTTCATCACCCGCAACCGGCGGTTGGGGAAAGAAAAGGATAAGTACTATGGACCATTTACGGATACCGGGCTGTTACGGAACATACTGCGGTTATCCAAGCGGCTTTTCGCCCTGCGGCAACGGCCTCAACCCCTGTTCAAAGATCGCCCGTGTCTTAACTACGACCTAGGACGCTGTCCGGGTGTTTGTCAAGGGCTGATTTCACCAGAGGAATACCGTAAGACCGTGCAAAAGGTGGCGATGGTGTTCCAAGGTCGGACTCAAGAATTGATTGATATCCTAACTCAACAGATGCAAAAATCGGCTCAGGCGCTGAACTTTGAGTCGGCAGCGAGGATTCGAGATCAAATTGCGGGGCTTAAGTCGTTGAATGGCGATCAAAAGGTGTCGCTGCCGGATGATACAGTATCACGGGATGCGATTGCACTCGCAGCGGATGAGCACCACGCCTGCATTCAGTTGTTCCAGATTCGCGCTGGGCAGCTAGTTGGTCGCCTTGGTTTCGTTGCCGAAGTTTCCTCTCCCCCTCTCCCC
>CAXUIG010000198.1:0-12225 GCA_964250845.1 uncultured bacterium | reverse complement strand
ACTGCCAATCTTCATTATACCAATAATCTTAACTTTTTACAAATGATTTAGGATTTCTATAATGGACAACTCATTGCAAGTGCCAGGATAGAGAAAATTTACCAAAATGTAGTTAAATTGTTAGAGATTAGGAGAGGGGAAAATAAAACCCTTTATGGACACGCTATTTCCGAGTTTGGCAGAATTTTAACAGTAGCTCTCAGTCCTGACGACAAAATTATTGCTAGCGCTGGCAAAGATAGATGTATCAAAATATGGGATGTAAAAGAAGGATTAGAAATTGATACATTATCTGGATATTTGAATTCAATAAAATCTATACAAATCAGTCCAAATGGGGAAATACTCGTTAGTGGCGATGGGCATGGAGTTATTAAGTTTTGGAAGTTGAGAACTAGGCAAGAAATTTGGAGTATAGAAGCCAGTTCATTACCCATAAATTCACTAGCTTTTAGCCTCGACAGTCAGATGCTAGTTAGTGGCAGCGATGACTATCGCGTCAACCTTTGGGATGTAAAGACGGGAAAATTAGTTCGTGAAATTGGACAGCACTCAGCTGGAGTAAATTCAGTTGCATTTAGTCCAGATGGTCAGATAATTGCTAGTGCGGGTGATGACGATAAAATCAGACTTTGGGAATTAAAAAGTAAAACAGCAATTTCTGTACTTGCCGGACATACTAAAGAAGTAACTTCAGTAGCTTTTAGTCCTGATAGTCAAACTTTAGTTAGTGGAAGTAAGGATTGTACAATCAGGATATGGCAGCGTTGATAAATTTGTGTAAATGAGTGAAGCAAGTTATTTTTAGTAAATAAGTTTTAATGTTTGTAACCTTATCCAGAATCAGAACGAACCTGAACTCGTTAGTGACTCAGATCATGACCTCCGCTAACCCCTAGAAAGCCTAAAAGGCGAGGAAGGGGAATGCGCGGCGGAAGATGTTCAAACCGCCGATTTTAGTATTAAAAGTAACATTTGTATCCGTGGTAAATTGAATGCGTGTTGATGTCACGACCTGGTATCTAGAAATGCTTGAAGAAGGGCAGTTGCGTCCTGCCCTCTCAGATAGCCCCAATCTGGTTGTGATCCAGGCTGAAGTTCCCTCTCCTGAGTTCAGTCGCTTCCTCTACAGCAGCGTGGGTGGTAACTGGTACTGGTTAGACCGCTTACACTCGACCTACAACCGCTGGTTAGACTACCTGAAACGTTCAGAGGTACAAACTTGGGTTGCCTATGTCTCAGGCACACCCGCTGGCTACATCGAGTTGGAATCACAGCCGGGTAGTAACGTGGAGATTGCCTACTTCGGCATCTTGCAGCAGTTCACAGGGCAACGAATTGGGGGGCACCTCCTAAGTGCGGGTGTCAGGCAAGCTTGGGCAATAGGCGCACGGCGCGTGTGGGTACATACATGCAGCCTAGACGGACCGTATGCACTGGCTAATTACCAAGCACGAGGCTTTCAACTCTACTTAGAGGAGACGCGCATCCAGGAAGTACCGGACAAGCCAATTGGTCCCTGGCTCGGTGCATATCCCTGATCTGCTTTACCCTGGAGTTGCCACTCACTGCTGGGGAACCACTCCAAAAGGTCACTTTTTCCCAGACTCAGGGCAGCCAACTCATTCGCTTTGATTTGAAACACATCTATGCCTTTGAGGGCACACAAGACCACGAGCGGTCAAAGCTGCCACTCAAACCCCCTGCCAAGGGCGATCGCCAAATCCAGAATGTCACAGTGACGTTCGACCCGCCCGTGCTACCGGGGAAAACGGTCACGATTGCTCTGCGGACTGTCCGCAATCCCATTTATGATGGCGTCTATTTATTTGGTGTGAGTGCGTTTCCCGCTGGGGACCAGGCTTATGGTCAATTCCTTGGCTATGGCCGCTTGCAATTCTACACGGATACCTCTGATTAAGAGCCTATCCGATGGAACGGAAGCAAGTGTTGCTTGCTTCAGGAAGCTAGCAAAGCTATGACTTTTGTCGCGGATCACGATAAATGACCTCGATCTGACGCTATTTGTCCTCAAAGTCTGAAACCCTTATGGAAAAGAACTTGGAGAGTGAGGTTGAATTTCTGTTCTTTGCAATGAGTGCAACCAAACTACACTTTCAGGACGCGAACACAGCATTGTTAAACTCATCTACGCCACAGGGATGTGGGTCATAAGATTAACTACCTGAATTCCGTTTCGTTGTCATTGGAGCCTGGTATAATTTATTGACATAATTTTTTATATACCCTCTACTTATGGAAGAAATATTAGCACTTAAAGATTTGTTACTTAGAAATGATATCCAAGGCGCATTGGTAATTGCAGAAGAACTTGAAGAAATGAGTCGAGGCGAAATTGTTAGAGTAATCCGAGGCCATGCAATAATTTTACTGATGCATTTAATCAAGCAGCAGGCTGAGAATCGTTCAACTCGATCCTGGGAGGTTTCTATTCGCAACTCTATTGTAGAAATTCAAGAAGAGAATAAACGCCCTAAATCAAAAGGATATTATTTGAATCAAGAAGAAATACTTGAAGTTTTAGAAAAAGCGTACTTACCTGCTATTAATAAAGCTTCATTAGAAGTTGAGGAAGGAATTTACGAAACAAAAGAATTGGAACGGCGTGTAAACAAAACAAGAATTATAAATCAAGCACTTAGTCTTATCAAAACTTAAATTCTCAAAAGCCGGATCGCGGAACAGTTGGGATTATAAATCTGGCGGTCTAGTCAGCAATTACTCTTCAAGTTGAGGCACGAAGCCCCCGACTTCAAGTCAGGGGTGTTGACGAGCATTCCCCTCAGTGCGGATGGTTTGATCCCTCTGATCGCAGCAGTACCGGCTGAGCGTCGATGCGGGTGCGAAAGAGCGTGTATGGTTTTTGGCGCAAGTCTTTGCCCTCCTGGTACTTCGCCTGACGGTGTAGCTGATTTGCCGTCACGTAGAGGTAGCCATCGGTGGCGACTGACATCGTATCTGTCCACATCAGGCGCGGGTCATGCACGACGGTTTCCCACTCTCCTTTTGCAGAGCGGCGGAGAATCGCTTGATGTTCGTAGTTGGTGGCGTAGATATATCCGGTTGCGTCGGATTCCAGTCCATCTGCACCACCGCCTTTGTCGCCTTCGTCGATGACGGTTGCGGCAACGGCTTGATCGTCGAGCGATCGATCCACCAGCGCATCGACGGCGACACTGTAAAGCCGCCGACTAATCAACGGACAGTAATACAAACGCTCACCATCAGCGCTAATGGCGATGCCGTCCGCGCCCATTTTTATAGGTTTGGTCGTTCCATCTGATTGACGTTCCATCAACGGCTGACCTTCGACGATCGGCAGACAATTCGACGGCGGCTCGGCTTTCGTAGAAGGATGATCGTGCAATTTGCGCCAGCTTTCACCGGATGCCAAATCCACGACAATAATTCCGTTTGCGCCTTGATCGGAAGAGTCGGTGATAAATGCCATTCCCTCAGTTCGGCGTCGCAGATCGAAGCGGATGTCGTTGAGGTAGGTCGTAGGCAGGGCGACATCCTGCGGGAAGAGAATGGTTTTGATCACGCGATCGCTGGTCAAATCTACGCAAACGAGCTTGGGTCCACCGAACTGCGTTGGCTGAAACAGGGGACTGCCCGTGTCGAGAATCCACAGGCGATCAGCAGGATCTACCACGACACTCTGCACGGACACCAGGGCTGCGGCAAGGTTGTCTGGCTGAGTTTGATTGAATGCCTGATTTGGATAAGCGACCGGCTTACCCTCGCGGATCTCAGCTACAGTGAACTCAACCTCATCCCCCCACTTTGGAAAATTGACGAAGATGCGCCCCTGATGGGATACCGTTACTCCTGTCAGCATTGCGCCATCAAAGTGAGCCACTGGCTCCAATGTGCCGACTGTCTCAACAGCAGGCAATTTCTGCAACTGACTAACCATTCCTACTGTCTCCCTTGATGCTATAGTTGGTTGTTACGCCTGAATTAAGCGCGACAACAGTGGTTCATCCCTTCAGCGATGCCATACCAAAGCGATACTTCACGTCGCCCTTGAGCATGCGCTCATGTGAATCTAGATTCTATTGCTGTAGCGATTTCAAGTCCATCATTTGTCGGCTGACCCCGGTTCAGAGAGCTTTCGGTGCTGTTCCGCCGAGACTGTATCCGGCAAGATCCTGCTGATAGTGCCCTGAATCTTAGTCATGAGCGATTCAGCCAGTACACTGTCCTTGCCTGCCATCAGCGCTTCAAATCCCTGCTTGGCAACCTCGGCTGGATCATCCTTCTTGTCTGCGCCTACCTTGGTGTCGTCCATGTCCGCGCGGTGAAAGAAGTTGGTTTCAGTCGGTCCGGGCATGAGTGCGGTAACGGTGACTCCCGTATCCTTCAACTCGTTTCGGATTGCCTCTGAAAAGGAGCGCACAAACGCTTTGGAGGCTGCGTAAACTGCCTCGAATGGTCCGGGCATCAGAGAGGCGATCGATGATGTGAACAGAATTTTGCCGCTGCCACGAGCGACCATATCTTTCACCACCCGCTTGGCGAGATGCACAGACGATTTGATGTTCAAGTCGATCAGATTGAGTTCTTCCTGCAAATCGGTCTTGACGAACTCGCCGCCAACACCCACACCCGCGTTGATCGCGATCGCATCCACAGGTCGTCCAGCCGCTTGAATCTTGCTGTAGAGTGTTTCAACCCCGTCATAAGTCGCGAGGTCAGCCTGCACCATCTCGACCTTCGCCCCCAGTCCCTCAAACACTTGAGCGGCTTGGTTGATGCTTTCACCCGTAGAGGTCACTAACAGATCAAAACCGTTTTGAGCAAACTGTTTCGCGAGTTCGTGTCCGATCCCGCTAGAGGCACCTGTGACAACAGCCAGAGGTCGAGTTGATGAATTGTCCACGAGCGTTTCTCCTTTACTTGTACTCTGATTTCAAACTGTTGATCTCGTTGCTTTCGGCGCACAGCGCTCGCACACTTCCGACATGTTTTTGTTGTTACGGCAAGTCCGCTCTGCCTGTAATTTCCCATAGCTTTGATCAGTAGCGTAGATGCCTTGAACTCAGCACGTTCGGCGCAGCCTGCATAGGTTTGAGCTTAAGTACTTGAAAGCAACCTTTCCTCTGTCGTTGGAAGGATAATACCTGAGCTATTAAACATCTCAAGGACTATTCAGTACTAAGTTAGACTGTAAAAATGATTACAAAAGTGCTTTCGCAGTACGTTGCAGGTAAAGGGGGTAAACTTTGTGAACGACATAAGAACTCTTATTCGGAATATACCTGCTCACCAACTGCCTGTTGACAAAGGACATTTTCTGGCGGCGCGATCTAGGCAGACTTTTCTACGCGCCTGGGCGAAGGCAGAGGCAAAGGAATCGCTAAGCTCAGATATCGATATCTGAGGCGAGTTGGTTATCGAAATATCCCATGTTCGTGTAGTTCGTTTTTCAACTGCTCGCTTAATCAAATACAATATTAAAATAATTGCATAGATGTGGATATTGTTGATCATGTCTTTCTTGGACATGTCTTCTAGTTCTTCCACCAGTTTGAGCGCACCGTCGTAATCGCGTTGTTGGATCAGGTCTTTGAGTTCGAGTATTTCTTCCATTTTTGCTGTTAAGCTCCAAAGCCTTTGATACGTAAGCGTTTCAGACTTATATACTTTTATGGTTACTAAACTGGTCAAAAAACTGCGGATTTATGAAGTGCGTTTCTACTTTCTTTAGCACCGTGTTGCTCGTTGGCGTTGAACTGTGGGTACTCCTTCCCCCCATGGCCATAGGGGTTAAGCTACCCGATGGCACCATCACCTTTGCTCAGCCGCCGCTGCTGGTTGCTACCAAGACACCATACACTGACACAAATGTCTGGGACACGACCTACTATTTTACCCTGGAGTTGCCACTCACTGCTGGCGAACCACTCCAAAAGGTCACTTTTTCCCAGACTCAGGGCAGCCAACTCATTCGCTTTGATTTGAAACACATCTATGCATTTGAAGGGACACAAGATCACGAGCGGTCAAAGCTGCCACTCAAACCCCCTGCCAAGGGCGATCGCCAAACCCAGAATGTCACAGTGACGTTCGACCCGCCCGTGCCACCGGGGAAAACGGTCACGATTGCTCTGCGGACTGTCCGCAATCCCATCTATGATGGCGTCTATTTATTTGGTGTGAGTGCGTTTCCCGCTGGGGAGCAGGCTTCTGGTCAATTCCTTGGCTATGGTCGCTTGCAATTCTACACGGATACCTCTGATTAAAAGCCTATCTGATCGAACGAAAGCAACTGTTGCTTGCTTCAGGAAGCTAACAAAGCTATGACCTTCTTTGATAACGTTTGTTTACAATTGCTCAACCAACAATTCCTAAGCACAGTAGCGAGTTGCCTGGTAAGCTCTGTCACTGCGGTATTGTTTCAGTCTGATCCGCTCTACGCGGTGCGTATTCCTACAACTGCCATCTCAATCAAACAGGCTCCCTACAGTCAAGTGTTTTTCACCGGGTCAATTTACGCCGTGAAGGACAAAGATTATGAGTCTAGTGAGCCATCTGTTGGATTCTTTAGCCTTTGGAGCGAAAACCCAACCAACAAGCGCCTGCAAGTAGCTGTGCAGTACTGTCTGCCTACGCACTCAGTCGCCGGATCGGGCGCTCACTTGACCGCAATCACTCTATTGGATAAAAATCAGCCCCTAGTGATCATCAATCAGGGTGTCAGAGAAAATCCCGCTCGATTGAGACTGGTTAAACCCGGCTACTACATTCCATTCTATGACTCATTCTATGCAATTCAAGATCCCTTCGACGACCCGTTTAGGAACCCCCTGGAGCGTGATTTAGACTATATTCCTGCTGTCACCTGTAGTGCTGGCAGCAATAGCTTCGACTTGACCAAACTTGCGGGGGGTTTAGCCCAACTCCCTAACCAAACACTCCAGGTTAAATTAGTATTCAGCAATGGAGAAATCCAAAAATGGCACTTGGGAAAAGGGACTGTGCAAGCCATCAAGGATTTGCTTGCTATTCGTCAGACTCTAAGGAATTCTCCCAAATGAACTCTCGCTACTTACTCCAAGCGAGATAGGGTAACTTTGATGCCGTAGCCCGAATCTGATCAACTTGGGTGACGAGTTGCCCACAATCATCCCATGTGCCTTTAATCAGCATCTGGCGGGAACCTTCACCCATACTTACAGAAGCACAAAAGTCTCCAAAACGGACTTGCATCGCTGCTAAATCTACAGTCATCGGAGTTGCCGGTGTCACTGCCAGTGCCGCCTGTAAATGCTTCACTGTTGCTGAATCAGCGGTAACGCAAGGTATACCGATCGCCACACAGTTGCCAAAGAAGATTTCACCAAAACTCTCTCCGACTATGGCTTGGATACCCCATTTCGCCAATGCCTGAGGCGCGTGCTCCCGCGACGAACCACAGCCAAAATTACCGTTAACCACCAAAATCTTGGCTCCTTGATACTGGGGTTGGTCAAAGGGATGTTGTCCTTGAGCCTGAGTGCGGTCATCGACAAATACCTGTTCTCCCAGACCATCAAAGGTCACACTGCGCAAAAAACGGGCTGGGATAATTCGGTCTGTATCAATGTCATTGCCAACCAGAGCAATTCCCCGTCCGCTGATTAATTTCACTTCACTCATCACTTCACCACTACCTACAACAAGTCGCGGACATCAGAAACCTCACCTGTAACAGCAGCTGCTACCACCATCGCGGGACTCATCAGCAGGGTGCGTCCAGTGGCAGAACCCTGACGACCCTTAAAGTTGCGATTGGAAGAAGAAGCACTCAGTTGACGACCCTGGAGTTTATCGGGATTCATCGCCAGACACATCGAGCATCCGGGTTCTCGCCACTCAAACCCCGCCTCTTCAAACACTTTGTGCAGTCCTTCCGCCTCAGCTTGCTGTTTGACCTGTTCTGAGCCAGGCACCACAAACGCCTTCACACCCGCCGCCACCCTTCGTCCTTTAGCAAATTTTGCGGCTTCACGTAGGTCAGTGATTCTGCCATTGGTACAGCTGCCGATAAAGCATACATCCACTTTAGTCCCTCGGAGCAGCGCTCCAGGGGTAAGATCCATGTAGCGGTAGGCTTCTTCAGCAATCGGTCTTTCTGCTGCGTCCAGGGCATCAGCAAAGGGAACCACTTCATCCACCGCAATTCCCTGACCAGGGGTAATTCCCCAGGTTACCGTCGGAGAAATATTGGCAGCATCAAATGTCACCACGTCGTCGTAAACCGCATCCGCATCACTGCTCAGGCTTGTCCACCAAGCTACAGCCTTGTCCCAATCTGCGCCTTTGGGTGCGAAGTCTCTGCCTTGCAGGTACTCAAACGTCACAGCATCTGGGTTAACGTATCCGCAACGAGCGCCTCCTTCAATTGCCATATTGCACACGGTCATCCGTTCTTCCATGCTCATCGCATCAAAGGTGGTGCCGCCAAATTCATAGGCGTAGCCCACTCCACCTTTGACCCCAAGGGTGCGGATAATGTGCAAGATCACATCCTTGGCGTACACCCCAGGACGCAATCTCCCATTCACTTCTATCTTACGCACCCTAAGCTTAGAGAGAGCCAGGGTTTGGGACGCTAACACATCCCGTACCTGAGAAGTGCCAATCCCAAACGCGATCGCCCCAAAAGCACCGTGGGTGGAAGTGTGGCTGTCCCCACAGGCTACAGTCATTCCCGGCTGAGTCCAACCCTGTTCTGGAGCAATCACATGCACAATCCCTTGATTGCCAGACCCGACATTATAGAATCTAATCCCATATTCCTGGCAATTGCGCTCCAAGGCTTGGATCATTTCTTCCGCCAGCTGATCAGCAAAGGGACGAGCTTGGTTTTCTGTAGGAACAATGTGATCTACAGTCGCCACCGTCCGTTCTGGAAACAGTACCTTCAGTCCTCGCTCCCTGAGCATGGCAAAGGCTTGAGGACTAGTTACTTCGTGGATCAAATGTAGTCCAATCAACAGTTGAGCCTGACCTGAAGGCAAAATTCCTACAGTATGTAAGTCCCAAACTTTGTCAAACAGCGTCCCTTTGCTCATGAACTTGCGCAGTCATCTATATGTCAGATCTCTAATTATATCCCCAAATTCAAATTAGCTCCTAGCGATCGCCGTCATTTTGCTTTCTACCTCCTGAGCCTGAGTTTGCAGTTCTGCCTCTTTTGCCAGAAACTCAGCCAGCTGACTTTCAATTTGGTCGCGCACAATCTGGCGATACTCCAAGAAATGCTCATTGTGGGCGCAGACGGTGATATAATGATCCATAACACGTCTGTTGTGCTTGATAATGCCCAACAGGTGGTGCCAAAACTTCCAGCGCGTTTGGCGTTTCACCCCCTGTCGCCAAACGACAATCAGCAAGGCTCGCAGATCCACCCAATTAGGCATCTTGAAGGGCGGTTTACACTTCGGCGCACCCAGCATGAGAAAACAGCGATAGGTGCGATCCAGAAAGCGCTCGGCATCGTACAACTCCCAGAACGCCTCGATGTATTCTCTGGCAATGTCTTCCAGAGGCCGCGTCGGGATAAAGTTCATCAAAGTAGTTTGGTTGATGTTGCCATCTAAGCCTTGCAAACGTCCCTCTTTTTCCAGCCGGTGCCACAGAGCCGTATGGGGCAGAGCTTGCAGCATGGCAAAGGTAGTGGTGGGAATCGCTGCCTGTTCGGTAAACCGGACAATGCGATCGCCCGAGCCTGATTTTTCTCCATCAAAGCCAATGATAAAGCCAGCCATCGGTCGCAACCCAGCTCGCGTAATCGCTTCCACGGAGTCAAGTAAAGATTTACGGGTATTTTGAAACTTCTTGGTCAACTGCAGACTTTCTTCATCTGGCGTTTCAATGCCCAGAAACACGGCGTCAAAATAGCACTCTACCATCAGATCCATCAGTTCTTGATCTTGACCCAAGTCAACGGAAGCTTCGGTATTAAAACGGAAGGGATACTGGTGTTCTGCTTGCCAGACTTTTAGCTCGAGGAGCAACAACTTGACATTCCGCTTGTTGCCGATGAAGTTGTCGTCTACCATAAATACACCACGACGCCACCCCAACTCGTAGAGATAGTCTAACTCTGCCAATAGCTGTGCCGGTGTCTTGGTACGAGGCTTACGACCGTAGAGAACAATGATGTCGCAAAACTCGCACTGGAAGGGACAACCGCGAGAGAACTGCACCGACATCGAGTCGTAGGCATCGAATTCCAATAAATCAAACCGGGGAATAGGGGTTGTGGTAAGATCTGGTTTATCATTAGTGCGGAAAATGCCACTGGAGTCGCCCCGCCTAATCGCCTCCACAAACATTGGCAATGTGATTTCCCCTTCATCCAGAATTAGGTAATCTGCCCCAGCTAACGAAGCTTCCCCAGGGACAGAGGTTGGATAAGGGCCACCTACGGCAACCCGCTTGCCGCGCCGCTTTGCTTCCCGGATTTGGTCTAGGAGATCTTCTTTCTGCACAATCATGGCGCTGAAGATACACACATCTGCCCATTCCCACTCTGACTCGCTCACCGCTCTGATATTCCGATCCACCAGCTTGAACTCCCACTCTTGGGGCAAGATGGCAGCTACTGTCACCAAACCCAGCGGCGGCAACAAAACTTTACGATTGATTAATTGCAGGATTTTTTCGTAAGACCAAAAAGTTTTGGGAAACAGAGGATAAACTAGTAAAACTCGCATTCAATTTCAATCCTCACAGCTACAAAAAGGCTCCGCAATACTAAGCATCACTCAACTTCTCTGCTTTGCAAAGGGTTTGAGTAGCAATGGAACCATAACCTACGCTCAGCCGAAAATGCTGATCGCGCCGTTTGATGAGCTGAAGACGCGGGGATGGTATTTTAGTTCCTGACGGAATCCATCGACACGACAACCCCGATAGGTTGTAAGATGTGGCAGATGGTCGCAGTCCTGGCTGAGCTGGAGCGCTGGCTGATTCGGGAACACACGAAAGTGGGCAGGACGGCGGTGATAGCGAGGTATACTGGAGTAGGGAATATAAGAATGGAACAGGCTGTAAGCACACTAAAAACATACAATATGCCGGAAGCAGAGTGCTTATTACCTGTTACGGAGGGTTTCCAACTTCAATGGAGTCATGACAATGGGTGCCTGTATCAGGGGAATTCTATTGATTGGTTAGCTTCTTTAACGCCTAAAAGTGTTGATATGGTATTTGCTGACCCCCCCTATAATATTAAAAAAGCTGACTGGGATAATTTTGAGAGTCAGGAAAAATATATTGAATGGTCATTGCTTTGGATAAAACATGCTGCACGGGTTTTGAAAGATTCCGGCTCACTTTATATATTTGGTTTTTCAGAAATATTGTCTGATTTAAAACACCCAGCATCTAGATATTTCGATAGCTGCCGTTGGCTCGTATGGCACTACAAGAACAAGGCTAATTTGGGAAATGATTGGGGTCGTTCGCACGAAAGCATTATTCACCTACGGAAAAAGGATCATAAGATAAATATCGATGATGTGCGTATTCCTTACGGTTTGCATACCCTAAAATATCCATCGCACCCGCAGGCGATAACAAGCGCGTATGGTAAAAGTGGAAAAAGCAAGCAACGTAATAACTGGGTTCCCAACCCTAAAGGAGCCAAGCCAAAAGATGTTTTTGATATCCCTACCACTTGTAACGGTATGGAGGAATCTACTCCGCATCCAACCCAAAAGCCGGAAGAATTGTTAAGGAAATTTGTTTTGGCTTCATCACATGATGGTGATTTAGTCGTTGATCCTTTTTCGGGATCGGGAACTACTCTTGTTGTTGCAGAACAGCTTAACAGGAAGTGGCTTGGCTGCGATTTGGATACAACTTATAATGCGTGGGCAATTGAGAGAATAAAAAAAGTTCGGAAAATGACTAAAGAGGAATGGATTGCTTTTGATAGGAAAAACGTTGAAAGACGGGAATCTATTCGATGAATTTAAAGGACATTGTGGCTCATGCCGTCGCCAAGGAGCGTTTCAAAGATATAGCAGATTACATTGATTTCTGTAGCCGTTTTCTAGATTTTATTGCGAGTGGGATTCAGGCAGTCATTTTGTCACAAAATGAACAGCACTATAAGTTTCTTCAATACAAGGATGATGGGCACAGAAATGTTACGTATCCGTTCAGAGGGGGTCAGGAAGCCAGTATTATTTGGTGTTGAGAATT
>CAXUIG010000197.1:0-12242 GCA_964250845.1 uncultured bacterium | reverse complement strand
GAACCGGGGGTCAATTCCACAGCGACCACTTCCCCCCCCTGAACGCTTACCTTTTGACCCCAAGCAGGATGGAGTGATCGCCGCAAAAATCTACCCAACAGAAAAGCGGGTTGAATTGAATCGAGAGTTTCAGGCGTTACACACTAACGAAGGACTTTATCAATCAACGGTGGCTCACGAAGTTGGGCATTGGGTGTTGCATGTCAATCAAGATGAAGCGGAGGGAGCCATCGTCCAAGCGGAGCTTCCTCTAGGTGCAGCAATGGACAGACAAATTTTTCTGTGCCGCACGGTGGATGAGCTGGCGATCTACAAAAACGCAAAGCAGAGCCAAAATGATTGGCGCGAGTGGCAAGCGCAATATTTTGCCAGTTGTCTGTTGATGCCCCGCTTCAAAATTGCTGAAGTCCGTAAAGGGCGAAATTTGTTGAATTGGGGGCATCTCAACGCGATCAAGGAAGAATTAGGAGTTTCCAAACGTAACCTGGTGCATCGACTAAAAGATTTAGGGTTGATTCAAGAAAGCAATAACCGACTTTACCCCGGCGAGAAACTGAAGTCTGGTGCGCCTTTTCTTGTGGACAGGCTGTGAGTAGCAGTCGCACAGAAAACAGAGCGCTTGCCAATCTTTGCCTAAAACAGAAGTGAGCCATTACCTTCTAACCAAGCTACAAACCTGATTCTTACGTTAATCGGCAGCGTAACAATGCCAACGTTTGGGTCGAAGTAGGCAGAGTTGGAGAGAAAAGTGTAGATACAGCCTACTGCTTTAAAAGGTTATATAGAAAGGTTTTCAGACGAGAGCGCGGTTTTCTGTGCCATTGCTGACACTGTTGGCGAATTGCCTAGGATAAGTCTGCCATAAATGTTCTCTTTCCGCTTAATAAATTGTATCCCCGACATGCGTTTTTTTTTTAAGTAACAGGTCTCCTGCAAAATAGCCTAGAAGAAGCATAACCTGTGTTCGACCTGCTAACCAAAACAAGAGTTTATATAGAAAATTGGGATTTTTCTATGCTATTTTACATTGCAATTCCAGCTCTCGCGGCTCTAACAGGAGTGATTATGACTGACCAACTACGCTCCTTGGACTATCGAGCCAGGACGACTGAGTTTATTGGTGAATGCCCTGAGAGTTTATTCGACTAACACCCGTGAGGTTTACGAACGGGAACTAAAGCGCTTTTAAGGCTCGATGTTTTAGGGGTTAGAGGTGATTACTCGCTTTCAATGTCTTTATATATACAAATATGGTAGCAGGCACGAGTCCGAGGAGGTAGAGAAGCGCTAAACTGCACAGAAGGCTGATAGACCTGGAGAGGAAATCATGACCCAAGTTTTAGACAGACCACCAGTAAAAGACCAAAGCACCGGGCAACGGTTTTATTTGTTAGCGGTAAGCGCTGCTCCAACGCTTTACTGGGGAGGATATGCCTGGAGCTACTCCTCGGGCTCTGCCCAGGGGTTTGCAAGTTACGCCGCCGCCGAACGGGAAAAACCAAGAGCTGCGAGAATTGCACCTGCGGGGACATCCGTCATTATTTCTGAACTTTAGGATGCGTTTGCCCTAAACTGAGAACGAGTCTCATTGACAATTAGGCTGAGAATCAAGTAGGTTTATTGATACATGGTATCATTATCGAAAGAGCAGGGTGAAGGTGGAACTCAAATTGCTGGATATAGCGCGTTCATACATCTTCCAACCAGCTGGGCACTGGTCTCGGTGGTCAGGAGTGATGACTGCTAGCCTTATAACCTTATCAATGCTGAGTTCGCTCCTTACTGGCTCGGGTGCCGTTACTAATGCCAGCACCATCGGTACTAAGGCTAGCTCCGGTGCCAATACTAAGCAAAGCTCTGGCGGTACTAGTGGAGAACCCGTGCAGGTGGTTGCCTTAGAAAATTTCTGGGGCAGTATCGCTTCACAGGTGGGGGGCGATCATATCAAGGTTACGAGCATCATCACCAATCCCGCCACTGACCCCCACGACTACGAGCCCAAGCCAACCGATGCCCGCCTTGTAGCCAACGCCCGCTACGTGATCCTGAATGGGGCAGGTTATGATGCGTGGGGGCAAAAGCTCCTCGACGCCAATCCAGTGGATGGGCGCAAGGTTCTTAAGGTCGGTGAGCTGGTGGGCAAGCACGAAGGGGACAACCCGCACCTCTGGTATAATCCCGATTACGTTACCCAGGCGACCAACCAGATCACAGCCGATCTCAAAAGCCTAGATCCTGCCGACGCGGCTTACTTTGATCAGCAGAACAAACGTTTTACCACCGTTGCCCTCAAGCCATATCACCAGCTCCTGGGCACGATCAAGCAGAAGTATCAGGGCATACCAGTCGGCGCGACGGAGAGCATCTTCACCTACATGGCGGATGCCTTGGGGCTGAATTTGAAAACACCGCCGGGCTTCATGAATGCGATCGCCCAAGGCCATGAGCCGACGGCTGCAGACAAAGCGACGTTCGACCAGCAGATCACACAGAAGCAGATCAAAGTATTTATTTACAACCGACAGAACTCGACGCCGGACATAGACGCGCTCAAGCAGAAGGCGCAGGCTGCGGGCATCCCAATCGTGCCCGTCACGGAGACGCTCGATCCGCCGACACTCACCTTCCAGGCATGGCAGGATAAGGAACTGCAAGCCCTGCAGCAAGCGTTGGCCAAGTCTACTGGCCGCTAAGCACCGTGTGAAACGAGGAGCCTTTATGACCAGTAAATCGAGGGATGTAGAACCAATGCAGTTGCCTGCTGCTCAAGCCAACGCTCATACCTACCATGCTGGCGTGGGCATACACAATGTGATTCAATTGGATCGCGCCGGAGTACGGCGGGGTGGCCGCACGCTCTGGAGCGACATGCAACTGACAGTGCAGCAAGGCGAGTTTATTGCCATCCTCGGACCCAATGGCGCAGGCAAATCGACCCTGCTCAAGCTGATTCTGGGCTTGTTACCGTTGAGTGAGGGCAAGATATCTGTTCTGGGAGCGCCTGTGCGGCGCGGGAACGCGGCAGTCGGCTATCTTCCCCAACGGCGGACCTTTGATGCGGACGTGCGCGTGCGGGGGCGCGATCTTGTCCACCTAGGTCTGGATGGTACACGCTGGGGGATACCGCTACCGATGCTGAGGCGACTTTGGAGAGGCCATGTGCGCGCCCGTGAGGAGCAGCGGCGGGTGCAAAAGGCGATCGAGCTTGTCGGTGCCACCGCCTATGCGAATCGCCCCATCGGCGAGCTCTCCGGCGGCGAGCAACAGCGCCTGCTCATTGCCCAGGCGCTTGTCACCAGACCACGCATTTTGCTGCTCGACGAACCCCTCGATAGTCTGGATCTGCACAGTCAGCATGCCGTGTCTGCGTTAATTCGCCGCATCAGCCAGGAGTATCAGGTGACCGTGCTGCTCGTCGCGCATGACGTCAATCCTATCCTGCCCTATTTGGACCGGGTGATCTACGTTGGGCGTGGCCAGACAGCGATTGGCACGCCGGAGGAGGTGATAACGTCACAGACGCTTTCGCAACTCTATGACACGCCGATCGACGTGCTGCGCACACGGGACGGGCGGATGATCGTTGTCGGCCAGCCAGAGGAGGTTACTTATCATGCTAACCGCACCAATCGTGTTCGCTAGCACGTCGGCAGTCGATGTGCAGCCTTCCTGGAATCTCGTCAGGGATGTCCAACTGCTTTTTGCTTACCACTTCATGCAGAACGCCTTCCTAGCAGGGACGCTGATTGCCCTGATCGCAGGGGCTGTTGGCTACTTTATGGTGCTGCGCCAGCAGAGCTTTGCTGGGCACACCCTGGCGAACGTCGGCTTTGCTGGCGCCGCTGGTGCCGGACTCTTCGGCTGGTCGCCGTTCGTAGGTCTGCTTGTGTTCAGCATTGGCGCGGCACTCGGGATCGGCTTGCTGAGCGAGCGAAACACCAAAACGCAGTGGGGACAAGGTGTAGCCATCGGCACGATTCAGACATTCGCCCTCTCGCTGGGGCTTCTCTTCGTCCAGCTCTTTTCCTCCTACGCGGCAGGCATATACACGATTCTCTTTGGTGTTGTACTCGGCATCAGCGATCGCGATGTGAACGCGATCGCACTAACGACGGTAGTGACGCTATCCGGGTTAGTGGCGATCGCGCGTCCCCTGCTGTTCGCCTCAGTCGATCCGGATGTCGCTGAGGCACGCGGCGTGCCCGTACGCCTGCTTGACAATGCCTTCCTCGTCTTGTTAGCCTTTGCCGTAGCTCAGGCTGTGCAAGTCGTGGGCGTGCTGCTGATCTTTGCGTTGCTCGTCACTCCCGCTGCCATTGCGCAGCAGGTAACTGCACGCCCAGCTTTTTCAGTCGGCCTCTCGATGATCCTAGCGCTGCTCTTCACCTGGGCTGGCCTCGCGGTTGCCTACTTCACACCCTATCCAGTCGGGTTCTTCATCACCAGCTTTGCTTTCGGGACGTATGGCTTGGTCCGCCTCTGCAGAGTCGGGCAGGCGACGCTCTCTAAACGAACGAGCGCGGGCGCTCTCGGATTGGGCGAATGACACATATGACTGAGTTGACGTTCGTTGCATCGTTCTCGCCGAACCTGATCCAGGATGTGCGAGAAATGCTAAGTGTTGATTTCATGCGCTACGCTTTCCTGGCGGGAACCGTGCTGGCAATCGTTGCTGGGCTAGTCGGCTATTTCGTCGTGCTGCGCAATATGGTCTTCGCTACTGAGGCGCTCTCGCACGTCACCTTCGCCGGGGCGCTGGGGGCTGCCATCCTGGGGATTAATCCGCTGCTGGGGCTGTTTGGTGTGACGACTCTGGTGGCACTGGGCATGGGTGCGCTCGGCACGCGATCGCGATCGCATGACGTGGCGATCGGCACCTTGCTAGCCTGGGTACTCGGGCTTGGGGTACTGTTCTTGAGCATCTACACCTCACAATCGAGCGGCAGCAACAGCACCATCGGCGTCACCTTCCTCTTCGGATCGATCTTTGGCCTGCAGGCGCAACAGGCGCACCTAGTAGCTGTGGTCGGTGTGGGGGCAATCGTGGCGCTGCTGGCGATCGCCCGCCCCCTGCTCTTCGCGTCCATCGATCCTGATGTGGCAGCGGCGCGTGGCGTACCGGTACGAGGCATTACTGCGGTCTTTCTGGTTTTGGTCGCGCTGAGCGTAGCCGAGGCAGTTCCGGCTGTAGGGGCCCTGCTGAACTCCGCGTTGCTCGTCACACCCGCCGCGATCGCGCAGCGTCTGGTAGCGCGCCCTTTCGTCGCCCTCCTGCTCTCGCCTGTGCTGGCGCTGGCTTTCATGTGGGTAGGGTTGACCATTGGCTTCTACACCCCTTACCCAGTTAGCTTTCTCATCAGTACGTTAGCCTTAGTGACCTATGTCGCGGTTGTGACCTGGCAACGGCTGCGTGGACAATCCACATCGAGAATTCAGCTCAAGAATTGAATCAGTTCATACAATGAGTGATATGTGTAGACAGCACTGCTGTCTGTTATTCGCCAAAAGATTTGTCCGTCGGATACCACTTCTACAGATATTTGTGAGGAATTTCCACTTTGAGTAACTTGGAATCCAGCTCGCTGGAGGGCGCGAGTTGTCCACAGTGCAACGATACCCTTACCTACTAAATTAATTACTCCAGCATCAGGTGTATTGAAATGGAAAGCACCAGATGACACATCAAACTCTACTCCTTCGCTCTGGAAGGTGTCGGCAAATGCACCACTCAGCACCAAGTCTTCTGGTGCGCCGATGTGTAGAGGAGCGTTGAGTGGTAACAGCCAAACTCTATCAGCGATCCGTAAAGCTAAATCGAGATCGTGGGTTGAAAGGAGAATCGCCTGCTTAGTTTCCCGTGCCAGCTGCCGGAGCAGGCGCATGATCTCCACGCGGCGGGGTAAGTCTAGGAAGGCTGTCGGCTCATCGAGCAGCATCAACACAGGTGATTGTGCCAAAGCACGGGCAATCATCACTTTTTGGCGCTCTCCATCACTGAGTTCGCTAACAGTCCGCTCTGAATAGTGTGCGGCTCCTACAGCCTGAATTGCCCAGGTGGCGATCTCTTGATCCTGGGGCGTCAACTGCCCCCACCAGTTAGTATAGGGATACCGTCCCAGTGTCACCAAAGTGTATGCTGATAACATCCCCACATCCACACGCTCGGTGAGTACAACGCTGAGTCGCTTCGCTAGTTCCTGCGGTGCTAACTTATAAACGTTGTCTCCTAGAAGTAGGACTTGACCATTGATTGGGGGTTGCATCCCAGCTAGTGTTCGCAGCAGGGTTGACTTACCCGCGCCATTGGGACCAAGTAAGCAGACGAGTTCCCCAGCTTGGAGGGAAACAGAAATATCTGCTGCGACAACGCGAGTTGATCGCCGGGATGTCTTGTAGCCGATAGTCAGATTGTGGGTTGTCAAAATTGCATCGGTCATTTGGGAAAGGATGTTCTGGAATTGCGACGGAGAATCACCCAAGTGACTACGGGGGTGCCGATGAGGGCAGTGACAGCGTTTAGGGGTAAGACAATCTGGCTTCCTGGGAGCTGGGCTACCAAATCTGCCACCAATGCCAGGATTGCACCCATCATCGTCACACCTGGGACTAGCACCCGATGATCAGAGGTGTTGAACAGACTACGACACAGGTGGGGGACGGCAACACCCAAAAAGGCGATCGGACCACAAAAGGCGGTGATCGCTCCCGCTAGGAGAGAAGCACTGGTGATGATCCACAATCGGGCTTGTTGCACACTCAGCCCCAGACTCCGAGCGTAGGACTCACCCAGCAGCAGTGCATTCAGGGGTTTTGACAACACAAGCGCTGCAACTAAACCTATAATCACGACAGGAGCTAAAATTAGCATCTGTCTCCAAGTCACACCCCCAAAACTGCCGAAAGTCCAGCTGAGGTAGGTTTGGAGGCTCTCCACTTGGCTAAAGTGCAGTAGAATGCTAACGATCGCACTGGTAGCATAGCCAAACAATAATCCCAAAATCAGTAGCGTCATTGTGTCTTGCACACGGCGAGAAACGACTAGCACCACGCCTAATACTGATGCTGCTCCCAGAGTTGCTGCCAGCACTAAACCTAAATCACCAATCACCCCCAAGTCTTTTAACAAGGAGGGAGTACCTGTAGCACTTGCCGTTAGCACAACTAGAGCCACACCTAAACTGGCTCCTGAACTAATTCCCAATACAAAGGGACCCGCTAGGGGATTGCCAAATAGCGTTTGCATGGCTAAACCACTCACCCCCAAAGCTGCACCAGCTAAGGTTGCGGTCAATGCTTTGGGCAAGCGAAACTTAAGAATAATATTAGTCCAACTAGCTTTTTCTGGTTGTCCTCCCAGCAAAATTGTGATTACTTCCTGAAGGGGTATCTGAACTGAACCAAGGGCTAAATCCAGAAAAAATGCGCCAATCAATACTGCCATTAAACTCAGTAATAACAGCGTCACACTTAAAGGATGCCCAATCTTTTCTGCCGAAAGTATTTTAAACTTTGCCGATGGCATCTACTTAGACAAATTCATCTGACGGTAGTAAACCAACTTGTGAGCGGGCAATAGCTCTGGATGAAAAATCTTAATCAGGTCGGATAACACTAGATCGGGGTTGCTAATTCCACTTTCCCAGTAGTCATTGCCGCCACTCTCGTTTACACGGGCATTATTGTTGAAAACGTGACCCTTTTTGACAGCTGTGAAGTCAGCATATCGATTATCTTCACTGATTACCTGCTGCAAATTCCACGACTGACTACCATTGAGCCAGTAGTCGGCTGTTGCAGCTCGTTCAAAAACTGCTTCAAAGGCGAGGGGGAGACTCCCAGCTGAGTTATCAGATGCCCATAGATAGTTGGCTCCCGCGTCATCCAGAAATTTCGCCATATAGCTCTTACCTCCCGGCATATACCAAGTCCCTTTAAAGTTAAACCCCGCGAACACAGTAGGTCGGTTTTTTACCTGGCTTGCCTTAGTAGTGAGCGCTTGATAACGGTTGGCAATTTCCCCAAACACTTGTTCGGCGATCGCTTCATGATTAAAGAACAAAGCTGTGAACTTTAGCCACTCTGTCTTTCCCAATGGAGAGGTTTCCATATACTCGGCATTGATAGCTACCTTCAGCCCAGCTTCTAATAGTTTTGGATAGATATCTACCTCTGGTTTTCCTACCCCGTATGTCGTAACCAACTCAGGATTTAGTTCCAATAACCGCTCGACATTAATACTAGCGTTGTTACCGACTTCTGTTAATTTACCTGTTTTGATTTTCTGCACAACACTAGGGGTATTAACTTGATTAAATGCACTAACCCCGATGAGTTTGTCTACAAGACCTAACTTTTCCAAGTGGGGCAAATGAGTATTAGAAAGAGACACAACCGTATTCACAGGCACTTTAATCACCTGTGTTTCCTTAAATCCCTCTGGTACCGGCGTGCCACATTGAACCAAAACATATTGAAATGTTGTGTCAGCATTCCTCCAAGGATTGCGGACGTTAATAACTTTGTAGTGCTTGTGATATTCTACGACCAAGCCTGTTGCATGAATGATACTGACTTTTTCAGGAAAGTAGTCAATGTTGGGGTCATAAATTTTAATACAGCCTTTCGTGTTGAGTGTAGCAACCATGCCAGCAGTCGATATACTGCGCTCAGTTGTGGTTGTTGTGCTGTTGCAAGCAACAACCAAAACACAAACGAAGACCAGTTGAAATAAAAAGATTAATATTTTAGATTGGAGCAACTTCCACCTGTGATGTTATCGAGCACTAATCCCATGAGCAATCTATGGAATCCGCCACTCGCATCACGAGCGCTTAAGCGAAGTGATGCGAGTAGGGGAGGATGTCAACCCTTAGAGCAGGTTTTTACACGTATTTCGGCTGCACAGCTTAAAACCAAGTCTGTTTAATACGCTATTTGCTCTTGATTTAGAGAGGGTTTGAGTTGTTTAGATACAGAACTGGGGCTGACTCCATCAGGCATTATTGCCCCATGCAGATATGTCAGATTTAGATTCACATGACTTAGGTCTGTATCACTCAGATTGGCATTCGTTAGGTTAGCCTCAGCCAAGTTGGTTTCAGTTAACTTTGCTCCCGTCAGGGTGGCACCAGTGAGATTTGCCCGACTCAAATTTGCCTTTGTGAGGTTTGCCTTCGTGAGGTTGGCACCACTCAGATTAGCGCCACTCAGATTCACACTCCTCAGATTTGCTGCGATCAATTTCAGCTCCCTAAAGTCTCTTTGCCCTGCTGCATATCGGCTTAAAAGTTCCTCAGTTTGCATAACTTTTTTTTCATCCTTCATAAATTTGAGTTCTCAATGTTTTGCCAACGACCATCAAAAATAGATTGAATTAGTGGCTAAACCTCTTTGGCAAAAATGAGTCAAACGTATGGGAACAACCCAGAGTAGACAACTTTTACCAAAGAATTACCGCAAGTGGTGAGCAATCTAGTGAGCCATAAACAAGAAAGGGCAGACTCTTCGTCTGCCCTCAAGACTTTAGAGTTAAATCCTTAATCTCAAAGCTTAGTAGCGTTGAGAAGAGCCACCTTGGTTTCCCCAGCTACCCCCACCCCGAGAAGAACCTCTTTCTTCACGAGGTTTAGCCTTGTTCACCTTTAGGTTACGGCCCATCCACTCAGCACCGTCAAGCGCCTCAATCGCCGCAGCTTCTTCTGCTTCTGTTCCCATTTCTACAAAGGCGAAACCTCGTAGCCGACCTGTCTCCCGGTCCGTAGGCAATTGAACTCTATTTACAGATCCATATTCTAAAAAGACCTGTTTGAGGTCATCTTGCCCGACCTCATAAGATAAATTGCCGACATAGATTGACATAGAGGATCTCCAGAATCATCGGGTGTAGAGAGTTAGATTCGGAGAGAGGTCTGTAATATAGATAAAAACCACCTGCATAACCGAATGTAATCTGCAACATCCACTCTAACACAAATCGGGAGATGGTTTGGCCTGCATCAAGCTAAGTGCTAGTCTAGGAAGTTATTGTCGCCTCAGGATTCGGAGTTTTCAATTGGCTTGGCGCTGCCAAAAAATCAGCCACCTGGGCTTCAATTTCGTCGCGCACAATTTGGCGATACTCCATGAAGTGTTCAATTAGGGCGCAATTACTGAGGTAAGGCACAAACACACTTGAATTGTGCCGGATAATTGACAACAACTGACGCCAGAACTGGACGCGGGTGTTGCGCTTGATCCCTTGTCGCCAGCAGATGGTCAGCACCGCCCGCATCTCGAGCAGCCCCAAAATCCGCAACGGTACTTTATGAGGGGCTGGCTTCATTTCCCTAAATTGCCGATAGACTCGCGACAAGTAGCGGCTCGGCTCATACAGTTCCCAGAAACAGCGCTCATACTCACGGGCCAGTTCTTCCAGAGGTCGGGAGGTAACAAAGTTAGGCAGCGTCATCTGGTGGCCATTCGTCTGACTGTTTGCCTCTACCAGACGGCCTTCCTGCTGGAGTCGCTGCCACAGTGCCGTATTGGGCAAAGCCTGGAGCATACCGAACATCGCTTTGGGGATAGCCGTAGCTTCCACAAAGTCAATGATGCGCTCGCTCGCCCCTGCCTTCTCACCATCAAAGCCAAGGATAAAACCAGCCATCACACTCAGACCTGCGTGATTAATTATCCGAACCGATTCCTCTAGAGAGTTACGTGTATTCTGGAACTTCTGAGTCAGGGACAGGCTATCTGTGTCCGGTGTCTCAATGCCCAAAAATACTGAAGTAAAGTTGGCATTAATCATCAGCTCCAGCAATTCCTGATCTTGTGCCAGATCCACTGAAGCTTCGGTCGAGAGGCGGAAGGGGTAACAATGCGCTGCCATCCAGGGGCCGAGTTCACGCAGCATAAGTTTGACGTTGCGCTTGTTGCCAATGAAGTTGTCATCGACGACAAAAACGTCGCGCCGCCAGCCCAGGTCATAGAGCGTCTGCAACTCAGCCAGCAGCTGTGCAGGCGTTTTAGTGCGTGGCTTGCGCCCATAAAGCACAATAATGTCGCAGAACTCGCACTCGAACGGGCAGCCGCGCGAAAACTGCACCGACATCTGGTTGTAGTTTCTAAGCTCCAGCAGGTCAAACCGAGGAATCGGTGTGCTAGTCACATCAGGTTTTTCGCCCCCAGCATGGAATATCCCTGATGTTTCACCCCGGTCGAGGGCTTTGACCAAAAGCGGCAAGGTAATCTCGCCTTCATCCAAAACCAGAAAGTCCACCCCCGCAGCTTTTGCTGCATCAGGAACGGATGTGACATAGGGACCACCCACTGCCACAAGAACACCGCGCCGTTTCGCCTCGCGGATCAGGCACAGCATATCGAGTTCCTGGACAATCATGCCTGAGACGATCACCAGATCTGCCCAACCCCAATCGGCTTCGGTTTCAAACTCAACGTTGCGATCCACCAAGCGGAACTCCCAGTTTTGGGGCAAAATAGCCGCGACTGTGAGCAGGCCCAGAGGGGGGAGCGAAACCTTGCGTCCGACTAGTTCCAGCGCTTTGTCAAAAGACCAGAACGATTTAGGAAAGAGGGGATATAGCAGCAATACTCGCATTTAAAGTCAAGCCTCATACTACAAAAGCCTGATGGTAAGCCTTTGAATGCCGAGTGCCTCCCGTACTGTAGCGAGTTGAACGCTTGTGTACGCCATCGTACCTTAAAAATACCACAACACATCTCGCAGGCGTGGTGTCCAAAGCTAGGAAGTTATATAAAACTTGCCGATATTGGAGTTTGGCAACGAGTCTGGTAAAAATGGACCGTTGGAGCATTGGGTTTGTTCGGCGGACATATGAATTGTTGCTTGGGAGGTGTGGGATGATCAATATCACACCAGAGCAACACAGTTACTAATACTGGGGTTAATTTCAGTAATTTATGCTCTACAAAAACAAGTTCTAAAAGCTTCCCAACGCTCATAGAGGCGAAGAATTATGCTACTTTGTGGTCTGCTTTAAATTCGTGCTAACGCCTTTCGGGAGAGCAAAGTTAAAAATTATAAATTTTTGGATGAATACATGTTCAGATATTGTGTTAAGAACAGCTCGGATTTTGTCAAGAGCGTGTATTGTTTCACGGGTTGGATTCAGGCCGAATAGCAAACGAGATAGCATACTTGTAATAGATGTCAGACCATCCGGTTGATAAGCTAAAACACATTTAAATTACCTATTGAGGTGGGGTGTGGAGGAAGAATGGGG
>CAXUIG010000196.1:0-12257 GCA_964250845.1 uncultured bacterium | reverse complement strand
CTCCCCTACCCACCAATTTGCGACATGGTGCGGGTGTAGGCCCCGGTTGTCCCCGATTCCCGCTGCTTGAAGTTAATCTCTGGTTTGATTGCCATCATCTGACCCACCTGCTCTCGCAATTGGGCTGGGTCAGCACCCATGCGCAGGGCTGTTTTCAGGTCAATTTGACCTGTTTCATTCAAAAGACAGGGCCGCAACCAGCCATCAGCTGAGAGGCGCATCCGGTTACAGCGATCGCAAAAACATTCTGACATCTGACTAATAAAGCCGAGTGTGCCTTTGGCTCCAGGAATCTGGAACACATCGGCTGGCCCATTACCACGGACTTGCGACTCTGTCAAGCCCCAGCGTTCGCGGATACGGTGCCGCAAGTCGGCTGAAGCTACCCAACCCTGATCTGCAAATAGCTGATCATTACCAATTGGCATGAATTCAATAAACCGGACGTGCCACTGCCGGTTAATCGTCAGAGCAGCTAAATCCAGCACTTCATGGTCATTGATGCCTGGAATCACAACCACATTAAGCTTCAAGGGGTCAAATCCCACCCGATAGGCAGCCTGAATACCTGACCAAACTTGCTCCCAACGGGAACGACCGCGATTGCCGATAATCTGATCAAAGGTTTCTGGAGCGAGAGAATCCAGACTAATATTGATGCGTCGTAAACCAGCGTCGTAAAGGTCTTGCGCCATCTCAGCAAGCCTTGAGCCATTGGTGGTCATGGAAAGATCTTGGGTTTGGGGGAGAGATGCGATCGCTCGTACCAATTCCACCACACCCGGACGCAACAGTGGTTCACCCCCGGTCAAGCGAAACCGGGTAAATCCGACTGGGATAAAAACCTCTTGAATCAGAGTAAGCAGTTCTTCATGAGTCAATAGCTGTTGCCGCAGGATATAGTCAAGCTCTGTCCCTTCCGGCATACAGTAATGACAGCGGAAATTGCAACGGTCAATTAAACTGATCCGCAGGTAATCTACTTGATTCATCCTTTTTTATAAGGGTTGGGTTTTCCCCAACCCTTAATCCCTAATCCCTAACGTTACGTCTATTCTGCCGGATCTGAGACTGTTGCTGCTGGAAGTGGCACAAGTCGAAACTTGAAGCTGAGGAGATCTCGCATTACCTTAACCACTGGCACAGAGCGTTGCTCTCGGACGAAGACCAGGGGTAACAAAGCGATTAATCGCACAACTGCTGAGATAGCAAACAATCCGGGTAAGCCACCGATATAATCGCTCTCGGCTAAGAAGCTCCCAGCTGTTGTTCCCAAACCACCACAGACACCAGCAACAGCTGCGGCGATCGCAAAATATCTCGAAGGACGATCCACGGGTGCCAGTTCCATCTGAATATTGCTGCTGCACAAGTCAATTGCAGCTCCTGTCCCGCCAGTCAGGAGGTGTATGAGCGGTAGCCACAACCACAGGGAAAGTGAGTTAGCCCCAGCCCCCAGCCATAATAAGGGTGTCACTGCTACCAGAATGCCAACTAACAACAGTAGCGGACGATTCCCCACCCGGTCTGCCAACTTGCCCCACAACAGCAGCATTAATAAGTTTGCCCCAGAGATCAAACTCGTGTAAATTGTGGCCCAACGCAGGTCTAAAGCCAAGTTGTCCAGCAGGTAGAGATTAAAAAAGGGCGCGCTGAGGTTAACGGCAAACATCCACAGACCAAAGTAGAGCAAAAACTTCAAGAAATTGGCATCCTTAAGGATGCTGAACTCCCCGCTCTGGGACTGGGCATTTTCCTCTGGGTCGAGACGGGAAACACCTTCTAGTTTTGACCTGTAGAGGGCAGCGCCTTGAGGAAGTTGCGGGTTCACATCCGCCATCAAAAATTGAAATCCTAAACTCGCTATCCCCGCCACGATTCCCAACAACAAGACCACACTATAGCCGTATACTGGATCACAAGACCAAGCAGAGACTATAAAGCCGAGTATCGGCACACTGAGTAGATTGGTCAAGCTAGCGACACTATTGCGAAGGCCAAAATAGCGTCCCCGCAAGCGATGGGGAACCAAAGCCGCCATCCAGCTGAACCACGCGCAACCGCCAAATGCTCCCAGGATGTTGGTAGCAAGAATTATTACTAGTGTCCACATGACCAACGGATGTGGGTCAGTATTAGACCAGCTGAACCAGCCGATTCCTAGCAGTAATATCAGCCACAACAGCCTAGATATACCAAAAATCCACAAACAATAATTATGGCGGCTGCTGGTGCGATCAGCGATATAGGCTCCTACTGGTTGGAGCAAATTAACCAGCATGGGAATTGACGACATCAAACCGATTTCTACAGGGGTAGCATCCAGATTGAGTAAGAAATTAGTCAACAATACGCCGCCGGTACTAGCACTAAAGATGACAGCAAGCACGCCATCGAGTGTAGACGCTTGGAGGCTAGTGCGAATCGCTTGCTTGGAAATTTTCTGCGGTGATGGGGTCGGGAGTACCGGCTCTGGTGCCGGAAGGGGTTGGATCAGATCTATTGGGGAAGAGAAGCTTTCCACTGGCGCCAAATCAAATGTTAAGTTGAGCAAATAGGCAGGTGAGGAGCCACTTTACCGTGTGACACCTGAGATGCAGGAGTCACTTGGCGACGACGGCAGTCTTCGACTATCTTCTTGTAGAATAGGCTGCTTATGAGGGGCTGGGCAGCAGTCAGAAGTAATAAATTTGTCTGAATTTATCGACCTTAGCCGCAATCCACTTATCTGGACATTACTGGCAAAGTTGTGTTAGATTAGTAAGAATAAAAATAACTGTATCTTCTATCAATTAATAATTTTTTAAAAAATCTATCCTAGGGTAGGTGTTTATTATCAAACTCTACCATAGGGATGTAACGGTTAATTTGTAAATACCACACTCTCTCGATCAGGATTTAAGTCGGTGACTCTACAGACAGAAACACGGCCTGAAAGCGAATCATTGGGGCAGCTAAATCGCCAAATGATTGTGATTCTGGACTTCGGCTCTCAGTACTCCGAACTGATTGCGCGTCGGATTCGTGAGACGCAGGTTTATTCCGAAGTCCTGTCCTATCACACCACAGCTGCCCAGTTGCGGCAGCTCAATCCCAAGGGAATTATCCTCTCGGGTGGCCCCAGTTCGGTCTATGACCAGGGAGCGCCTCATTGTGACCCAGAAATTTGGCAGTTGGGCATTCCGATCTTAGGTGTCTGTTATGGAATGCAGCTGATGGTGAGCCAGCTGGGTGGGGAAGTGGTAAGGGCCGAGCGGGGGGAGTACGGGAAGGCATCGTTATTGATCGATGACCCCACGGACTTGTTGACAAACGTGGAAAATGGCACAACGATGTGGATGAGCCACGGCGACTCGTGTAGGATGTTGCCAGATGGGTTTGAAGTGCTGGCGCATACGGAAAATACCCCCTGTGCGGCGATCGCCCACCACGAAAAGAAACTTTACGGCGTCCAGTTTCATCCAGAGGTGGTGCATTCTCTGGGCGGACTTGCCCTGATTCGCAACTTCGTGTACCACATCTGCGACTGCGAACCCACTTGGACAACTGCTGCGTTTGTGGAGGAAGCGATCCGGGAAATTAGAGCTAGAGTGGGCGAGAAGCGGGTGCTATTGGCGCTTTCTGGTGGTGTGGATTCTTCTACGCTTGCCTTCTTGCTCCATCAAGCGATTGGGGATCAGCTGACTTGCGTATTTATCGATCAGGGCTTCATGCGGAAATTAGAGCCGGAACGATTGGTGAAGTTGTTCCACGAGCAGTTCCATATTCCGGTGGAGTATGTTCAGGCGCGCGATCGCTTCCTAGATGTCATTGGCGGTGTCACTGATCCGGAAGAAAAGCGCCGCCGGATTGGTCACGAATTCATCAGCGTGTTTGAAGAAGCATCCAAGCGTCTCGGTCCCTTTGATTACCTGGCTCAAGGCACCCTCTATCCAGACGTGATCGAATCAGCTGACACCAACGTCGATCCCAAGAGTGGTGAACGAGTAGCAGTGAAAATTAAGAGCCATCACAATGTCGGTGGCTTGCCCAAAGACTTACGATTCAAGCTGGTCGAACCCCTGCGTAAACTCTTCAAAGATGAAGTCCGCAAAGTCGGTCGTTCCATTGGCTTACCAGAAGAAATTGTGCAACGCCAACCCTTCCCCGGTCCCGGATTGGCGATTCGCATCCTGGGCGAAGTCACGGCAGAGCGGTTAGAGATTTTGCGCGATGCCGATTTCATTGTTCGTCAAGAAATTAATCGACGTGGCATTTATCAGGATTTCTGGCAAGCCTTTGCCGTCTTGCTGCCCATCCGCAGTGTAGGCGTTATGGGCGACCAGCGCACCTACGCTTACCCGATCGTCTTGCGCTTGGTTTCCAGTGAAGACGGCATGACCGCTGACTGGTCTCGGGTTCCTTACGACGTGTTGGAAACTATCTCTAACCGCATTGTGAACGAAGTCAAGGGCATCAATCGGGTAGTTTACGACATCACCTCCAAGCCCCCCGGCACTATTGAGTGGGAGTGACCGATACTTGTGCTACCTAAAGTTTCTTCAATGCTCATGCCTCTTGGCAGTAGACAATATCATAGACTACTGGACCGGCTTCTAAAACGTAGCCCTTGTAGGTTTCAAAGTGCGCCTGAAATTCGGGCGTCTTATGGAAGGCATCCAAAAGCTCGGTACTTTCCCACTGCACGTAGTTGACGACGTGATGACCGTCGCGGCTCTTATGGATGCTGCTAGAGATAAAGCCGGGCTGCTTCATCGCAACATCGTCGATCTGTTTGGTCATGCGCTGGACAAGCGCGTCTTGGTTCTTCGGGTCAACCTTGATGTGATTGATCTGGGTCACAAAAGTCGCGTTTTTGTCGATACTTGGCATAAGTCTTGATCGAACTCACGTTAAATAAAGTTTAGACTAACCGCCCTGCGGAGGCAGTTAGTCTAAGTCTAAACGGCAGTACACCCCCTGAACGGATACGATTATTCCACGAGCTGTTCATCTATATGAGGAACCTCGTAGACTAAAGGAAGTAGGTCACCGGGCAAGCCAATGGTTCAAACACTATCTAATTTCCCCAGAACATCCAGAACTTTCAGACCTTCCATGTCTATACAAAGTCTCCTGAAAGCTAGGTGTAACCTGCTGCTGTGATTCAGTCACCGAACCTACTACCCTTGGACACTCTAGTGTCTTGAGTTGGAGCTGTGTTATGCATCAACTAATTCAAGCTGTTTTGACGAAAGATGAGAAAACCGACCTGCGCAAATTCCTCGACATTTTAGGTGCTACACCTAAGCGGTATTTTCTCAGAAATGAAATTTTGCGCTCATTTTCCGACTATTGCCAGCAATCTCAAAAGCCAGCCTATTTCTTTCATTCCTCCTCCTTAGGTCAACTGATTAACTGCACCCACGAACTGATTCTAGAAAGCGACAGTATTTGGCTTGTGCTCCGCCCCTGGATTGCAAGTCAACAAGTATGGAGATTAACGGCTGATTTAGCCCATTTAGAGCTAATGATGCCACGAGAACTGCTGGATGCACGAGATCGCTACGTCAATCGTTATCAATCTCAAATTCTGGAAATTGATCTGGCTCCCTTCTATAAAAGCTACCCCTCAATTAGCGACCCGAGAAACATTGGTCAAGGTCTAGCATTTCTCAACAGTCATTTGTGCAGCCAACTGCTAAGCCAACCGGAGTATTGGTTGGAGGCGTTGTTTGATGTCTTGCGCCGACATCAATATAACGGTGTTCCTTTGATGCTCAACGAGCGCATTCACTCAGGTGCTCAGCTCTTACAACAAATCAGAAAAGCGATTGCATTTGTCAGCCAGCAGCAGCCGGACGAACCCTACCAAAAATTTCACCTGGATTTTCAAGAATTTGGCTTTGAACCTGGTTGGGGCAACACTGCATCGCGCGTGCGCGAAACGCTTGAACTGCTTGATCGCCTTCTAAATACGCCAGAACCTGCGATTTTGTCAGCATTTGTTTCCCGCATTACCACCGTATTTCGCGTTGTTCTGATATCGATCCATGGTTGGGTTGGGCAAGAAAGTGTCCTGGGACGTCCCGAGACCACGGGACAGGTGATCTATGTGCTAGAGCAGGCTCGGAGTCTAGAGAATAAGCTGTCCGCAGAAATTAAATTGGCAGGTCTTGATGTGCTTGGGATTCAACCCCACGTCGCAATCCTCACCCGCCTGATTCCCAATTGCGAAGGAACAGCCTGCAACAATAGGATTGAAAAAATTGAAAATACCAACAACGGCTGGATCTTGCGCGTTCCGTTTCGAGAGTTCAATCCTAACGTAACACAGAACTGGATTTCTAAATTTGAGATTTGGCCCTACCTAGAAACCTTTGCACTGGATGCAGAAAAAGAGCTACTGACACGAATGGGTGGAAGCCCAAATTTAATCATTGGTAACTACAGTGACGGTAACTTAGTCGGTTTTCTCTTAGCGCGCCGCCTGAAGGTAACGCAGTGTAATATCGCACATTCGTTAGAAAAGCCCAAATATCTGTTCGGTAATTTGTATTGGCAAGATTTTGAACCGCAGTACCACTTTTCAGCCCAATTTGCAGCCGATCTGATCGGGATGAATGCAGCAGACTTCATCATCACATCATCCCAACAGGAAATTGTGGGTACACCCGACGCAATGGGACAGTATGAGTCTTACAAATGCTTCACGATGCCAGAGCTTTATCACGTCATTGATGGGGTGGATCTGTTCAGCCCGAAGTTTAACCGAGTGCCACCTGGAGTAGATGAGGCAATTTTCTTTCCCTATGATCGCAGCGAGCAGCGAAATGCTAGAGATCGTGTCCGCGTGAGAGAATTACTTTTTAGCCGTGAAGAGCCTTACATCGTAGGTGATTTGAAAGTCTCTAGTAAACGACCCATTCTGGCAATCGCTTCGATCAACTCGATCAAAAATATCACGGGTTTAGTTGAGTGCTTTGGCAAAAGCAATGCCCTGCAAGAACGCTGCAACCTAATTTTTGTGACCACCAAGGTGAATGCTACTGAAGCCACAAATCCAGAAGAAGCCAGGGAAATTGAAAAACTTCACGAGCTTGTTGACCTTTATGATCTCCACGGACATATCCGTTGGATTGGAATGTGCCTTTCGAGCCCCGATCTAGGCGAAGCCTATCGGGCGATTGCAGATTCTAACGGACTGTTTGTTCATTTTGCGCGGTTTGAATCCTTTGGGCGGGTGATTCTCGAAGCAATGATCTCTGGGTTGCCAACTTTCGCAACTCAATTTGGGGGTGCATTAGAGATCCTTGAAGATGGCAAATATGGGTTTGCGATCGATCCTACAGACCTTGAAGGAACGGCTGAGAAAATTCTGAACTTTATTGAGAGGTGCGACGCTAATCCAGAATACTGGCACCAGCTCTCTGAACGTGGGATTGGGCGGGTGCGTGACGATTATAACTGGGAGCTACACACAAATAAATTACTGCTGCTTGCTAAAATCTCCAGTTTTTGGAATTACATTCACTCGGACAGCCAAGAAGCGCTACTGCGCTATCTGGAAGCCTTGTTTTATCTAATTTACAAACCGAGAGCGGACAGTATTTTGGAAAAACACAAGTCTCGGTAGAAAGTATTTAATTCCCGTTCACTCTAGTTAAAGCAGCGCCAATGAATACAACAGGTCAAACTCATCCGTTGATCTACACTGACTGGACCTTAACTGAAACCCAATTCGCTCCCGATCTGTTGCATTCCAGAGAAACTGTTTTCACGATTGGAAACGGCTACTTGGGCACGCGTGGTAGCTTCGAGGAGGGCTACCCGCATGCGACGCCAGCAACCCTAATTCACGGAGTTTACGATGATGTGCCAATCGTATATAAGGAACTGGTCAACTGCCCAGACTGGCTGCCGTTAGTGGTAGTGATTGATGGCGATCGCTTTCGGTTAGATCGGGGCGAGATTCTCAGTTATGAGCGGCAGCTTGACCTCCGTGGTGCCATCCTCACTCGCTCAGTCCGTTGGCGCTCTCCTGCTGGAAAAATGGTAGACCTGCAATTCGAGCGTTTTGCTAGCCTTGCAGATGAGCACGTACTCGGGCTGCGCACTCAGGTAACTCCCGTGAATTTTAATGGTATAGTTGAAGTCCAGTCAAGCATCAACGGGTATCCCGAAAATCAGGGCTTCAATCATTGGGAATGGATCGACCAGGGGAAAACTAACCAGGGAGTTTGGTTGCACATGCGTACCCGCAGTTCTCGCATAGAACTGGGTATAGCATCGGGAATGGCGCTCGTTGGGGCTGAGGCATCGTTGCAAGTTACGAGTGCTCCTAGCTACCCGACCTTAAGCGCCCAATTTATGGCGTCCATCGGCAAAAAAATTATAATAGATAATATCATTACCGTGTTTACTTCACGAGAAGTGGAGGCTCCGGCCCAGGCAGCTAGAGCAAAACTGGCTGAAGTCGCTGACTATGAAGTGCTGCGCCTCGCCCACAAACAGGCATGGAATGGAGTATGGATGCAAAGCGACATCGTGATTGAGGGAGATACCAGAGCGCAGCTCGCTGTTCGCTACAACCTCTTTCAACTGCTGATCGCTGCTTCCCGTCTGGACGACAAAGTCAGCATTCCAGCCAAAACCCTCTCAGGCTTTGGCTATCGCGGTCATATTTTTTGGGATACGGAAATCTTTATCCTGCCATTCTTCATTTTTACCCAACCTGCCCTCGCCCATAATTTACTCGCGTACCGCTACTACACACTGAATGGAGCGCGACGCAAAGCGGCTTATTATGGATATAAGGGAGCCATGTATGCCTGGGAAAGTGCAGACACAGGCGATGAGGTGACTCCCCGTTGGGCACTGCCTAATGACCCCTATGCAGAAGATATACGGATTTGGTGCCGCGATCGCGAAATTCACATTAGTGCAGATATTGCCTATGCCATCTGGTACTACTGGCAAGCAACCGCTGACGACAAATGGATGCGAGACCAAGGCGCTGAAATTATTCTCGATACCGCTGTTTTTTGGATGAGCCGCGTCGAGTGGAACACAAAGTATGAACGGTATGAAATTCGAGAAGTAATTGGAGCGGATGAATATCATGAGCACGTCAGTAACAATGCCTTCACCAATCGGATGGTGCAATGGCATCTAGAAAAGGCAATTGCTGTTTACGATTGGCTCAACAGTACTTTCCCCGAACGAGCGGCTGAACTGCAACAGAAACTCAACCTGACTTTAGGGCGGCGATCGCGCTGGCAAGACATTGCTACCAACCTCTGGATTCCAAATGACCCGTTGACAGGACTGATCGAGCAGTTTGAAGGATTTTTCAATCTAGAAGACATCAATCTCAAAGATTACGAACCACGCACACAAGCGATGCAATCCATTTTAGGTATTGATGGAGCCAACAAACGACAAGTGCTGAAACAGCCAGATGTCTTGATGTTGCTCTATTTAATGCGGGAATCGGAGGAGGAGCCCTACAACCAAACCGCATTGCAGAAGAACTGGGACTACTACGCCCCTCGCACCGACATCACCTATGGTTCATCTCTTGGTCCAGCCATCCATGCCATCTTAGCCGCCGATCTGGGCAAGTCAGTAGAGGCTTATGAGCATTTTGTCCGGGCGGCAATGGTGGATTTGGAGGATACCCGAGGTAATGCAGCGGATGGAATTCATGGTGCTTCCGCTGGCGGCATCTGGCAAGCAGTGGTTTTTGGATTTGGTGGAATCAAATTTACAAAAGATGGTCCCGTTGCAACTCCACACCTACCTCCTGGCTGGACGCGCTTAAAGTTTAGGCTACATTGGCGTGCCAACTGGCACGAGTTTGATTTCACTCCCATTCCTCCATCCCAAATCCGGGGCATCATTTTCGACCTGGATGGCGTGCTAACTGATACTGCAGAATTCCATTATCGGGCGTGGCAACGGCTTGCCGATGACGAAGGGTTGCCCTTTGATCGACAGGCAAATGAAGCATTGCGGGGGGTATCTCGTCGTGAATCCCTGCTGCGCATTCTTGGCGATCGCCAATATCCTGAGGAAAAACTCCAGGAGATGATGGAGCGCAAGAACCGCTACTATGTGGAATCGATTCAAACCATCTCCCTAGCCGACTTGTTGCCAGGAGCGCTGGAGTTGCTGAAGGAGCTGCGACAAGCAGGCATTAAGACTGCCATTGGTTCAGCCAGTAAAAATGCGCGAATGGTTGTGGAGAAATTGGGTATTGTTGATTTCCTGGATGCGATCGCAGACGGATACAGCGTACAGTGCCCCAAACCAGCACCCGACCTGTTTCTATACGCAGCTAATCAGTTGGGACTCGAACCTGCTCAATGTGTTGTCGTAGAAGATGCCGCCGTGGGGATTGAGGCAGCTATGTCCGCTGGTATGTGGACTGTAGGGCTCGGACCTGCTGAGCGGGTGGGGGCAGCTCATGTTGTCCTACCCAGCTTGGCAGGAGTCCACTGGGTAGACATAAAAACCAGACTGAGTGCTTGTGTGCTCACAGGTAACATTAAGTAGCAGGATATTTAGATACATAGTCTATGTCTACTTCTCAGTTGACACTCAACCTGGTTGAAGGTTCTGTTTCCTTCAACTTCTCACCCCAGGCAGCACGGGATTTACAAGAAGCGATCGCACAATTGATGCAGAGCCTAAAAGCCTCTAGCACTAAGGCTACTACCGGCGGCACCAATCCCCAGAAATCGATGGAATACCGCTACACCGGGGATGTCTTTCTAGAGATTTTCTGCAATCCTAATATCTGGCCCAGTCCCTTCGCCGCCAAAGTCCTGATCACCGTCCGGGACTCCAGTATCCGCTTGACCACCGAAGCCGAACTCACCAGAGTGATCGAAGACCTCAACCAGTACTTAGACCGCGTCGGTTGAAACTAGTAACAAAAACTGCTGTAGAATCAATGCAATCAGTCACCGGCTCACGACTCCCACGGTGTTCGTTTCGGCCTGCGACATTTTCCCCCTTATTCAACAGCGGCGATGAACTCGGATAACCTGACCCAGTTACTGCAACAAGGATTTCACGTTACCTTGGGTGCGACGGCTTCCCTGGTTGAAACCTTACAAGACCCTCAAAAGCGAAATCAAAACCTTTCCCAACTGAGGTTAGAGTTAAGCCAGATGGCTCAAGAGTGGGCGGCGAAGGGAGAGATGACCGAGCAAGAAGCCCGTAATTTTGTCGATAACATGTTGAACCAGATCCGCAATCAGCCGCCTGGTTCAACATCGCCAGCCTCCCCTTCCACCGTCACCACCTCGCCTACCCAGCCAGCGTCACCCGATTTGCAGTTGGAGTTACAGGAACTTACGGCACAACTTTCTGCCATCCGAATGGAACTCGAAAAGCTGAGAGACCCTGACTCCAGTCCCTCTTAGCTGATAGCTAATTTAGTCGTTATCCCATTCTTCACGACCGATCAGATCGGCAATTCGATCACGCAGTAAGAAGTCGCATTTTTCCAGCTCACATTCAACCCAAACCCACTCACGAGCCGGAATGTACTGGCAGAGAGTGTATATTGGTTGCTGTCGGCTGAGCACTCCCTTCTGTACCAGTTGACGTGCTTCCTCTTGAATTACTTCCAGAGAGTACCGGATAGATTGAAGCGTATTCAAACTCATGGTTTTAACCTAAAAACTAACAGGAACATTGTGTTCAACACTCACAAGGCGCAAAGACAGCTAAGGATTCGGTTGTTGTAGCGATAATTTTGTAGTTTGTGATACTGTAATATTTTTTATTTTGACTCTGTTTTCTCTCAAATTATATTAAAAATTATTGCAACTGTCATTAAAATTTAACAAATTAGGCGGTGGCATTGCTGGTGGATGTGACGTATACAGCCGATTCAGACAGCAATCATCCTATTTCTAATAGTTTACGGCAGGTTAAGACTCTGGAAATTATCTGCTTGGGCTGTCAACAGTAGCGGAACTATGTCTAAAGAATAGTAGACTTTATATGCCCAATAATGTTTTAAGGGCGATCGCCTGGGCAGCTGCCATCTGTCCATAGGAGAATACGCAAGGCAGCTCTGGCGGTAGCACTGGGAGAAACTGCTGTAGTACATATGGACTACCGTAGATGATTAAGGCTTGTAAATCTCCCGCTCCTAATAATCTATGAAGCCAAGAGAGCGCCACTTGGGTGAGATCAGCACTGCCCCTGAAAGGATTGCCCCGGATAAATAACTGGAGCAGGGTGGGGGCAGGGGGCCAGGC
>CAXUIG010000195.1:0-12273 GCA_964250845.1 uncultured bacterium | reverse complement strand
ATAGCTAGACTACTACATGATGCCATCTGTTGCTCCCAGACCTGAATCCTTACGTGTAAATAAGGAGGCAGACCAAATTTAAAACAAGCAAACTGATAATCAAGATATAAACACTCAAGAGAGGAATAGGAAAAATTCCTAGCGGAAGCAACTAAACACCAAGGTAAATCTGCAATTTGAACCATGTTAGAAAACTAAAAATTTTAAAGCAAACATACCTGAGCCCAAGAAAAGGGGTACAGGATCTCATGGCTGTCACCATAAAACTCTGCTGTGAATCAGGTGATGCTGAAGGTTCTGATTTCAGATAATTTAATCTATATATTCAGTTTTGGCAGGCGGAAAAAGTAATGTAAAGTCATATATTGCTAGCTAAAGATTCAACCCAAAATCCTATAAAGTCAATTGAAGTAGTATGGTTTCTCTATCTAAACTAGTGTATAATTACTAAGATTGGTGTATAATGAACTACATTTTATTTTTGAGAAAATTAAATAAGGGAAGCTATTGGACATTAGGCAAACTGGCTTGAGTACTGATTGGAACGTGGGATTGGCTGATGTTGTGAAGTGTATTAAGCATCGAGGAAGTGGAGGTATTCTAGTTGTAGTGTTAATGTAGCATTCAGGGCGATTTTCCTAGATATCGAGAAGACGACAGCAGGCTATGCAATCTCTTAAGCGCGTCATCTGGAGCTTGGGCTCTTACTGGCTAATTGTGACTGGGGCCTTTGTGAGCTTAATGCTGCTGACGGCTGCCAATGCCGTGACCCCACAATTATTCCGCTGGGCGATCGATCAAGGCATCGCCCGGCAGGATCTGCGAACGGTTCTCTATAGCGCTGGCGCAATGGTCTTAGTCGCCATAGGGAGGGGCATGTTCAACTTCGGGCAGAGCTTTTGGGCAGAGCAAGCTTCGCAGGGAATTGCCTATGATCTGCGCAACAAAATCTTCAAAAAGATCCAAAACCTCAGTTTCAGCTACCACGACCAGGTACAAACCTCACAACTCCTGACACGCATTACCAGCGATGTAGAGCAGATCAGAACCTTTGTAGGCACCAGCCTGATCCAGGTAGTAGGTTCGTTGGTTACATTGATTACCGTCACAATAATTATACTGGTGATGAACTGGCAACTGGCGGTGATTACCCTGGCAATGGTGCCCTTGGCAGCCATTTTGCTAGCTCGTTTTCTAACGATAAATCAAACGCTTTTCAGTTTGGTGCAACAACAGCTCGGTGACCTGAATGCCGTTTTACAGGAGAACCTGATCGGCATCCGCGTTGTCAAAGCCTTTGTGCGCGAGTCAGCAGAGATGTCAAGGTACACCAGGCTAAACGATGACCTAGTGACGGTGAACATGCAAACGATCAGCGCCCTCCGCAATACCTTCCCGCTGATATTTTTGCTGAGTAATCTGATCACTGTCGCCGTGGTGGGGTATGGTGGGTCACAGGTGATTGGGGGATCTTTCACAATTGGTGAGCTAGTGGCATTTAACTCTTACCTGATGTTGATCCTCCAGCCGATTTTGCTGGTGGGCTTTGCGGCACCAGTAATTGCGCAAGCTGCAGCTTCGGCAGAAAGAGTCTACGAGGTGGTGGATGCTGAGATTGAGATTCGCAACCGACCGGGAGCGATACCCTTGCAAAATTATACCGGCCCAACCGGAAAGCAGTCCCCTACGACTCACCGCATCACCTTCGAAAATGTCCATTTCCGCTATCCCGGAGCTGCTAGCGTTGCGCTCAAAGGCATTTGTTTTGAAACCAAGCCAAAAGAGCTAATTGCGATTCTAGGGAGCACCGGCTCTGGCAAGAGTACGATTATGAACCTGATCCCCCGCTTTTACGATGTGACAGCAGGCTCTGTTCGCATTGATGGTCATGATGTGAGAGAACTGACCCTGGAGAGCCTGCGCTCTCAAATTGGCATTGTATTCCAGGAGACGACGCTGTTCTCAGGTACTATTGGCGATAACATTGCCTATGCGGCGCCGAATGCCCCGATGGAAGCGGTGATCGCCGCTGCCAAAACTGCTCAGATCCACGAATTCATCACCAGCTTGCCCCAAGGGTATGAAACCGTGGTGGGTGAACGGGGAGTTGGCTTATCCGGGGGACAAAAGCAGCGGATTGCGATCGCCCGCACGCTGCTGACCAATTACAGCATCCTGATCTTAGATGACAGCACCTCTGCCGTCGATGCCAAGACTGCTGCCCAGATCCAGGAATCCCTGGATGACCTGATGCGTCACAAGACTTGCACTGCCTTCGTGATTGCACAGCGGATTAGCACTGTACGCAACGCTGACCGCATTTTCCTCATGGATAAAGGGCATCTGGTAGCACAGGGCACTCATGATGAACTGATGCGTAATAGCCCGCTTTACGGCTCGATTCTGGAGTCTCAGGTCAAGAAAGAGCCTTTTTCGGTCAGGAGCATTGAATGAGAGCTATCGGACCCGTTGTGGCGCCGGAACAAAAGGCAGCGAGGCAAATCCCGACCTTGCTACGCCTGTTGCAGTACCTGCGACCCTATCGCCAAAAAATCCCAATTGTCTTAGGGTTTGTTTCCATAGGTGCAGCTACTCAGGCGCTTGGACCTTTATTAATCGGCTGGTCGATTGACCATCTCATCCGTCAGGGCAACTTGCGGGGGCTGCTGCTGCTGCTGGCTGTGCTTGTAATTATATACGTGGGGGGCATCTTGGCAATCCGCGCTCAGATCTATCGCGTGGGTTGGATCATGCAGCATCTGCTGGCGCAACTGCGCTTTGACATTTTCAAGAAAATTCAAAGCCTTCCTTTGAGCTTCTTTGACCGCAGCGAAGCCGGGGACTTGATGAGTCGCCTGCTCAACGACGTGAGTGTGGTGAACCAGGCATTTGGACTGACAGTTGCTCAAATGCTGGGCAATCTGTTTAGCCTGGTAGGAATTGTCCTAGCCATGCTTCTGCTCAACCTGCCTCTAGGTCTTGTGAGCAACCTAATCGTGCCGCTGATGATTTTCACCACAGGCTTTTTTGCTCGCTGGGCTAGGGCCAGGTTTCGCGTCACCCGTCAGACGATTGGTGAGCTTTCCACTAAGCTGGAAGAGGATATTAGCAGTGTGCGCGAAGCGCAAGCCTTCAATCGAGTTCAACTCAACATTCAAGAGTTTAACATTCTCAATGCTGCCAACCGCGATGCCAATGTACAGGCCGTGGCAATTACCGCTGCTTTTTTGCCCTCAATCGATTTTCTGAATACGCTCTCAACTGGAGCAGTACTCGCATTAGGCGGCTATATGGCAGTCACTGGGTCAGCTACGGTGGGGACGGTGACTGCCTTCTTGCTCTACGTCCAGCAGTTTTTCCGACCGATCCAAATCCTGAGCCAGTTTTATACCCAGGCACAGTCGGCCTTAGCCGGGCTAGAGCGCATCTTCCTGCTGTTAGATCAGCCCTCTCAACTCAACGACGCACCCGATGCGGTTGAAATGCCCCCTATCCGGGGCGAGGTCAGCTTTGAGCAAGTCACCTTTGGCTACAATCCCACACAGCTCATTCTCAAAGGGGTGACTCTCCTGGCCAAGCCGGGTCAGATGATTGCCTTAGTCGGTCCTACTGGTGCTGGCAAAAGCACCATCATCAACCTAATTTTGCGCTTCTACGATGTATCTGGTGGTGCCGTCAAAGTGGATGGCATGGATATCCGCAGCGTGACTCAAGCTAGTCTGCGCCATCAGATTGGCCTGGTGCTCCAAGACAATATCCTTTTTACTGGCACGGTTGCCGAAAACATTGCCTTCGGTCGCCCTCAAGCAACGATTGCCGACATTGAAGCCGCAGCCATTGTCGCCAATCTCCATGAATTCATCACAACTCTACCCCAGGGCTATGCCACCGTTTTGGGTGAACGGGGTGCAAACCTTAGCCAGGGCCAGCGACAGTTGCTCAGCATTGCCCGTGCAGTTTTAGTAAACCCCCGAATCTTGATTCTGGACGAGGCCACCAGCAGCATCGACACACGTACTGAAGCGCTAGTGCAAGCAGCTATTGCCCGATTACTCTCAGGTCGCACCAGCTTCGTGATTGCTCACCGCCTCAGCACCGTCACCCAGGCAGATCAGGTGTTGGTCATTCAACAGGGCCAAATCGTGGAGCGAGGCACTCACACTGAGTTAATTGAGATGGCAGGGGTCTATGCCAACCTCTACGCGCTTCAATTAGGTGCGGCACTCCCTGCAGTAAATTCACCTCTTTGATTGTTGCAGTCTAGCCAAACTTGTTCCAGGGTAATAGGCACCGAGTATGTGCAGGTAATCATAGCCTTGCAAAGCTAGGGTGTGCGCTCCCTCTTGACTCATGCCCCGACCACCATGAGCTTTAAGCACGATGTCGTCCGTAGCGGCGTACAAAGAATCAACCACACCGCCTTTGTAGCTGAGGATCTGCCCAGATGTTTCTCTAACAGCTTGATGGGTACTGCTGGCTTCTCCATCTAAACCCTTGTAAGCCTGCCAAGCTTCATCTGCACCCATCTGGTAGAAGGGGTTAGCAGGCTGAACATAACGAGCTAGAGCATAAGAACGAGCAGCCACCGCCTGAGCCTTCAGTGCTTCCAGAGGCCAATTAGACCACATTTCACTGCCAACGACGCTGGACAGATAATTCTCCAAATTCACATGATTGACTGCTAAGAGCACATTGCCCTGGACAATCAGCCGGATTGTGCCTCGATACCAGTGCTCTCCTGCATGGACATATCCACCTTGAGCTGGCATAATCCAGACTGATGGCGGAGCCTGCCATGAATTTAGGTCAATGCTGTCCCCTGCTGGTTTTGCATAGACCGCTTGCCCTGCTGGTAGCTTTCTCAAGGCGTGCCCGGCATTATCGAAGACAATTCCTGGAGTAGAGGTGGCTAGCACTAAATTACTAACGTGATTGGCGATCGCAATTTTCATTTCCAAATCTGAGGCTGCCTTTACGGGCGCTGAAGCTTTGGCTTGATGGCGATCGTTGTGGCTACGAGTCTTCGATCCAGAGGGATTTGTTGCCACCAAGCTGTGGCGAATCGACTGAAGGTGCGACTGCGAAGATCGCTCAGCTTCTGAGCTTCGCTTTTGAGGGGAAGTAGTCGCTGATGGAGTTGCTGACTGGGGGAGCCCGTCGCGTGCGAGGGGAGCCCCCGTTGAGCGAACTGGCGTGGAGGGTAGTAACGATTTAGCCAGTGCCAGAGACAAAAGCAAGGGTGCACAAACAAGGGGAATAGACCAAAAACCTAGTTGGTGAAAGAATTCAAAGATTCGGTGCTTGTCAAGCTTATTGCTCATGCTTACCTTCTTGATTCTTCTTTCTCTTCAATTTAGGCTAAGTTCCTCAAACTCTGAGTGACCATACATCATCTGCCGGTCTACCGCTGACAGGATTTTATTATTAGCGCGGTCAGAATCGAGGCAGCGGCAAACCAGCTGGGCGACATCAGCTCGATGAATTGTGCCAGCGATTCTTGGATCTTCAGTCACAACTCCATTGCCAGTTGCTGGTTCTGATTTTAGTCCTCCGGGTCGGATGATGGTGTAGGTGAGCCCACTTGCAATCAGATGCTTCTCGGCTTTCTCTTTCTCTGCCAGGACTGGTGCCAGTGTTTCTTTCGCTTGGTTTGGCAAGGCAACGGCGCTATCGCCACTACCAATCGAAGAAACCAAAATAAACTTTTGCACCCCAGCTTTCACAGCAGCGTCAATGAGATTCTTGTTGCCTAGATAATCCGCCCTCTCGCCGTCCTTGGGTAGACCCCCAATGGTACTAATGACGGCTTGAATCGGCTCATCCCCCAGCATTGCGCGTTCGACATCCCGAACATTTAGGGCATCTCCCAGTACAACCTTAATTCCCATCGTCTCTAGTTCCGCACAAGCGGCTTCTGTTCTCAGGAGTGCTTTCACCAACAGAAGTTTTTCCGTCAGGCAGTGGGCAATTTCTCGACCGACGCCTCGACTGGCTCCAGCCAGAAAAATGTAGGATGTATCTGTCATCTTCCGTTCCTTAAAGTTACGCTTTTATATTGTGAATCCTAGTCCAACGCCTGACATAAATCCTAAGAAGCAGCCTGCGGAGTCAACGGCAGAAAGTATTGCGCCTTTCTCTGCTCAGCCGCAACAGATATTTCCAGGAGAAGTTTTTGCCCAAACAGCTGATTTCGACATCGGCATTAGGCAGTTGTTGCCCCGGTATGATGAGATGCTGAGTGCGATCGCCCGTTGTTTACCCCCCTCAAGTGGTCGCATTCTGGAACTAGGCTGCGGCACTGGGGAACTCAGCTTAAAGGTACTCAATCGTTGCCCAGATGCCCAGCTGGTTGCCGTGGATTACTCTGGGCGAATGCTCCAGTTTGCTCTCGGCAAAATTGAGGCAGCTGGGTATGCAGACCGATGGACTGGGATAGAAGCGGACTTTGGTGCTTGGGCGAACAACCCAGTTGAGGTAGAACTCGGGACTGGATTTGATGCCTGTGTGTCATCACTAGCAATTCACCATCTCACGGACGAGATGAAGTTGAAATTATTCCAGCGCATTTGTCAGAGTCTTGCTCCCAACAGCTGGTTTTGGAATGCAGACTCGATCCTGGCTGAATCATCAGCTTTGGCAGAGGTTTACCAAGCGGCGCGAGAGGAATGGGCTGCCCAGCAGGGAACAACACTCACAGCCCTTCGCGCTAAGTTTGGAACCAGTAGCACTCAGGGTCACTCCAGTCATGACCAGTTGGCTACGTTGACAGCCCAACTGCAAATGCTAACAACAGCTGGGTTTGAGCCAGTCGCGGTGCCCTGGAAATATTACGGCTTGGCAGTATTTGGCGGCGCAAACCCAACCGGGGGGCTGCAAATAGCCAACCATGATCTGGTGTAGCAAGGAAGTCCTCAATCAGTTTTTGCAACACAACCCCCAAAGCTGATTACCTGTTCTGCTGTCAGCACCAACTCCTGGAATAGCTCTGAATCAATTCGATCCCTCCCTCGGTACTCCTTGGCTTCATACAACCCTTCTACCAGCTTGCAGACACTCACTTTGGGATCTTCAGGAAAGCCGCCGTCATTGATGAAGTCCACAATCCAGTATTCCGGCACCTCAATTGCGTTGTAGTCCCGTCGTTTGTGTCGGTGATCAGCTGCAACAGTTCCAGCACTGACAATCTCTACAACCAAGGGAGGAATCATCCCCACCGCTAAGATAGCGTCCGTTAAGCTGTCGAGATAAACATCTTGTTCAGCTGTCACCACCATGACATCGGGCACGTAGGATGTATCCCGTCGCCCGTACTGGGGAATTGTAATACCTGCACAACCTCGATAGGTCTCTAAAGCTAATCCTAGCCGCTGCATTTCGGCCCTGAAGGTATCTTCTAGAAATCGAGCTATCTTGCCATGTGGCGATCGACCTACAGGCACAGGTACAAGCTCCCCTCGATGGAGTTCATAGGTGAGATCTTGAGTAGCCTGGAACTTCAGGTATTCCTCAAAGGTGACAGGTTGGGTAAGCGCGGCAGTCATAGCGGTTGCCCTCAGTACCGTACTACTAAGTTTGGCACACCAAACTTACCCTTGGCAGACGATCGCAACTCTGCCGTAGGCTACGCAGATAGTCTGGAATATCTGAAACAATCTGCGTGCATCTACGGTTGCCAATTCTAGGATGTCAAGTGTTCCCAGCCCGTTCCAATGTATCCATATTGGAAGATTTCAGGATGCAAAATTTCTGCCAAGATTTCCTGGGAATCTACCAGTCGTGGCCCTGGACGGTTGAAGTACCAGTTACCATCGGTGACGTAGACTCTTGAGCTTTGTACTGCTTGCAAGTTTTGCCATTCTGGACGCTGAGTTAACAACATCGCCTCTTGGCGAGTGCGGTTTAAATCAAAGCCGCAGGGCATGAAGATGATCACAGATGGATTGGTCGCTACGAGTGTTTCCCACGACAACTGAGTGGAATGCTGACCCGTGACGCTAAACAGCGGCTGTCCTCCTGCCCATTTGACCAATTCTGGAATCCAATTTGCAGCAGTCATGAGGGGATCAGTCCACTCAATGCAGGCGACAGTCGGAAGCTCTGTCACGGATAGTGCCTGTGTCTTTTGTTGACAAATCTTGACGCGACATTGTAGATCTTCTACCAACCGTTGCGATTTAACCCCTGTTGCCTCAGCCACCCGTTCAATATCAACCCAGACATCGTCTAGAACATTGGGCTGCAAGGAAATAATCTGCGGTTGGCTATGGATGAGGGTGGTAACAGCCTTCTCAACCTCTTTAAGGCTGACGGCACAGACATCACACTGATCTTGAGTGACAATGTGGGTGGGTTGCAATTGCTCCAAGACATCAGTTTTGATCTGATAAATGCTCAGAGCAGATCGCAATAGGTTGTTGACATCGTTATGAATTTCGGCGCTAGGGGCATTGGAGTTCAATCGTGCCTGGGTGCAAACCGGGCGCGATTGAATTTCTGGGGGGTAGTCGCATTCGTGCGATCGCCCCACAATTGCATCGGTTAGCCCCAGTGCCGCTAAAATTTCCGTGGCGCTGGGAATGAGCGAGACAATTCTCAGATTTTGAGCACTCATCAATTTATTTTCCGTCCCTGTTGTAATTGCAACAAATTATTACTTTTTCTTGACTAATTTTAAGCCTTAATTTTGACTAGCAAAGGGTGAAAAAAAAACAAAGATTAGTAGCAATCATCTTGGAGATTCATCTATCCAAAAAATATGATAATTCCCAACTGTTTTCCTGAAAATCACTCTTTGGTATTACCTATATGGCCGGATGGAATATGCTTAAAAACTTTGGTGTTTTTAAAATAGCACTTGTTTATGGCTGAGGAGAACAACAGGAGGTTGCTTAGAATACCAAAAAATTGCCCAGAAATGCTCTATAACCAATAAAGTTGGTATAAAGCATTCCTGGAGGGTAATGAATGGCATCTGCTGGCTTCGGTATTTCATCGTCCGCATGTAACTTGTGCAAAAAATGACCCCAGAAGCATTGAAAATTTTGCCTGTGGAAGACAATACTGATGCCCATTGCCCCCGCCCAAGAGAATATGTACGGAGTATCCTTTCTAGGAAGAAAGATGAATTCTGAGCTAGAAACCCAAGTGAGCGAAGCCCGGTTTCGTCGACTGTCCGAGGCCACTTTTGAAGGGATTATGGTGCATGAGTGTGGGCTAATTTTGGACGTTAACCAGGCGCTGGCGACAATGTTTGGCTACGAGATCAGTGAACTGATTGGCAAGCATTGGTTCGAAATCTCACTCGTAACGCCGGAATCCCCAGAGTTGATGCGACAAATTTTCCTTTCAGGCTATGAAAAACCTTATGAAGTGGTTGGGTTAAGAAAAGACGGCTCCACTTTTCCGATTGAACTCCAAGGCAAAGTCATTACTGACCAGGGGCACCTGTTGCGAGTGCTGGCTGTCAGAGACATCACACAGCGTCAGCAGGTAGAAATTGAGCTGCGTCACAGCAAGGAGGCAGCTGAGGCTGGGAGCCGTGCCAAGAGTGAATTCTTAGCTATGATGAGCCACGAACTGCGGACGCCTCTCAACGCGATTTTGGGGTTGTCCCAGCTGCTGGGGCAAGAGCTGTTTGGTTCCCTTAATACCAAACAGAAGGAATACATCACATGCATTCATACCAGTGGCGAACACCTCCTGGCGCTAATTAAAGATATCCTTGACCTTTCTAAGGTGGAAGCGGGCAAAGAGGAGCTGACGCTGGTGCCGCTAAAGGTGGAGGTGTTGTGTGATTACGTTGTAAAGATTATGAGCGATCGCGCCTTAGCCAAGGGTCTGCAATTGACCAGTCAAATTGACCCACAAGCGGATGTCTGTATTGCGGATGAGCGCCGAGTCAAGCAAATGCTCCTGAATCTGCTCTCCAATGCCATCAAGTTCACCCAGGTAGGCAGCGTGTTGCTGCGAATCAAAAAAGTCCCCGATGGCATTGCGTTTACTGTAGCAGATACGGGCATTGGCATTGCCCCAGAGCAATTTAAATTGCTGTTTCAACCGTTTAAACAGCTAGACAGTCGGCTTAATCGTCAGTACGAAGGAAGTGGTCTGGGTTTGGCCTTGACACGCCAGCTAGCTCGTCTGCATGGTGGGGATGTGATAGTGCAATCGACTTTGGGGAAAGGTAGTGAGTTCACGCTTTTTCTTCCAGAAAGACCCCAAGAGCCGTTGCCGTCAGAGAATGATTCTTTTTGGGGCTGCCAGCAATCGCCAAAACTGGAAGCAAACAAACGCATTTTAATTATGGAAGATGATGACCGTAGTGCCCTGGTGTTGCAGAATTATCTGACGGCGATTGGCTACAATGTCAAGTATCTAGCAGAGGCGAAAAGCTGTTTGGAGTTGGTGCGAAGCTTCAAGCCCAATCTAATTTGGTTGGATGTCCAGTTACTAGATGGTGTGACGGCGTTGGATTTGCTCAAAAAACTGCGGCAGGAACCAGACTTGCAAGACCTGCCGGTGGTGATGGTAACAGCTATGGCAATCGCAGGCGAACGCGAACAGTGTCTGGAAGCCGGTGCTAACGAGTATCTAACTAAGCCAATTGGCATTGCCCAGATCGAGTCGGTTCTGATGCGCTATTTAACATCAACAGGGTCCTAATTACTTTTTGGTTAGAACTTGAAACGCTTGGAAGTGCTGCCACACTTTGACAAGATTACCTTGCATTAGGGCAGCTACCCCGCTGAGGGTTTGGATCTCGGGTAAGTTGGGATTGAGGGCAGCAGCGCTTTTGAGGGCGGCTTGGGCTGCCGATGGCTGCCAGTTGTATAGATGGACAAAGGCGAGGTAGGCGTAAGCGTAGGGGTTTTGGGAGTCGAGTTGAGTCACCCGTTCAAAGGCCGCGATCGCACTGTTCACCTGCCGCTTTAAAACTCTTGATAGAGCCAGAGCATAAGCCCAGTCCCGGTTTTTTGGTTCGAGTTGCAAACGGTATGCCAAAGCCATTTGCGTTTGCACTACGTAGTCTTGGATCGGGTCGTATTGGTTGATGCGCCCAATTTCCTCAAACATCGGCCCCAGCACCTGTGGTCCCTCGGGTAAGCCAGCTGCTAGAGTTCGTAGCTGAGTGACTAAATCCAATTCCGGGGCAGGAACGGTGGCTGACTCTGGGTTGATCGCGAGCGTCACTCGCGGCACTGGGAGCGGGTAGCTAACACCTGAATGCCTGTTCAGATAAGTCGCTTCCAGGGTGTAAATCCCAGCTGGGATATCGGCAGGAGGCAGCATCGCCATCTGCTCAATCACTTTAAATCCATCCCCAGACTCTACGGTAGAGACGCTCGATTGCATTGCTCCCATGCCGATGCCGTGGTCATGCAACCAGCGATACTGGGGATGAGGGAATGAGGGGGGGCTCCCTGAATCCTGGCGCCAAGTCAGCAGCACCAAGCCGGATTGCAGCTGCTCCCAGGAACCAGACCACTCGTATTTTACTGGCACCGGTACTCCGGGCGGCGCTTGTTTGGGTACAGTGACCCGCTCGAGGTGAATTGCGCCGGGGAGCGGCTTCATACTTGCGCCTTGTGAAAGTGCTTGTACCTGTACCGCTGGCTTGGATGAGTGATAAAGCTTTAGAATACTGCCATCGGGTAAGTTCCAAGTTTTGTCTAGCTGGAAATCGGGCGAGTGCTCCACAGTCTGAACAATGGCAGCTTCTGGCTCTGTGTGAACTGACCCTTGATCGCCGGTTTTGGTAAGGAACCAAAACAGCGATCGCGCATCCTGGAAAATATCCTTTTGTCGCGTTCCCACCTGACGACCGTAAACCTGGAAGTTTTGTAGAGCACCGTAGTAATTCAAATTGTGCTGGTTAATTTGTGCCGTTGAGGGTAATACTCCCAGTGTTGAGCGTAGATATGGGTTTGTGTAAATAATTGCATCAATTACTTGAGGATGGGGCCAAGCCGGGCCAGTATAAGCACGGTGGTGAGCATTGGGGCTGAGGACTTGTGTTATACTATTTCCCCAAACACCTCCTACTGGGAAAATGTTTAGTAACATCAGCACAACTGCTAGACCAACAACACCCCAGCGGATACGCTGTCCCCAGCGGGTCAAGCCATAAGCCAAAAATACCGCCACCACGGGCAAATACGGCAAGACATAGCGGTCATCTTTGTTAATGTTGAGCGAAGAAAGTAGATAACCCCCCGCCCAAAATAGGGCTAGCCAGCCGAACGATTTCAGGTAAGGGATGGGGAGGAGGGGGTG
>CAXUIG010000194.1:0-12321 GCA_964250845.1 uncultured bacterium | reverse complement strand
GACCTCCTTTTCGGCCATAAGCTTGCGGTCCAAATGCCGGATTGTAAATTGCTAGAGCTTGACCATCTACTGTCAAAGCACTCGCTCTCAGGATTTGTCCGTAGTTATTGCTAAGACCGAATCCTTGGGCTTTGACTCTGACTCCTAGCCTGGCAAGGTTGAGCAATTGGTAGCCGACGGAGTGGGAAAACATAACTTGCGCCCCGTCCGATAAAACAACACCATTAATTTCACCCCGGCGTCCGACCAGCCAGTGGCGAGCAGTTCCTTCTACGGATAGATTGCTGACATTAACGTCAGCAGGAGGGGCGGGAGAATAGGCTGGAGGCTGGTTTACAACCGTGCGCTGGGTGTTGGTGTTGGTAATGCTGTAGGCTCTGACTTGTTGACCGAAGTTGTTAGGGATACCAGGAGTTCCAGTCACTGTGACGCTATCTCCAGGTTTAACTGTGACTATTAGGCTATTACTCATGTGCGGAGGAAATTTCACCTGGATACCATTTCTGAGAATGAAACCATCAACAAGTCCCGCCGGATTGAGCAGATAACGCTCTACTCTGCCGCTAAAGCTCGTGCCGTTGCTGTAGGGCTGAGCTACACCAGCAGGGGGAGGCGCAGATATAGGCTGAGCAATGGTTGAGGAAGAATCTAGACCAATCAACAGACACCCAATCGTGAGAACTAACCAGGCTCTCCAGGGATAAGAATTGGCTTGTGTATGCAAATGCATGATGTTTTTATTCATTGTGTGGGTAAACTGAGATCTGCCTTAGCTATAAGGAGGGAGGGACTGCCGGAACACCTAGTGGCACAACTAGTGGAGCGCATTTTCTGTGGTTCAGTGCGTTCATTGACATCGCTATCAAGTTCACTATTAGATTGAACTTGTGCAAAAATCATGCCAACTAGTGAATCCAGAAGTAGGCAATCACCAAAGTTAAAAGCGTCAGCGGCAGGCCGAAGCGTAAATGTTCCCAAAACGTCAGTTTATAGCCAAGTTTCGCCACAGCTTCAGCGACGATGAGGTTGGCTACTGAACCCAATAGAGTTAGATTCCCAGCCAGAGTGGAAGCTGCTGCCAGTAGCAGCCAAGCTTGAGTGTCTGCATGAGGGATTAGAGGCTGCAATAATAACACTGCCGGGACATTAGAAATCAAGTTCGAGAGTACGACACTCCCCCCTAATAAACCTAAATGGGTATGAACTAAACCTGTAAACAACCCTAAAAAGCCCAATTTCTGAGTAGCTTGAGTCAGGATAAACAGTCCAGAGAACATGACCAGGAGATTCCAGTCCACCTGTGACAAGATTCGATCAGGCTTAATACTCCGAGTAACCAGCAGTAAGCTAGCCGCCACCAAGGTGGCTAAAGCTGGTTCTATACCAATTAAGAAAGCAACCAACAGACCCGCACTCACCAAGAGGCTCTTAGTCAGTAGAGGTTTGAGAACGCGATAGCGCGTAGGCTCTCCACTCTGGCAGGGTTTGGTAGAGCGCACATCAGGGTAGAGGAACCATAGCCAGCCCACTTGAACTACAAGACTGACAAAAGCAATCGGGGTTAGAGCCTTAGCAAATGTAAGATAGCTGATCCCAGAAAATGAGCCAATTAGAATATTTTGGGGGTTGCCAGTTATGGTAGCTACTGAACCAAGGTTAGTAGCTCCAGCTAAAGCAAGTAAATAGGGAATTGGTTTGAGATTAAGAGCTTCGGTTAAGCCTAAAGTTAGAGGAGTAAGAACGATGGCAATGGTGTCATTCAGAAACAAGGCTGAGAGGATGCCACTGCCAAAAGTCAAGGCAACCAGGAGTCCAAATGGACTGCGGGTAAAGCGCATCACGTAATCAAGAGTCAGTTGAAAAAAACCGGAACAGGCAAGGTTGGCATTGAGTACCATCATGCTCAAGAGGAAAATTATGGTTTTGTAATCAATCGCCAGCCAAGCTTCTTTAAGGTTTAAGACTCCTAAAATGACTAGGAAAGTAGCCCCGACTAGGGCAATAGTGGCCCGATTCATGCGTAAACCAGGCAGATAACCCAGTCCGATTCCGACGTAGCTCAGCACCAGTACAGCATATTTAACGTATTTGAGGATAATCACGTCTTACCTGATTGTCTAGAAAGAGGACAGTGTAGAAATTCGCATTTGAGAGGCCTAGGGCTACTTGATATTGTTTAGATTAAGTTAGTGGTGGCATTACCTTGATCAGGCGAAGCTTTAGTTTCGGGCATCAGCAACCAAAAAGCTATCAAAGCTACCCCAGCGATCGCAGCCATAGTGAGAAAAGCCGCATGGAAACCCGCATACTTAACCACAAATCCGGCAACTAGATTACTCAGAGAAGCACCAGTACCAATTGCTCCCTGTGTCAGGTTAAAGCGGCCAGTGCCCTTTGTAATATCAGCAATTACAAGAAGTTGCATCACACCAAAAATCCCACCCCCGATCCCGTCAAGGAGTTGTACAGAGACTAGAAAATAGGGATTATCGCTCAGAGTATAAAGCAGTCCACGCAGGCATAACGCAGCGAAGGCAACTAAGTAAATTGGTTTTCGCGCGGTCAAACTAGCCCGACGACCGATCCAAATGCCCAGGGGGATGATAACCAGCTGAGCTGTAATAATACAGGCGGACATGTAGAGCGAGGGGTTGCTCCCTTTTCTTGCAGAAAGCACTTCCCCAACCAGAGGTAACATAGAGGCATTTGCAAAATGAAACAAGACTGCACAAAAGGCGAAGATCAGAACCCTGCGATCTTTCAACAGAGCTGTAACGTTTGAAATCTGAGGTCGTTCTTTTGCTCCATCGTCACCTCCGCGAGACACTGTATAATCAATATCTTGATCGCGGATTCTGAGCACTGAAATAATGACAGCGACAGACATGATGGCAATAAAGTAAAATATATATCTCCGCCCAATAAAGTAGCCGATTAAGCCCGCCAGCAGAGCGGCAACAACATTGCCTACAGAACTAATCGATTGATTCCTTCCTATCCGCTTTTCCATGTTTTTACGCCCTACTAGCCCCAAAGAAATGGCGGCTATAGTAGGTCCAAAAAAAGCTCCGACAATCGCAGTAAATGACTGAGCACAAACGACTACCGGAAAAGTCGGGAACAGGACGATCACTATGGAACTAACGGCGAGTAGTGATGCCGCAAACGCCACCAGCAAACGTTTCTGGCGAATGCTGTCTATGATATCTCCAGCTGGTGTTTGCATGAGCAATCCAACTATTCCGGCGCTCGTCATAACAATGCCAACACGCGCTGGATGCCAGTGAAGACTAGCTGTGAGAAAAATAACCAGAAAAGGCCCCACGCCCCCCTGGATATCAGCAAGAAAGAAATTCAAGGAGTCAAGCGCTCTTAAACTCTGCTTGTGTGATGATACTAGCTTGTTGTCCATAGGTCTGTCTTTAAACTTAATGATTTTGACCTGTCCTAACAGTTCAAGCTGCTACCATCGCTTTAAAGAACGTATTTGGAGCAAGAATTATGTCGGCTCAGCAGCCTTGTCGCTCCCCTGTTTTTTCTCGGTGTCTGTTTTACTTTCGGGTACAAAGAACAATAAAACTGCGAAAGCTACAGCAGCGATCGCCGCTAGCGTCAGAAAACCGACATTGTATCCAGCCTTTTGCACCAAAAACCCAGCGAGTAAATTGCTGAAAAACCCGCCAAGTCCGACGGCTGTTGCGAGCAACCCTTGCGTGAGATTAAAGCGCCCTGTTCCCTTAGTAAAATCAGCAATAACAAGCACCGACAGCACGCTGAAAATACCGCTTGCCACCCCATCCAGGATTTGGATAGAAACCAAATAGTACGGATTGTGCCAGAGCGTATAAAGCACACCACGAATCGGCAACACAGCAAAGCCAAGTAGGAAGATTGGTTTTCGCCCACCTTCTGCTAAACGACCGACCAAGACAGACGTGGGGGCCATAACCAACTGGGCTACAATGATGCAGGCAGATAAATAGAGTGTGGAATCCGATGGTTTTCCCTTTGCAAGTAGTTGACCGACTAGGGGTAACATCGCGGCATTGGCAAAGTGAAAAATAACTACTGCAAGACAGAACATCAGTATGTTGCGATCGCTCAACAGCTTGAGGATGCCAGCGGGTTTACCCGGTTGTTTTCCTTTTTCATCTTTCTGCTCCGATTTGTCTTTTTGATTTCCATCATCATCCCCACCACCACGCGCTACTTCCTGGTCAATTTCCTTGTAACGAATAAAACGAGCCGAAATCCCGCTGCCGATAGCCATAGCCCCGATCACGAAAAAGACCCCCTTTTGCGCAATAAAACTAACTAAAGCAGACAGAACAGCAGCAAGTACGTTGCCTGCATGATTAAATGCCTGAATGCGACCAGTTTGCTGATCTAATTTCCTCCGCCCTACTAGTCCTAGCGTTACAGCGGCAATAGCTGGCGGGAAAATTGCTGTTGCTACACCAATTAAAATCTGACAGCCCATTACTACAGGAATTGTTGGAAACAGGGCTATGCCGATGCAACCAATAGCGACAAACGTAGCACCCAGTATGAGCAACATTCGTTTCTGGTTCAGCCGATCTACCAGAGCACCCGCCGGAGTTTGGGCAATGACTGTAGCGATTGCCGAAGCGGACAAGGCAATCCCGATGTTAGCTGAGTTCCAATGTTCTGATCCTGCTAGAAAAGCACTTAAATATGGTCCAACACCAGTTTGCACATCGGCTAAAAATAGATTTAAAAAATCCAGTCCGCGCAAACTTTTCTTGCTTGGTCCACTAATCTTGTCTGCCATGAATCCTCCTGAGATGTTTGCGTTTTATTAGTGAGATGAGCAAGAGTTGTTATCATTTCACTTACAAATCGGCCTGGAAATATATACCTAAAGTTACAAATATTTGCAAAATGTAAAGATTTGCTAAGCAAAGGGTATAAAACTTGACCATTTTTTTGATAAAGTTACGACCTTATCCCAGCAGGATGAAAGTGAGGGCTTCGTGCGATCGCTGCCCTCTTGGGTATCCATCCTACTGAGATAGGTTCTTAGCTCGGCGGAACGTTTGTTTGATTAGCTGCTGGAGGATCAGAGGCTGGTGGCGTACCTGTCTTTTCAGCGGCTGGAGAGCTATAGGCTGGTGGCGTGTCCGTCTGCTCAGATGGAGGATCAGAGGCTAGGCGACGACCTGAGCGAGAACTGTAGGTGGGTGGAGTCGGTGGCGGAGCAACCAATGGACGACCAAAGGCTTGTGGAGGAATTGGTGGAGGAGCTGGCCTGGCAGGTGGAGCAGACAGACCAGCTGGTGGAGGACTAAGGTTTGGACTGATCTGTGCGAAGACCGGGAGACTGATTAAGAAACTTAAACCAGTAACTCCCACAAGGACAGCCAACGGTTTGAGCAATTTGATCAAACCTATACGATTCATTGCGTTCATTGACATCTTTTTATACTTTTACATTGCCGAAGATAGTGCGTGCTGTAGGTATGGTCAGAACTAGCCCTACTTGCTGGGCAGAGGAATTCGATTTCATCTGCTGATGCATGAGCTGCTTCGCGATCAAGGTCACAACTACAAGAGTGCAAAAACCATGCCAAGAAGATTCATCCGGTTAGCGCTTTTGTGAAGAAATCAGGTTCGCTTCTCCTGAGTTTGGGATTGTTAGCCTTCGCCTGTAGCCGCATCGCCCTCCTTGGATTCATCTTTTTTCCCTCCTTGTAGAATCCAGACGAAGACGACCGCTAGCAGGCTGCCCGTAATCGGCCCCACCACATAGATCCAGACGTTGTTGAGCATGCCGCTGACGATGGCTTGCCCAAGGGACACAGCCGGGTTCATTGAGGCACCGCTGACTGGGAGGGAGAACAGGCGGCAGAGCGCAACCGTGGCCCCGACGGGGATCGCCGCGTCGGGGCCAGCCAGGTCGGAACGGGTGGCAGTGCCAATGATGATTAGAAGTAAAATGCAGGTCAGAATCACTTCCATCACGAGCGCCTGTGATACTCCAGGATTGAGAGGAATCACTCCCAGGTTTGCCACCATACCAAAGAGCGTGCGCAGGAGCCTCGCGCCTAGTACAGCACCGACTAATTGCGCGACCCAGTAGGGAAGTACGCGTCGCCAGGGAAACACGCCTCGTAAGGCGAAGGCAAGGCTCACCGCAGGGTTGAAGTGGGCACCTGAGGTATTGGCGAAGCCATAAATCATCGCCATTACGACGAGCCCAGGCGAGACGGCTTGAGCCGCGTAACTGACTTGACCATGGCTGATGGCCGCGATCATTGTGCCAGCCAACGTGACAACCGTGAGGATCAAGGTTCCGAGTAGCTCCGCGAAGAGGAGACGCAGTGCTTTGACAAACCCTGGGTCGGCTCTTTCTGTCCCACGGCGCATGCCGGTTGTATTTGTGGAAGAACTCATTATGAGAAAATTGAGTTTTGAGAGACTTTTTGCCGCTATAGCCCAAGGAATTTCGGAGTCTTGTCAACTTTTGGTGAAGTTGAGAGCTTAGTGACAGACTGTCTGTCAAGGGCGCATCTAACGATTGGGGGAATCCATTAAGACTCTGCCGCTTTGTGATGATGCTGTGCACCTTTGGGACTCAAGTCCACCAATGACTGCCCATTAAGCTCTAAGGTTTCGACCTCCAGACTGGTGCCAAAGTCTTTGCGCGTCCCGTAGCCTTGAGCGCTTAATTGGTCGCCAGTCTTGACCCGCTCGGTTAGAGTTTTCCCAACATGCGGCGGAACATGCAGATAGGTGCCATCAGAGAGGATTAAGCCTTTTGGTTCTCCCTTATGACCGACTAGCCAGTGAGCCATCCTCCCCTCGACATGCATAGGCTCCGCTGGGGTGGGCGGTGGTGATGGGGGTTGATCTGTTACGCTCTGGCTAGTTTGGGTATTAGTGAGGCTTTTAGTGCGAAATTCCGACCCTAATGGCGACTTTTCGCCGGGTTCGACCAAGGCATCAATAGTATCGCCGGGCTTAACGGCTTCCTGGAGAGCTGCACTTAGATGCGGCGGCAGGTGCAGCTGTTTCCCGTCAGAGAGCAGCAGGCCGTCCACAAGAGCTTCGCGGTTGAGGAGGTAAGCCTGAACAGTGCCCTTAATGCTGGTTAAGTCTTTTTTCATTGTGACCTCGTAATTGTACGTTGCTTCTCTTCTGAGTGCAATTATCGTGCCAAGAAAAGACCGCCGCCAATTTCAACGCTTCCTCCGCATGCTGTTAGGAAGTTACCATAGATCTCTGACTGCCTCGGTGTTGGAGTCAGCCCTAGTGGATTGTATTAGGGTGGGCGAGGCAATCAGGAATACAAGATTTCTTTTGTACAACTAATGTTGTACCTTAATTGTCGCTTGAGCACAGGGCTATCCCGATGCAACCGACAGTGACAAACACAGCAGCCAGCACTACCAACGTTCGTCTAGAGATTTATTCAGCAGAGTGGCGGCAAAGATGGTAAAATGCTGAGTTAGAAATTTAGGGCAAACTCAATGCCAGTAGCCAGTAAAGAAATAAAGTTTGGAACAGACGGCTGGCGAGGCATAATAGCCGATGACTTCACGTTTGATCGCCTAGCCTTGGTGGCGCCGATCGCCGCGCGGATATTGTCACAGACCTACGGTAAGAATGTGGGTAAGGGTACCGTCATTGTGGGCTATGACCGGCGCTTTATGGCGGAAGAGTTTGCCCAGAGAGCAGCAGAGGCTGTTACTGCGGCAGGGTTTGATGTGCTGCTTGCCGAAACCTATGCCCCAACCCCGGCTTTCAGTTGGGCGGTCAAGCAACACAATGCTTTGGGAGCCTTGGTAATTACGGCAAGTCATAATCCTGGCAGCTATTTGGGATTGAAGGTAAAGGGGGCTTTTGGTGGGTCGGTGCCGCCAGAAATCACCCTGCAGATTGAAGCGTTGTTAGCTGAAGAACAGCCCCTGAGCGCAACCACTGGCAAGCTGCAAACGTTCAATGCCTGGCCAAGTTACTGCTCAGCGCTGGCAGCAAAAGTAGATATCGCCCAAATTAGAGAGGCGATAGCTTTTGGAAAGCTGACGGTCTTTGCCGATGTGATGCATGGCGCTGCAGCTGGGGGACTGCGCCAGCTGCTGGATGTGGAAGTGCGAGAAATTAACAGCGATCGCGACCCCCTATTTGGTGGAGGTGCGCCAGAACCACTGCCTCGCTACCTTTCTTATCTGTTCCGCCTGATGCGGGCTCATCGGCAAACAGATAGTGCCGGTTTATCTGTGGGGTTGGTGTTTGACGGCGATGCTGATCGCATAGCAGCTGTCGATGGGCAGGGCAACTTCCTCAGTTCTCAAGTGTTGATACCGATATTGATTGAACACTTGGCAGTACGGCGAGGATTTGGTGGTGAAGTAGTCAAAACCGTCAGTGGCTCTGAACTGATTCCCCGCGTTGCCGCTCTACACCAGTTGCCGGTGTTTGAGACGCCTATTGGCTATAAGTATATTGCTGATCGAATGTTAGAAGCTCAAGTTTTGCTAGGCGGGGAGGAATCAGGGGGAATCGGCTATGGAACCCACATTCCAGAACGGGACGCTTTGTTGTCGGCGCTGTACGTGCTAGAAGCGATCGCGAAATCTGGGCTTGATTTAAGTGACCTCTATCGCCGTTTGCAGGAACAAACTAACTTTACTTCCGCCTATGACCGCATTGATCTGCCGCTTGCTAATATGGACGTGCGATCGCGCCGCTTGGAGCAGCTGCAAACTCAGCCATTGAAAGAAATTGCTGGGGAGTCGGTAGTGGATTGCCTCACCATTGACGGATACAAATTCCGCTTAGCTGACAACAGTTGGCTAATGATTCGCTTTAGCGGTACTGAACCAGTTTTACGACTGTACTGTGAAGCTTCCACTTTAAAGCAGGTGCATCATAACTTAAACTGGGCTAAAGATTGGGCGAATTCGGGTGAAATCAAATAAGCAACGATGACATCATTGGTAATAGCTACAGGAAATCCGGGTAAGCTGCGGGAAATGCAGGCTTACCTAACTGATTTGGGCTGGGAATTGACACTCAAGCCAGCTGAACTGGAAATTGAGGAGACGGGCGACACGTTTGCTGCTAATGCTTGCCTCAAGGCTTCCCAAGTGGCACAGGCGATAGGAAAATGGGCGATCGCAGATGATTCTGGTTTGCAAGTTGAGGCTTTGAATGGGGCTCCAGGCGTTTACTCTGCTCGTTACGGCGAAACTGACACAGAGCGAATTTCGCGGGTGCTGAGGGAATTAGGGGACGAACCGAACCGGCAGGCTCAATTTGTCTGTGCAGTGGCGATCGCTCGTCCAGATGGTGCGATCGCCCTGCAATCAGAAGGGATTTGTCGCGGCGAAATTATCCATGCCCCTCGCGGCACAGGCGGATTTGGCTACGACCCGATTTTTTACGTACCAACCCAAAAAATGACGTTTGCAGAAATGGCGCCGGAGCTGAAGCGCTCACTTAGCCACCGCGCCCAAGCGTTCCAAGCCCTAATTCCCCAGCTAAAAACCGTACCCTTAACCTAAAGTCATATGATTTGCGTATCACTTTAGGTTGAGATTTTATTACAAAAAAACATGTATCAGCGTTTGCTCATACATTATTATAGGATGATTTTCACTCGGTCAGATAATTATCCTTACCAATCAAAAACACAATGTTCTTCCAGCAATTTTGTGCTAGGCTGCGTGCAGCGTTAGTTTTGAGTGCATTGCCTCTGACGCTCATTGGTGTTATACCTACATCAGCAAAAGCAGCCAACTTAAATTTTGATAATATTTATGTGTTTGGCGACAGCCTCTCCGATGATGGGAATGTGTTCAAGGCATCGGGAAATACCTTTCCACCGTTACCCTACTATCAAGGACGTTTTTCCAATGGTCCGGTGTGGGTAGAACAGCTCGCACCATTACTAGGGTTACAACCCAATCCGAATACCAACTTTGCCTTCGGTGGTGCGACTACAGGAGGCGATAACACCCTCAATTCTGTTTTTCCGACTCCTTTACCGGGATTGCAGCAGGAGATTAATAGCTTTACGGCACCCCTGAAGGCAGCCAATCAGTCCGCCGACCCGAATGCGCTCTATATTGTCTGGGCTGGTGCGAATGATTACCTGCCCAACACTAGCAGTTTTAAGCCTTTTGGGCAACCTAACATTCCAGTTAAAAACTTATCAGATGCGGTAACGGCGCTCGCGGGAGTCGGGGCGAAAAAGATCATGGTGGTTAACTTGCCGGATTTGGGAGAGATTCCGCTCACAGTTGGTAGTCCTTTGTCCGAGCCGCTCGACACCCTAACCAAGGCTCATAATTCCGCCTTGGCAGCGACACTTAATGGTTTGAGCCAGACACTAGGTCCCGATGTCAACATTATCCCTTTCGATGTTAATTCCGTATTGAGTAACTACCGCAAATCCCCAGAGAAGTTTGGTCTCACAAATCTGACCGCCGCTTGCTTCAACCAAACGGCATCTGCTGTATGTGCTAACCCGAATCAGTATTCTTTCTGGGACAACGTACATCCAACGACCACAGTTGATACAGTGATTGCCGAATCAGCATATGAAGTGCTGTCTGTACCCGAACCTTCTGATGGGTTTGCTACATTAGCATTCGGTGCTTGTGGTGCATTTTTAGTGCTGAAGCGCGAACAAAGGGGAGCGCAGCAATACGGTCAAATCAGGGGGCATCGAACCCCCTGATTTGACTACCCCTTATTTGCAGATTCTTCCATATGCTTACGGAGGCTAAGTGGTCTCATGTCGGTCCACACTTCCTTGATGTAGTCTAGGCATTCGGATTTGGTCCCGCTTTTGCCAGCATCTCTCCAGCCTAGAGCGTTTTCTCGGTCAGCTGGCCAAATCGAATACTGTTCTTCGTGATTTAAAACAACCTTGTAGATTGTCTTGTCTTCCTCATTCTCCCGATTCATACTGCCTCCTAAATAAAAATAACTATATTAAGTCAGTGGCTGTGACTTGTCAAGGCATAGTCTTAGCTGTTCTGCAACCACTTGGACATTCAACCCTCAATTTACTACCGGAGACAGCTCAAGCTGGAGGTCCCACTTGGTGCTGGTAGCCTTACACTGTGCCTTGTAAGGCTTATATTGTAGCCGTTTACATCTGTAATATTAAGCCCTAATAAATATTCCTTATACTAGCTCAGTATAGCTTGGGCGATAGAGCCAGAATATTTTGCGTTTTTATGCTTTTTCTTCACTTTTATTTTTGGATTTAAACACTTCTGCAGTTAAACATTATGATTTTCGTAAATCAGTTCTGGGTGTAAATGACTAACACCCACAGCAATTGTAGTTTCAACAATATCTGCTGCTAATTCCCGTCCTCGAGTGCTTTTTAGGATAGCTGACATTTTATTTACTTTATCTGTATAGCTTGGGTTATTAAGAAGTGAATCTACTTTTTGACGAACCTCAGCGCTTTCCAAATTTACCTTATTCAGCTTTAAGGCAACTCCTAAATCTACTATCCGTGCAGCATTGTAAAATTGGTCTCCAAAGAAGGGTAAAGCTAGTATATTTTTTCCATAATAGAAAGCCTCATTAATACTATTCATTCCACAATGACTTACAAAAACACGAACTGATGGATGAGAACAAACTGCTTGTTGTGGAACAAATGATTCAATACGAAAAGAACTCGGTATGTTAGGGAGAATATGTTGTTGACTCTTAGGGATAGACCAAAGTACCCGAAATTTAGAATCTGTTAATCCTTCCACCAATGCTTTTGCTTGCCAGGATTCTAGAGTTGCCAGAGTACCAAAAGCGATATATATAACTACAGTACCTTCTTCCCCTGCTTCTAACCATTCCTTTAAAGAAGGGCTAAGAGGGTCAATAGTTTTTGGAAAAATTGGTCCAACCATTTTGACTAGTGGAGGTATGGGACGAGGTATCTCAATACCAAAAGCTGTACCAACGATAATTAGATGTTTACTATAAGGCTCGGGTAAATTTTGACAACCACAACACTCACTGCGAACTTGATTAAGCTTTTTGATAACTGGAATAAATTGTGGTAGCAGCAATAGTGGTCTGAATTTATTTACAAATCTTTCCCACCGATTCATTTTTATAGAATAGGAAGTACCAAAGCGAGGAAGATTTGAACTGGTGTTGACAAAGTTACCTAAAAAACGACTTTGAATAATGCACGGTAAGTTCATTTGCCAAGCTAAGTCCATTGCTGGAATCACAGCACGATCAACTATTATAATATCTGGTCTATATAGCAATCATAAATGATTTAGAAACTCATGGTACAATTATACTTAATTTTTGATAGCAGGTGAG
>CAXUIG010000193.1:0-12735 GCA_964250845.1 uncultured bacterium | reverse complement strand
AGAATTAGTCTAATATTGCGAATCGGATTGTTAGAATTGGTTGCCAAAATTACTAAATGGATGCCGGTAACTTGAGGAACTATATTCAAAAGCATCCGTCCGGGTGTTTGACTAACAACCGAGGCACTACCAAACAGGAAATTTATAGTACCTGACCCATCGTAAAGAAGCACGTATTTTCCGCTTGGGTAATGTGCTTGACCATCATCAAACATCACCGTTTCAGCATATTGGCCTTGATCTAAAGAAGCAATCCAGCCATCGGGAGTTAGATTCAGATGACCGCCTTGACCCGAAGCAACGTTTTGACGCTGAGATACCCAAGGACGGGAAATTTTGAAGGCATCCACAAAAGGCCATTGAGTCGTCCAGTCATCAATCCCGGCTAAATTAATCCCTAAAGGAGAGTTAGAGTTCGGATAGCTTGGGGTATTTGCACAAGCTGTTATTAGTGTGTTAGTAGTAATTGTAACAACCATGCCTATAGTTAATATCAGGATAAAGCTAAATAACTTTATAACTAAAAATGCTCTTTTTTTCACTTTCATATGCTGAGTTATTTTCTAGATTAAAAGCAAAAAAATCTGTAATGGTAGCTAAAAATGCTCGCTAACATTAATTTAATAAAAAAGTTTATATTGGCATTAACCAAAATCATAAACACGCAAAGAATGTTAGCCTACGAAGACATTACCAAAAGCAAATAAATTGCATTTAGTCCTATTATTAACGAGTTGTCTGCTTTAGGGCTGCTGTCTTGTATTCAACCATTTTGGGACGCTGCCGTAGCAATCTGCTTAGGTGAAACTGGCTCTGGCCCTGTACCTGGGGAAATTTAATCATCATACAAAACAGTGCATAAATCGCAGCGTCTATTGATATAAAACCCCGAGAAAGGCGCATATGACGATAGATGCGATAAGTTAGGAGCGGGTAGCCAATCAACAGCAACAGACTAAAGCCGTGGGTTGGCCATGCCATCCCCAATGCCAGCACGGGTAAGAGTAACCCCCAAAACCAGATGCTCCGGCTTTCCTTGACCCAATGACGCTCCGGTTCACGTCCGTGCAACCAGGCTCCCTCAGCGTAGGCGTGACCAGCCCGGATAGCACGCTTCCACCACTGGCTAAAACTTGTCAATTGCGCGTCATGTATGGTCATTTCGGCATCTAACCGGATGATCTTCCACCCTTTTTGTCGCAGCCGCACACACAGTTCCGGTTCCTCACCGGCAATCAAGGTCGGATTGAAACCACCGACTTGTTGGAACGATTCCACACGCATCATCGCATCGCCCCCACAGGCTTTGGTCTCACCAACCGGGGTGTCCCACTCCATATCGCACAGTTGGTTGTAAATAGATTTGTCGGGGAAGCGCTCACGTCGGCGACCACATACTACGGCAACGTTGGGTTGGGCATCGAGTGTAAGTTGGGCGCACTCGAGCCATCCCGAGACCACCTCGCAGTCGCCATCAACAAATTGCACAAATTTGATCGGCGCATCTGCTTCAAGTAAATATGCCAACCCGGTATTTCTGGCTCTAGCAGCTGTAAACGGTGTAGACACTTCGAGTTCAACCACATCCACCCCTAGCGATCGCGCCAACTCAACACTGCCGTCTGTGGAGCCCGAATCGACATAGACAATCACAGCAGGCGTTGCTTTCACCGAAAGCAAGCATTTTAGTAGGTGTTGGCCTTCATTTCGTCCGATAATAACTAATCCGATTTGATTCAAGCTTAGTGTCCCTTAATTCAAAACTCCGTAATCTCAAGTTAAGAGCATCTCATCACAATACCAATAAAATCAGTATTGTTACGTTTTGTCACATTGCTATAATCTGCTCATGGAATTGATTAATAAAATTTCCCAAGCAGCAAAGACTGTCTAGGCACTGTTGCTGGTAGAATAGTCACTAAGGCTGAAAAGCCGTTAGTTCTGACTCGCTGACAGCGGGACGCAAACCACCCTGCCAAATGAGTCTTCGGACAGGTTTGGCGGTCGGGAGCAATCCACTTGTGTTGGGCGGCGAGATGGCGACACCTCGAATCGCTATCAGAACTGCATTCAGGGATTGCAATAATAAAAAAAATGGTTTCTACTTCCTCAATTCCCGTTGCTGTTGACCTATCTAGTGTTAGAGCAGAAATTCAGGCGTTACAACCTCAAGTGGTTGAGTGGCGGCGGCGGCTTCATCAACGACCGGAAATGGGTTTCCGGGAGCAGTTGACCGCTGAATACATCGCGAAAAAATTGCAGGAATGGGGGATTTCGCATCAAACCGGCATTGCCAAGACTGGTATTGTTGCCACGATTGAGAGCGGTAAGCCGGGACCAGTGCTGGCAATTCGGGCAGATATGGATGCTTTGCCGATTCAAGAAGAGAACGATGTACCTTACCGCTCGCAGCACGATGGGGTAATGCACGCTTGTGGACACGATGGACATACGGCGATCGCACTAGGCACAGCTTACTATCTCTCCCAGCATCGAGACGACTTTACCGGCACCGTAAAGATGATCTTCCAGCCAGCTGAAGAAGGGCCGGGAGGCGCGAAGCCGATGATCGAGGCTGGGGTATTACAAAATCCCGATGTCGATGCTATAATTGGCTTGCACCTGTGGAACAATCTTCCTCTTGGCAAGGTAGGTGTCCGTAGCGGTGCATTAATGGCATCGGTGGAAGAGTTTCACTGCACAATTTTCGGTAAAGGCGGACATGGTGCTATACCACAACAGACGGTGGATTCAGTAGTTGTCAGCGCCCAGATAGTCAGTGCTCTACAAACGATTGTGGCTCGCAATGTAAATCCTTTAGAGTCGGCAGTGGTGACAATTGGTCAACTGCATGCTGGTACTGCATTCAACATCATTGCTGATAAAGCTCTGATGAGTGGCACAGTCAGATACTTTAACCCGTCTTTCGACGGCTATTTCGGTCAACGGATTGAACAGATAATTGCTGGGATTTGCCAGAGTCACGGGGCGAGTTACGAGTTAGATTACCGGCGGCATTATCCGGCGCTGATTAATGATCCGGCGATCGCGGAACTGGTGCGAACTGTGGCCCAAGCGGTGGTAGAAACCCCAGAAGGGGTGGTGCCAGAGTGCCAAACCATGGGTGCTGAGGATATGTCGTTCTTTCTGCAGGCGGTGCCTGGTTGTTATTTCTTCCTTGGTTCTGCTAACCCAGACAGAAATTTAGCTTATCCTCACCACCATCCTCGCTTTGATTTTGATGAAACAGCTCTAGGGATGGGGGTTGAAATATTTGTCCGCTGCGTCGAGAAATTTTGTCAACCAGCAACCTAAGTTGGCACTGCCATCCTGCGCTGTACTAATCAGAATTGCGCCGGACTCGAAAACTGTAAATAGAAGCCTTGCGCCCGTTAAGTACTAGCAGATTTCAATACCAAATTTACTTTCTGAGGTAGGGGTTGGAACCGAAAGTCTTTGCTATCCACACAGAGCATTAAGGTATGGGCTTCCACCAGGAGCGTCGTTTCTTCCTCAGCGTTTGGACGCACAAATTGGTAGTTGAATTTGAAGCTTAGCCCGGTCACCTCGGTCACCCAGACAACCATATGCAGTAATTCCCCTAATCGGGCTGGTTTCTGGTAGGTGAGATTGGCACGGGCAACAACTAGAATGCCCTCTTCATGCTGCCCAGAAAGGGCAATGCCGTGTTGATTGAAGAATTCCCAGCGGCCCATCTCCATCCAACGCATGTAGGTACCGTAGTAAACGATGCCAGCACAGTCTGTGTCAGCATAGTAGACCTTAAGGGGAAAGATTTCACGGTGTCCCAAAACCACCTCTAGAAAAAGTTTAGTATAAAAATACTATCATCTTACCTTCTAGGTAGGCATAAGGTTGACATTAGGGGTAAATGCAGCAAGTTTCAAAACCAATTATTAAAGACCTAGTGCTAATTGGTGGTGGTCATAGCCATGCCATTGTCCTGAGAATGTTTGGGATGAAACCCTTGCCCGGCGTCCGCCTGACCCTGATTACGGAAGCATCAGATACCGCCTATTCCGGGATGCTGCCCGGTCATGTAGCAGGATTCTACACTCACGACGAATGTCACATTGACCTGCGAACTCTAACTCAGTTTGCTCAAGCCCAATTGTATCTTGACCAGGTGATTGGGCTAGACTTGGAAAACAATAAAGTTATCTGTGCTAACCGTCCTTTTATAGCATTCGATCTCTTATCGATTGATATTGGCAGTACTCCAGATAAGATATCTGTGCCGGGGGCAGCAGAATACGCGATCGCGGCTAAACCAGTGCGTCAATTCTTAGTAGACTGGGACCAGCTGATTGAGAGTGTAGCTCAGGCTCCCCAGGAACCCATCAGCCTTGGGATTGTGGGTGGAGGCGCTGGCGGCGTTGAATTGGCACTAGCAATGCAAAGTCATCTGCATCAGGTACTAAAGGATGCCCAGCAGCCGATGAAGAACTTGGAAATCCACTTATTCCATAGCGATGCTGAACTGATGCCAGGCTATAACCCTTGGGTGCGTCGTCGCTTTAAGGAAATTTTGACCCAAGGAGGAATTCAGCTACATCTTCAGGAAACAGTGTGCGAGGTTCAACCGCAAAAGGTCAAATGTGAGTCTGGACTTAAGGTGGAGTGCGATCGCATCTTCTGGGTTACCCAAGCATCAGCACCCAGGTGGCTAAGATTAGCAGGACTGGCAACTGACTCGAAAGGTTTTATTCAGGTGGACGACACTTTACAGTCTGTCTCTCACCCCCATGTATTTGCTGCTGGTGATATTGCCACCATGGTTAATCATCCCCGTCCTAAAGCTGGAGTATTTGCTGTGCGGCAGGGTAAGCCTCTGTTTAAAAACCTGCTAAGGACTGTACTGGGAAAACCGTTGAAGCCGTATAGACCCCAGAAAAAATACTTGAGCCTGATCGGTACGGGATCTGGAAGTGCGATCGCAACAAGAGGATCTTTTGGCTTAGGTTCAAAGCAGGTACTGTGGAGCTGGAAAGACTGGATTGATCGTCGATTTATGGATCGCTTCAACAACCTACCAGCGATGCCAGAACCAGCAAAATCCAAAAGCCAAAATCAGCAGATGCGCTGTGCTGGCTGTGGCTCGAAAGTTGGCAGTACGGTTCTAGAGCGTGTTTTACACCGAATTAAGCAGGAACAACCCAGCTGGGCTGACAGAAAAGATATCCTGATTGGTCTCGATGCACCCGATGATGCCGCCGTGGTGCAGGTGCCAGCGGGTCAGCTGATGGTTCATACGATCGACTATTTTCGCTCCTTAATTAATGACCCGTTTATCTTTGGGCAAATTAGCGCCAATCACTGCTTGAGCGATATTTTTGCGATGGGCGCTGTGCCTCAGAGTGCGCTGGCGATCGCCACCATACCTTACGCCCTAGAAGAAAAAGTTGAGGAAACCCTCTACCAGTTGTTATCAGGCGCGGTGAAGGTGCTAGGTGAAGCCCAGACACCACTCGTTGGTGGTCACACAACCGAAGGAGCAGAACTGGGATTTGGGTTATCTTGCAATGGTTTGGCTTATCCTGACAAGCTGTTGCGAAAAGGCGGTATGCAACCAGGCCAAGTGCTAATTTTAACCAAAGCGCTGGGAACTGGGACGCTATTTGCCGCTGATATGCGTCGGCTGGCCAAAGGGCGTTGGATCGATGCCGCTGTTGAGTCCATGCTGCAATCAAATCAAGCGGCAGCTGGTTGTTTATTGCAACACGGAGCCGCTGCTTGTACCGATGTCACAGGTTTTGGACTACTGGGACACTTAATGGAAATGGTTCGAGCTTCCCATGTGGCGATTGAGTTGGAGCTTGAAGCCATTCCAGTTCTAGAAGGGGCACTCAAGACACTGCAAATGGGAATATTTAGCTCCCTCCAGCCAGAAAACTTGAGGGTCTCACGTCATATCAGCAATCTGGAGCAGGTGCAGTGTAGCCCCAATTACCCCCTGCTATTTGATCCTCAAACATCTGGTGGCCTCCTAGCTGCCATCCCCGCTGACCAAGCTACCGCCTGTTTAGCCTCACTCAAAGCCTACGGCTATTCACATAGCAGCGTGATTGGTCTCGTGACGACCGAAGTTGAGCATGTTGCAGTTGGGTCTTAGCTTCTAGCCAATTGCTAACAGAATTATTTTGCTAAGGGATTTACGTCGTCGTGTGAAGGCGTATTTTCTTGATGTGGAGTCTGAGGTAGAGAAGAAGCGATGGTCGTGGATGGCTTGGAGTCGGAGTTCGACAATTCTGAGAGAGTGTTGCAAAAATTTACAATATTTGTTACATTGCTTTATAGTTAAGCAAAAGAATGTTGATGAAATCTACGATGGCAGCGAGCTTGATTAGGTTCTTGCAGGAGGAATTGTCGATTCCTCCTGCTTCGATTGCGCTCGCTCAAAAACAGAGTGAACAAGACCCAAGTCTATTGCCGATGATTCTTTGGCAGTATGGACTGGTAACGTTGTCACAGTTAGAACAAGTGTTTGATTGGTGGGAAACGGTATAATACATTACCACAATTCAGTTCAGCTGATTTAAGTTGTTGACTGACAAATATTTAGGACGAAACTGCTTTAACTCAAAGAATTTTTGACACCCATGCCGATTAAAAACCAGCCACAGCCCCCTCGTTCTCGCTTTATTGGCAACATTTTGTTAGTGCTGTCGGGTTTGTTCCTGCTAGCTAACCTGTTGTTGCCCCGTTTGTTTGGTCCCCCGATTCCCCAAGTTCCCTACAGCCTGTTTGTCCACCAAGTGCAAGCACAGGAAGTTAGAAGTGTCTTTGTTAGTCAAAACGAGATCCGATACCAGCTCAAGGGTGAAGGTGATCAGCCTGGACAAGTGCTTGCCACCACCCCGATTTTTGATCTGGAATTACCCAAACTTCTGGAAGAAAAGGGGGTTGAGTTCGCCGCTGCCCCTCCATCTAAGAATGGTTGGTTCACCAGTTTATTAGGCTGGGTTGTGCCGCCGCTGATCTTTGTCGCCATCTGGCAGTTTTTCATTGCACGTGGAGGCGGTGGTCCCCAAGGTGTACTCTCGATTGGTAAGAGCAAGGCGAAAGTTTATGTAGAAGGAGAGTCAGCCAAAATCACCTTTGCGGATGTAGCTGGGGTCGAAGAGGCTAAGACTGAACTGGTAGAGATTGTTGAATTTCTCAAAAATCCGGGTCGTTTTACCCAAATTGGTGCGCGTATCCCTAAGGGTGTGCTGCTAGTAGGGCCGCCTGGTACTGGTAAGACGCTCCTAGCTAAAGCAGTAGCAGGAGAAGCGGGGGTGCCGTTCTTCAGTATCTCTGGTTCTGAGTTTGTGGAACTATTTGTAGGCGTAGGCTCCTCACGGGTGCGTGACCTGTTTGAGCAGGCTAAAAAACAAGCTCCCTGCATTATTTTCATTGATGAGCTAGATGCAATCGGTAAGTCTCGCAGTAGCAGTTCTTTCTACGGCGGTAACGACGAGCGGGAACAGACGCTCAACCAGTTGCTGACTGAGATGGATGGTTTTGCGGCAGGGGATGCTACAGTAATCGTTCTCGCTGCAACCAACCGCCCCGAAGTTTTAGATCCAGCTCTATTACGTCCTGGACGTTTTGACCGGCAGGTGTTGGTAGACCGTCCTGATTTATCCGGTCGCGAGGCAATTCTTAAGATCCACTCTCTAAAGGTTAAGCTTGGTGCTGATGTAGACCTGCGGGCGATCGCTACTCGTACCCCTGGCTTTGCAGGTGCAGACCTAGCAAATCTGGTGAATGAAGCCGCTCTTTTGGCTGGGAGGAATCAGCGTGAGGCCGTGGCGCAGTCAGACTTTGCTGAAGCCATCGAGCGATTGGTTGCAGGTCTAGAGAAGAAAAGCCGCGTGCTCAACGACAAGGAGAAAAAGATTGTCGCTTACCACGAAGTCGGTCATGCGATGGTCGCCTATTTGATGCCAGGGAGTGGTCGAGTTGAGAAGATATCTATCATCCCCCGTGGCATGGCAGCTTTAGGCTACACGCTACAACTGCCGACTGAAGACCGCTTCTTAATGGATGAATCTGAACTTCGGGGTCAGATTGCCACGTTATTAGGTGGGCGTTCAGCGGAGGAGATTGTATTTGGCAGCATCACGACGGGTGCATCCAACGACTTGCAGAGAGCAACTGACTTAGCAGAACGGATGGTGACAACCTACGGCATGAGCAAGATTTTGGGGCCTTTGGCTTACCAGCAGGGGCAGCAAGCCATGTTCCTGGGTAATGAAAGTGCCAATCCTCGCCGGATGGTGAGTGACCAGACAGCCCAAGCGATTGATCGCGAGGTGAAGGAAATTGTAGAAACTGCCCATCAGCAAGCTCTGGATATAATTGAACACAACCGAGACTTGCTCGAAAAGGTTTCTACCCAACTATTGGAGACAGAGGTAATCGAGGGAGAGCAACTGCAAAGCATGCTTTGCCAAGTTCGCCCTGCGGCTGAGGTAAATGCTGCGGCATAATTAGCAGAAAAAAAAATTGTTGGCGTTGCCCAAAATTAATCTAAGGATGGTGCAACGCCAAATTTTTTTGAATGATTTACGGGCAGTCTCGGTCGAAATTGTCACAGACTAATGTTCGTGTACTGAGTTATGACCCTTTTGGAATACATAGCCACTACCTCGCTCCGTCTGAATCAACTCTGGATGACTCGGATCGTCTTCCAACTTTGCTCTTAGCCGCGAAATGTGAACATCCACTACCCGATTATCTACGTACCGCTCTGACGAGTATCCCCAAACCTGTTGCAAAATCTCAGGGCGGGAAACAGCTTTTCCATGACGACTGATCAACAACTCCAGAAGCGTAAACTCCATTTCAGTCAGTCGAATGCGCTGCGAGTCTTTGTAAACTTGCCGCTTGTTCGTGTCAATTCTCACATCCCCCACCTGGATGACGCCAAAACTGGGAATGCTAGAGCTGTTCGCTTTGTCCACCCGCCGCAGCAAAGCCTTAATCCGGGCTTCTAGTTCTTTGGGGGAAAAGGGTTTAACGATATAGTCATCCGCACCCAACTCCAGCCCAGTGATTCGGTCAGCCACATCTGCTAGCGCTGTTAGCATAATAATGGGGACATCAGATTCTTTGCGCAATTCTTGACAGACACCGTAGCCATCGAGTTTTGGCATCATCACGTCCAGAACCACCAAGTCGGGCTTGGCTTGACGAAAACTTTCTAAAGCTTCTTCGCCATCGCTGGCTGTAACGACATCATAACCAACCATAGAAAGCCGGGTTGCCAAAATGCGGCGAATGCTAGGTTCGTCGTCCACCACTAGGATTTTTTGTTTATTACTTTCCAAATTGAAAAATGCTGGTTTTCGTTGTTGTTTACTGTCTTCAGAATCTTCGTTAGTTTTGGAATATCTTGAAGGAAGGCGTCTACCGTAGCCGCTGCCAGCTGGGTAAACGCATCATCAGTTGGTGCGAAGACGGTAAAAGGGCAATTATCAACAATGTCGGCCATGTGGTTCATATTTGTAATAATTCTTAACAATATAAACCCTTTTTTAAGAACTTCCCTCTACCGTTCGATAGTTGATAATCTGCTTGATTGCATGTATAGTCAGGATGATCATTTTGGTAAATTTATAACCGAACGCTTTTCACTTATACCGCACGCCTGATTGATAGTGGTTACACTTACATTGGCTCGAAAATTGAGCAGACTCAATCTTACACAAGCGATGCTCGAGTGTATTGGTAATCCAAGCACTTATAACAAAATATTTAACGTTTACGGTGGAGAAAGTGACAGATTGGATAAGAGGTCTATAGCTGCGCAGTTATCGCAATTGACGTAATTTGAAGAGATAATGCGATCGCCTACGCTAGGCATCAAAGCTAGCGGGGATGGTTGTGTGCTTACCTACACTGTCCCCTTTTACAATTCCATTTACTTGTACTTTACGCCACTTTTTGCGGCAGAAGCAGAGTACCTAGATCTGACGCTTTCCAAGAAAAAGCTGTTCAGTCTGGTCAAAATGAGGCATCTTAGAACTGTTGTTAAACTCTAATTCTATGCTGCCCTCTGAACTTCCTGAAACACCCCAAGTGCAATACGGTTCAGTTAAGGCTTAGGCTGTACTAACGATTCGGAAAGTACTCGCCTCAACTCGACGTCCAGTTCCCCTGTGAGCTGGCTTTTTAGATGAAAAATTTGATACCCGCTTTTTGACAACTCTGGGATTACTTCTAGTGACTCGTTCAGGCAATGGCTGCTCTAGAATCTCCACCGTCAACCAGCTGAAAAAAGGGGGAGTTCTTCGGGCAACAATTTCTCGGGATAACACGGACAGCCCTTTACAACAGGCTTTTCTACAGGCACCAACAGATCTCCTAACTGAGGGCTGTCCGTGAAAGGAAAGCGAATTCATCTCGGGCCTGTACTCGTTGAAATTTAGGGATGGCACGACGTACAACTCGTAGCGTCCCTGTAAAACTCAAACGTAGTGGTGCTATATTAGCTTCTGATGCGGCTTGAAACATTAATAATCGTACCGCCCAATGTCCCAATAACCAGCCATAGACGAATTGCACCACTTCACGAGGATAATGGTGCGCGAATGGGAGTTTTGCGCTCCTTATGATGGATCTTGAGTTCATCGATGGTATTTTCAACTTCGATAGCGTTGATGATATTCTTTAGCAAGTAACTCGGCTGGAAACAACTCCATGTTTAGTAAGCTAGTAATCAAGCGATAGGTTAGCTGCTCGCCTGGCTTGTCAGGATGTTCAATTGTGTACTCAATTACTCGTACTTGAATCGGTTGACCTCCTCGCTTTCGCAGTTTACTAGATGGGTAAATCAAACTTAAAATTTGACCCATCAGCCAAGGGTTCTTCTACTAAGAACTTGACGTTAGCTGGAATTCTGCCCAAATAGTCACATCCTTTTGCTAGACTGGCTTGTACCATTGCGTAGGAATGCAGACCTCTATCCTACATTAGTAGCATTCCCGGTTCAACAGAACGCAATAATTTTAATGACTTTGCTCGCTCTCCCATCCGATATGGACACGATTATTGCATCAAATATTAAATGTGTCCCCGCTTCAATTAACAATACCAATCGCAATGAGAGGAAATGCTGCTTGAGTGCCAGGGCGGGTACTGGGACGACCAAAAACTCTAGCATTCATGTCACTGTCTGGTACATCGAATGTAGTGCCATCAATCACAACTATCCGCAATCCCTTCAGGAAGGCTCCGATTGTCTCACTAGTCGCCATCGGACGCACCAACCGATGAAATAACACAGCGAGTTACTCGCGGCCCTAATCTGTCTCGTGCTTGAGTAATTGCTGATAAACATCGGCACGCGCCAGTATTTACCGACCTTGACCCATGCCTCAGCAAGACCGTCAACTAAGTTCTTAAGTACGTCTCGCATCGAGTCCCTTGACCACAAGCTCGTAGCAATTACAACACAGACCACTAAATGTGCTGGTAATGAACGTGTGCGACACTCTTGGGCTTTGGTCTCGGCGATCCGGCTTTAGCCGGACGCGCTTCGCTTCGCTTGTTCAATTGCTTCTGGCGGGATAGCGACTTCTATAGCTTTGAGAATTTCACCAGCTTGTATAACAGGAGACACGAGCGAGAAGTCTTTCAGGTTCATCGGATACAGTTGCGGCTCAAAGGGCAAAAGACCAGTTTACCTGACTCTGAGGCTTAACTGAACCGTATTGACCCCAAGTGAGTCTAGCTGAATACCAACTGCTCCTGCAACTGCGCGAACATGACCTGACTCAAAATCCACTCAAGCGGAAAGCGACCACCGGAGAGCGCCTAGCCGATCAAGTCGCTGCTACAGTGGGAAGCTGGCGGTTCATTATCATCCAGAGCGTGCTGCTAGTAACGTGGATGATCTTGAACGTAGTGGGCTGGTTTCAGCATTGGGATCCCTACCCATTTATTCTGCTGAATCTAGCGCTTTCCTTCCAAGCCGCCTACTCAGCGCCGATCATCATGATGTCGCAGAACCGTCAGTCCGATCTTGATCGCGCCGATATGCGCCACGATTGTGAGGTAAACCTCAAAGCAGAAATAGAAATTGAGTTATTACACGACAAGCTCAATCTATTGCGAGACAAATACATTCCTGAGATATTGGCACAATTGCAACGTATCGAAGACCGGCTGGAGCATAAGTAATTCGGGGATGAAAAGGCCACAGAGTTTCACTTCAGTTTCTGGTTTCAAATGGAGCCACTTCTTAACTTATTGAGAATGACTTGCCCTACTAAGCTTAGAGCCTCTGCTTCCTGGAAAAACGTTCCTATTGAGCGTACTTGGGGTGCAACAATCATTGGAACAAAAAACCGGAATAAGGAAATGGGCAGGTGCATTATTATGTATATACATGGTGAGATTGAGGAAGAAAGTATGAATACCCGGCTCAGTTTAAGAGAGTCAAGTCACGGTTGAAGCAAGGTGTTCTTTATAAGACCGACCCCAAGTCACCCGCATCGCTCAGCAGGTCGGACTCGAGCTGAACAAGACCATCGTCAGCCTGGATTCTGCTTACGATAGTCGGGCTAACCGGAAAGCCATTTTTAATCGTGGCATGATTCCTAACATCCCGGAAAATCTGCGCTAAAGAAGCACTCCGAAGCGTGGACGCAAGCCTTTGTTCGAGCAACCTCTTTACTGGAGTTTAGACTAACGCATGACAAAATGACTCAAAAGTATTGAGTTAAT
>CAXUIG010000192.1:0-12770 GCA_964250845.1 uncultured bacterium | reverse complement strand
TAAGCATATATCTGGTAATGCTTTCAGCTATCCCATCTCAGGTAACCAGTGCCCCGTCATGACTTCTTCAATCTTAGAGCTACTAACAGTAGAGTCAAGGCCAAGCTGTCAGATGAGCTTGTTTCGGCAGGTAGGTCTGATAGCAAGCAGCAACGCACTTTGACTTGTAGGTGAGATTCCTGCACTCGAACCGTCAGCAACACTGTTCGGCTGGCGTGCCTGAGGTTTTCTACAGGTTTTTAGGAACGGTTGAGTAAGCCACACTGCTATGAGTTAGGCTTCCCATTGCCAGGGGTTGGTGAATCTTGTGTAGGATAGTCTATAGCATATCCTTGCCACTTGTCGAGTATATCCTTGACCAAGACTTCTTTTAGCCAAACTTGGAGCACAATCGTTAGTGGGATAGCGAGAAATAGACCTAAGAACCCGAAAAAGATAGCGAAAACCACCACTGATAAAACGGTAACTGCTGGAAGCAGAGATGCCTGGCTTCTCATCACCATAGGCACCAAGATGTTGCTTTCAAACTGCTGAATCAGGATATATAATACCAGTACTGCACCTGCTTTCCAAGGCGCATCAAGCAGGCTAAGCAGCATTGGTGGGATCACACTCAATGTCGGTCCAAGATTAGGGATAAACTCTAATAAGCCTGCCAAAAGCGCATTCACCAGCGGCAGTGGCACCTGTAAAACCAAAAGACCAATATAGGTCACGACACCGATGACGAACATATCAAAAATAGTGCCTCTAATCCGTAAGGATTCAGGTAATGGGGAAATGACTGAAAAGCTTTTCCCGTAAAGGTTTGGAGGATAATTCAGCTTTTTTTAATTTTCAATAAGAATCGGTGGAATGGCCATTTCTCGTTGCTTGTTGAGAATATCAACTTATTTATTCTAGAAGTACGGATCTGAAATGCAATCCAGGCAAGGGTTTCAACACCTGAATCCTTACTCTAATCCAGCCAATCAAATTGACTTCACACTCAGATAGAATGTCATCGACTCGCCGACGATAGAACGAGGGAAATATCAGTATAAAGATCCGTCGGTATTGTGAGGGATTCGCCAAGAGCATGATTGTCAGAACAAAGACTAGCAACACGTTAAGGACAACGGCGAGCGAATTACTGAAAAAGGCAAACAAATTGCCAAACAGCCCAGTTGCCAAAGGGTGAAGATTTTGACTCAGAGCCCTAAGGTCGCGAACCTGCTCTACCAGTTGCTCTGGAATCACGTTTTGTAGCCACTTAGACCAGGTACGCAGCCGTTCTAATGCTTTCGGAACGAGGTCAACCAGTTTTTGCGATTGATCAACAATCGGCGGCACAATCACCGAGAAAAAGCCAAATAAGAGCGCCAATACAAGAATAACTGATATTAAAATGGCGATGCCGCGCTTGATGTGGAATCGCTGCATTAGTCGCACAAGTCGGTTTAAGACTGTTGCGAATAATACAGCTGCAAATAGCAGCAAAAGCACTTGCCGGATTTGCCACACAATCCCAACAGAGATGACAAGAGCAAGAAACCCGACCCATCTTCCTAGACTCACAATGCTGCCTCCATCTGCTGGCTGTTCAAGCGGTAATACTATGTGCCACTATAGTGCCAGAGTCGTTCAGGCGCTGGTAGCCATGTATAGCATGAAATGCCCCAAGCTTATTTGGTGGTGGGCAATGCCGCAACGCGCAGCGTCAGCAGCTTTGTGTAAAAAATCTCTACCTAGCTAGGTAGAGACTTGGCGGCAATTATGTTAAGATTGACTACAAAAATACTAATTCACGCGATTCAAAATCGGTGAGTTGTTGAGCGATCGCTAGTCTTGCCTCTAACTTAGCAACGCTGAATTGGTTACGTAGATATTCCAAGTGCGCTAAAGCATTGGCCTTTTCAGCAGTTAATCGAATCGACGTGTCCACCGCCTTTTGGTATTCCTGATTAGTCAGAAGCACTTCAAAGCGACGCGCCTTGCGTTGATTGTCATTTTTTAAATCCGGCTCAAATGCCACTACCCTATCGGCATTGCCTTCCACCCGGTTAAGGTGCTGCTGAACTGCCATTAGCTGTGAATCGATTTCATTCACTCGTTGGGCAGCTTGAGCGATCGCGCTAGGGTAATGACTAAGTTGCATCATCATAAAATTTTGTGCAGACAGCGGCTAGAATGGGATCAGGAATTACCCAAAAATGTTCATTACGCAACCAGTTCCTGGAGTTGAGGATGGGCGGGAGGAAACTCCGCAGCGCCCAGAGCCAACTGTTCCGCCTGGGGCATAGGAGCTTGCTCCAAAACTTTGACTTCAATATTCACAGACACCAGGTAAGCGCCTGGTTCTGCTCCAATGGCTTCGGCAATCAATTTTGCCAGTTCTGGGCGCTTGCCGGTGATGGGGTCGCGTAAAATGCACCGATCCCAGTCATGCTTGGCAGTTGGATTAAGGCTGAGAATATAGTGCTTGGTCATAATGGCAACTTGAATTCATTCTCTATAAGGACGCCACAGAGCCGCCTTTGTACTTCAGACCGCTCGATGACCCTACCTATTATTATAGTACTTTTGTACTATAAAATGTGGGTGAGGCGAGGCTTCACTTACGACCCACCACTGTTGTGTTCATCTAACCAAGCCAGTCCGGCACCGGCAGCTTCAGCGAGAATGCTGACCAAGCGGTACAGGGCGATCGCACTGATAACCAGACCCGGAGAAAAGCGTTGAGCCAAAAGTGCGAGTACGGTTGCATCAAAAACACCCAGACCAGCAGGCGCTCCCGGAACAATCGTACCCAGGAGCCACGCGAGACTAAAAGCCCTGAAGACCAAAGGAATCTGACGAAGCTCCAACGGGTTAAGGATTAGCAGGGTTAATAAAAACCCAGTGCCTCGGAGTCCTAAAAAGCCCAGCTCTCCCAACAAAGGCCGGAAGGGATAGCGTACCAGCTCAAAGGCACTCGACTCAACGGCGGTGCGGGTTGCTTTTGCTTTCATTCGGCCCAGAAAGCGAATTGCCAGGTTCAAAAACCGGGGATGAACCGCTATCAGCACCGTAGCCAAACCGAGCATTGGCAATGTCTGTAGGAGGCTATTTGCCTTGACGGTCTGAGTAGCCAGCATTGCTATCACTAAGGCGGCAGCTACCATCAGCAGCGGTTCCAACAACACGCTCAGAGTCGCCGCACTGGTAGAAACGCCAGCATTTTTGGCCGCCGAAATCCGACCGTAGTAATGCCAGACATTGCCTGGTAAATATTTGGCAATATTAGTTTGCAGGTAAATCTGGACGAACTGGGAACGGGTCACAGGTTGATTCAGCTCTTGGAGAATCCAAGTCCACACCCATCCAGCCCATGTGTGGGCGAGCATTGTAACACCCAGGGCGATCGCCAGAATTGCCCATCCGGCTGCGTCAATTCGGATGGCTGCTACTTCCTGCCAGTGAGCCTTGAGGGCTTTAGCCAAAAAAAACAGCGTCCCGCCCAAAATCACCCAGCGGCAGTAGGGCTTCAGGCGCGACCAAACTTGCTTTAAGGGTTTTAAAAACTTGATTACTCCTAGCACCGGATTCATCCTTGTGTTGGTTGCACAGGCATGACATCGTGGAAGCGAGTGTAGTCGATGGAGCGCTCCCCGTCCTTGCTCCTGGATACGATATCTACAAAACGCACGTTCCACAGGATCTCGTGCGCCACAAAGGTGTGACGTGCGTAGATAGTCTGTGAAACAGTTTCGTCGATCCCCGTCAGTGAGATCACGAGCATGGTTTCTGCCTCAGCAAGCATTTGCGCCGTGACCCCATAGAGAGGACTGTGCTCGTCAATCTGATGCATTGCCGTCCAGGTTAGTGTGAAGACCGGATTCTGGCTGCGCAGCAGTTTGAGATCGTGGAACCGGCGCATGAAGTGCCCCTCTTGGCTAATTTCGTCTCGCACCAGGCGCACCCGCAACTGCGCTTCCAGGATCTGGTTGCGGCGCTGGTTGGCTGTCCGGAACATCAAGGTTGGCACGCCATTATAGGGAGCAATCACTGCCACACTGCTGAATGTGACGCGAGCTGTGGGGCGGGAGAACCGGGCAAACGCTAGCCCAGTGCCCATGGCAACTCCCAAAAGACCTATCAGCGCTTCAAGCGTTACTACCATATTCGCGTAAAATGTGCGCGGATACATTGCGCCATAGCCAATGGTGTCCATGGTCTGGACGCTGAAGAAGAAGGCGTCACTGAAGGAGCCATGCCGAGCGTTGGCGATGCAATCCCCTCCCGCCAGGTAAATCAAGGCAAACAGAGCGTTGGTAGCAAAATACCCTAATGTAGTCAGCGCTAAAAACCCAGACCAAGGAATGGTGAGCAGCAAATGGTATGGGTCGCGCCAGTAGGAGTGCCATGCACCCATCCCCACGATGGTCAACCGTCCATCCCGCTTTTCAATGCGCACTGGTGGAGGTGGACGACGCCTTTTTTTCATCAACTGTAGCTCCTGGGAAAATCTCACTGGGATGATTCGCGCCTGAAGTACTTTAGCGTACACATCGCACTTTGGCTACGCATGCAATTAGTTACAGCTACCCTACGGCAAGGCTGATGTCTACGTTCTTGCTACCTTAATTTAGCTCTTAAGTCAATAGGCACTCTGTTCTCATTAGACCTACCCGTAAATTGGTTTAGAATAATTTCGTATTTATAAATATGGCAGTTCCCCGAGCGCATTGGCCCGGAGAACGGAGGTGAGCAATTTTGATGGAGCAAGGTGGCCGCGACTAGGTGAACCCTGCTATGCCGAATCTTCAATATAAGAGTATTCAAGCCCCTATTTTATACCATTGGCTTCCTTTGTGCCACTCTACCCTTCTACTCTGTGAGGTTGCGAGCGACGGGGGAATCAATTCTGTTGCGAGTTGATTTTCCCAAAAATCCAGCTCCTTTTTAAGGGTGCTGACTTGCACACTATGCTTTTCTACTAAAGCTTTCAGATTACACGCTTGGTTTGTACAAGCATTTCTACGCAATAATGCTTTACAGGCTAAGTCCTCACAGTCGTTGTTCAAGGCAATTTCAAGCCGCCTTTCCCATGTATCCACTTCGGCTAGCAAAGTTACATAGTTTCGTTGGGCAATTTTTTTAGCTGAGATCGCCTCAACAGTAGCTTTACGTACCGTGTTGAGGTAACTGCCCCATGTGTCAGCTTCCGCCTGGAGGTTTTCATCTCGTTGGGTAACTGATCCCCCTCTTATCGCTTTAAGAGCAAGGTTTTGGGACGGAAAATCGTTTTTTGCTCTGGTTTGATTTGATCTGGTTTGAACAGTTGCTAACATAATTTGAACCCCAGCAGGCTAGACGGTTTACCGTGCACTTCTTTATATTATCTTCATAATCGGTGCACTTCTTTATATTATCTTCATAATCATAGACTTTGAAGAACTTTCTCACCCTCACTCGCAGGGCAGAAAAAAAGCTCATACTCTAGGTAGACCAGAAGGCATCGCTGCTTTTACCATCCCGAAGTTAAGGGGTTCAGATTTTTCGGATCTTAATTAGCAGAATTACGTACATAATTCTGCTAGTTAAAATGCGTTTTATGAGAAGCTGTTTTTCTCTTCAATCCGGCGGAGTCGTTTGGGAAGTAATTTGAAGCTGGTTAGTGCAAATTGAGCAAGCGCTGGCAGGAATTGAGGCTGGAGTAGCAAGGGATCGAAGCAACTCATGCGTCGCGCGTTTTCCTCAACACAATCCGAAAGCAACATCTCCCAGCTAAAGCCATCCATAAAGACACTGGCTTCAGTGGCTGAGAAGTCTTGACCTTTGCTATCGGCGCTACGAATCACGGTATCGAGCAAGCGTTGGACAGCTCTGCCGTAATACCAGAGTGAATTCATTGAGCGAAACAACTTAGCTCCCCGACCCTGACTTACCTGTAGATAGGCTATCCAGTTCACGAAGAATACTATGTGGCGTAATTCCTCGTGCATCAGGAGGTCAAAGATGGTGAACATTGGTTCGGGTAGGAAATCAGACTGGCGGGCGATTTTAAACAGTCCAAAGCCGAGGAAAGCATCCAGGCACTCACCATACCCAAAATCAATGAAGGCTTGCTCACTGTTGTCAGGCAGCTCAACGGTCGAATCCTCGGAAGTCTCAATGCCGTAACGTTGAATCATAAACTGAAACAACTGGCCATGACGGGCTTCCTCTATTCCTTGTAGGGCGATCGCTTCACGCAATAGTGGATCGCTGATTGTTGCCACGTAAGCATTGACCTTTGCTGCGGCTCGCTTCTCGGTGTTGAGGGCTTCCTCCCAAAAGGGAATTAAGCGCAGGCGAGCAAGGGCCGTACCGTCTAGATCGGGCCACGATAGCTGCTCAGGCTCATACTCTTTATGGCTTTCCATAAAGCTTCGGCAGAACAACTCCTTATGGGCAGAAGATCCAATTTTCATAGTGGTTTTTGGCCGCCATATTCTCAACATTGCTGGATTAATTTTGCCACTAAACTTGTCCAGTAATTTGATGGCCAGCACCGACGATTGGCAAATCGATTACTGCTCGTGATAGTTCCAGAGCAAACCACCATCCACGACAAAGGTCATGCCTGTTACATAGTCGGCATCTGATGAGGCTAAGAAAGCCACCACCGGCGCGATGTCCCCTGGCTTGCCGAGCCGTCCCAAGGGGATGTTTTGCAATAGTGCTTTCAACTTCACTGGGTCGTTCAAGAGATTGGTGTTAATCGGGGTCTCAATTGCTCCCGGTGCAATGTTGTTAATCGTGATTCCCAAGGGTCCGAGTTCAATTGCCAGGTTACGCATCATCATCTTCACACCGCCCTTGCTAATACAATAAGCTGTGAAGTGTGGAAACGGTAATTCCTCGTGGGTCGAGCTGATGTTGATGATCTTGCCAGTTCGCTTGGTGTCCATTAGGTGCCGCACGAAGCTTTGAGTGGCGAAAAATACGCCCTTCAGGTTGACATTCAGCAATCTGTCGTAGTCTTCTTCGGCGATGTCCCAAAAGTCAGCATTCTTTCCGTCGATGCCAGCGTTGTTCACCAAGATATCCAGCTTACCGAAGTGTTGGACGCCGTCGGCAATCATCTGGCGGATTTCGCTGATGCTGCCCAAATCCGCCTTAATAATCAAGCCTTTGCGTCCGGCTGCTTCCACTTTGGCAAGGGTTTCTTCAGCACCTTCTGGATGAGAGCGATAATCGATCACGATGTCTGCACCTTGCTCGGCGAGATACACTGCGATCGCTTGACCAATTCCCCCGCTGCTGCCGGTTACCAAAGCGACTTTACCTTCGAGTTTCATAATTTTCTCCTTGTTTAGTGTTGGAGTCCATCGTAACTATGGCGCGTGAGATCGGGAGGCTAGGCAATCTCCTGATTGCACTGCAAGAGAATCGCTGTCGCCTCCTCCATCAGTAGCAGTGTCCCCTAACTGCCGTTTTTGCCCAAAATGAAGCGATCAACCGCGTTAGCGAAGCCCTCGTTCTCGTAGTCGGTCGTCACATATTGGGCGTCGTGCTGCACCTCAAGGCTTGCATTGCCCATGGCGATACTGACGCCGCTGCGTTTGAACATCGACACATCGTTAGGCATATCTCCGATAGTGGCAATCTCCTCTGTTGGAATGTTGAGGAGTTCCGACAGCCGCGAGACTACATACCCTTTGTTAGCGTGGGGGTGGGTCACGTCTAGGTAATAGGGCTGGGAGCGAGCAGCGGAGACCTCCTCCCCGCCACCGGAACTTTCGCCAGGCTGACACGAGACGTGCTGGCTGAACTCCCGTTGTACGTCACTCTCGCACCGCGCCACTAAATCTAAATCGTCGCTGACACCGACTATCTTCGTCACTTGGTCGAGTACGTGATCGAAGCTAGACACAACCTTGGGCGGGAACTTTACTGTCCATTCCTCGCGATCTACATGGGGACCGTGAAGCTGTGGCACATACCAGTCGCGATCGCTGTAAACCCAGACATCAAGACCATGAGAACGAATGATCTCGATCACATGCTTGGCTACTGTCTCTGGTAGGAGATTCTGCTCAATGATTGAGTAATCTGGATTCAGGAATACCCCACCATTGAACGCAGAAATGGGTGCCGTCAATTCGAGAGCGTCGGCCACCATTTTCATTCCCAGCGGCGGACGTCCACTGGTGATGGCGAAGGCAATGCCCGCATCGCGTAGCTTTTGAACCGCATTGCGAGCGCGCTCTGTCAACACCTTCTGTTTTGTAACCAAGGTGCCGTCGACATCGGCGACAAGCAGGGAGACTTTCTGTGGTGATGATTGTGATTTATTGTTCATTCTTCTGTATTCATCTCATCGGTTGGGCCGTCAATATGAGCGCCAGTGCCGACCGTCGCGCTCCAGCAACTCCAAAGCTTCTAATGGTCCCCAGGTGCCAGCTGCATAGTTGGGAAAGCTTTTTGATGGTAAGGTTTTCCAGACATCTAGGATTGGTTTTACCACACTCCAGCCGAATTCAACATTGTCAGCCCGCTGGAAGAGCGTCGCATCCCCAATCATGCAGTCGTAGAGCAGCGTCTCATAGCCGGTACTTGGCGTCTTGCCAAAGTAGTCGCTGTAGTGAAAATCCATCTCCACTGCACCCATGCGTACAGCAGGGCCTGGCACTTTCGCACCAAACTCCAGGCTGATGCCTTCATCCGGCTGAATATGCAGTACCAGAAAATTGGCGGTGAGCTGCGAGACTGTAGTCTGGCGGAACATTAAGTGCGGCACGCGCTTGAACTGGATGGCGATTTCGCTCGTACGCTGGGGCAGAGCTTTGCCGGTGCGCAGGTAGAATGGCACACCAGCCCAGCGCCAGTTGTCAATCATCAGCTTCAGGGCTACGTACGTTTCAGTGTTGGAGTCAGGGGAGACTCGCGGTTCGGCGCGGTAGGCGGACACATGCTTATCCTTGACAGTGCCTTCACCATACTGACCGCGTACAGCGTGAGCCATGACTTCTTCTACTGAGTTTAGGGGCATGATTGCCTGCAGCAGTTTAGACTTCTCATCACGCAACGCATCCGCTTCAAAGGAAAGCGGCGGCTCCATAGCCATCATCGCTAGTAACTGGAACAGGTGGTTTTGCACCATGTCCCGCAGCGCCCCTGCACTTTCGTAGAAGCCGCCCCTTCCTTCTACACCCACCGTCTCAGCGACGGTGATTTGCACATGGTCAATGTAGTTGCGGTTCCAGACTGGCTCAAACAGCCCGTTACCAAAGCGGAAGACCAAGATATTCTGCACCGTTTCTTTACCGAGGTAGTGATCTATGCGGTAAATCTGGCTTTCTTTGAGCACAGTAGCCAGGTTTTGGTTGAGGGTGCGAGCCGATTCCAAGTCATGCCCAAAAGGCTTCTCTATAATCACTCGTCGCCAGTGCCCCTCCTGTTCACGCACCAGCCCGATGTCACCAAGTTGCCGCACAATTTCCGCAAAAAAGTCAGAGGCAGTGGCTAGGTAATAGAGATAATTGCCGCCAGTGCCGCACTCACTGTCCACCTTCTTCAGCAGCTCTTGCAACTGCTGATAAGCGCCAGCGTCCTCGAAGTTGCCGTTTTGATAGTAGAGCCTCTGCACCAAGGAGTCCCAAATCTCCGCATCTACTGAGTCGGTGGCAAATTCTTGAATGTCTCTGCTCATTTTCTGACGGAAATCGTCGTTGCTCATCTCGCTGCGAGCGAAGCCGACTACTGCAAACTCCTTGGGCAACAGCTTGCTGCGCGCTAGGTTATAAAGCGCTGGCATCAGCAGCCGCTTAGTCAAGTCCCCAGCAGCGCCGAAGATCACCATCACGCAGGGTTCAGCCGGTTGAATCTCTTGTTCATCTGTCACGGTCTTTTCCTGGACAGCTGTCATCGCTTCATCTTTCTCAATTGAATGTATACAAGATCATATTCTTGGGTATTTGGGGACGACGGTAAAGACATTAATAAATATAATAATTTTGTTGCTGACTCTGATATTTGGCATTTCACTTACACGTTTTTAATCACTCAATCAGCATAAACTGTGGGCTTGGATATTTGCCATAGGGCATTACTGATTTTTGCCTGTATGCTTAATAGCAGGTTAAGGAAGTTAAGTTTACTTTAACTACGCCAAGTCCAGAATCATTCTGGCTAGTTAAACAAGTCAATTCATGTCAAAATCGACATCTTTTGGAAAAACTTAAGGTTTTAGGCTGGAAATAAGCTTTAAGCTAGTGCGGTTGGGTATTCTAGAGATTATCCAGAAAGTTCTCCGAGCGCATAATTTCATAAAGATTAACATCTGCTTCCAGTAGACAGGCATGGCCACTGTGAGGTAGGGTAACAAATCGAGCATTAGGGAAAATTCTCGCTAGACGTTTACCCTCTGTTACAGAAGGCAAGAGTCGATCACCCTTGCTAGCAATTATCAACACAGGTTTGGTAAACTGATTCAGTTGCTTTTCGTCAACGTTAAACTCCCTCATTAGGGATAGGCGCTGGATAGAAGTTTTCAGGGGTACAGAGCGGACTGATTCCAACAGTGTTTGGCGTGCATCAGGCGTCATTCGTCTGACAGAAGCAAGAAAAGGCAAAAATAGGACTGAAGTCATTTGATACAAACGTTCGGGCAGCCAGCGAGTTAGGAGTGAGCCCCAATGAATCCAGGGTCGTCGATTAAATGACGAAGCTGGGTTGACTAAGATAATTCGCTCAAATAGTCTCGGGGCTTTCATCATCACCTTGAGCGCCAAGCAACCACCGAAGGACTCGCCACATAGGTAAACCGATTTCCGGGGCACCGTTAAGAGTGCTTCTGTCGTTAAAGCTATCACTTTCTCGCAGAGAATATCCCAACCGTCCATAACATCAGGTTCAATCACAAAAGAGCAAACATCAAAGGCGGTTGCTACACTGGCAACTTGCATCAGGGCGAGCTTGGTAGATTCGTCCATCCCTGGCAAAAAAACGAACAGTGGATGGTCTGGATGAAGTTGTGGGGGCTTTATGAAGTAAGGCTGGCTATGAGCTTTAGACATTTTTGTAGTTAGAAGACCTATTCGTTAGTGCTCCACGCGATCGCCACCCGGAAGCGGCTCCAATCGATGTTTTCAAGTTCTGCCTTATTGAGGGGAGTCATCATCCAGGCGCATCAGTCACGTTTCTAGTTCTAAGCCACCCATGCGATCGCTGATGCCAACAACTCGCCTCCAAGTTTACAGCATATGCTGGATCAACCGCCAGCAGCTTTCCCGGAATGACTTTGATTTCCGATAAGTAGCTGTTGCTGGTCATACAAAATCTGGATCAACTCCAAGAGCCCGTAAACGAGCCTCCAATCGCTCAGCTCTAGATTGAGCCGATGTAGCCAGATGTTCTGCCACTTCCGCTCGTTGTCGCTCAATTTCGGCCCGTTGCTGTTCCTGTTGTGCTAATTCTTCCGGCAGTAAGACCAAATTGTCTTGGCGATCATAAAACCGCAACCACTGACAAGTCCCGGTTGGCGGTTCACGCCGAATGCTTCCCTCCCAATTCCCCAACCACAACCCTAAAGTTTCGCACCACAACCAACCGCGATCATTTGCTAGCAATGGTTGATATCGTTGAACAATCAACCGCCACTAACCCCGGCCACGAAGAGCAGGCCGGGGTTAGTGGCGGACAGGGTCTGTGTCACTAACAGGTTCAGGCTCATTTTGGCTCTGGATGTACCGCTTAAGCACATCCAATGGTGCGCCACCAGCCGATATTGCACAGTAAGCGCTAGTCCAGAAAACTGATTTCCAGTAGAACTTGTTAACGTGTTCCGGGAACTCACGTCTAATTTCTCGACTAGATATTGTTTTTAAGATATTCACTAACTTTGATACAGATATATCTGGAGCCATGTCCACTAACAAATGGACGTGGTCTGTTTCGCCATTAAACTCAACTAACTCACACTTTTGGGTTGTGCAGAGTTTGCGGAATATTTCCCCTAGCCTATCTAGTATCTCAGGAGTAATGACTTTTTTCCTATACTTGGTCACTAAGACTATGTGCATCCATATCCTGAACCTACTGTGAGCGTGGCGTTTTAAACGTGTTGGCATCACCAATAACTATGATATACTCGCTTGTTATGATAATCCGACGCACTACATTCAGGCTCTACCCCACGGCAACTCAAGAGGATCTTCTCTACGAGTGGCGCGCCATGCATAAAGATTTGTTTAATGCTGCGATTGCCAACAGGAAAACGCAGTATGAGCGGTTTGGGATGAGCGTGGATTATTTTGAGCAACAAAACTGTCTGCCAGCATTTAAAGAGGTATGGCCTGAATACAAAGCGTTAGGGTCTCATGCTCTACAAGCAACTCTCAAGCGTGTAGACATGGCATACCAAAGGTTGTTTCAAGGAATAGGAGGACTGCCAAAATTCAAATCGATTAGACATTATAGTGGCTGGACTTATCCAGACACAGCCGGATGGAAAGCTCATACCATTGGCGATAACGGCTACCTGGAACTGTCCAATTTAGGACAAATTCAGATGCGAGGAAAAGCCAAAGTTTGGGGAACACCAACAACCTGCACTATTGTCCACCGTCATGGGAAGTGGTATGCATCTATAACAGTCAATTGTGAACCGGAACTGAGGGAACTAGGAACAGGTGCAATCGGGATTGATTTTGGCACCAAAGCTGCTGCTGCTATTTGGGATGGGGAAAAGGGTGAGTTCATCGAGAATCCCAGGGCGAACGCATCTTAATTTTATACCAAGCCTTGATATGATATACTGAGAT
>CAXUIG010000191.1:0-12784 GCA_964250845.1 uncultured bacterium | reverse complement strand
GTCGAAAATCGCCTTGTTTCTGGGTCGGAGTGTTTCTGTTTCCGGGCCGCTACAATCAGGGATACACAGCAATGTAAACCGGAAGAGGTGACTCTGATTGAGGACGAATATACGGCGGATATCAAGGCGGTGGCCCAACGCAAACGCGGCGTTGATTCAGTTTGAGCTGGAGCCGGTCGAGTACGCGATTCTTGAGTTGTTGCAGCGCTCGACCTGCTTCACTCCACGGCAGTTGCTTTACCTGGAGAGAATGGAGGCCGATTATGGGAAGAGCAACTGATAACAATTGAGCCACTTGTCTCCAAAGCGCCAACTTCGACAACTTTTAGGGAAGTCAACGGATTTCCACGGACTAAAGGGCATTGTCCAGCGATTAGAGCAGAAGAACCCATCAACAGCTGAGGAAAGCTCGCCTGCGATGTGTGCCTGCTCAGTGCCGCCAAGCGTTCGCCCACAGCGTCCTAACGATCGCATGCGGGGATTGGTTGAGGGATACTGAGTGTGAAAGCTATACCGTGCTTGTCAGCATTGCCAAGGACTGAAAGCTCTGCAATACGGAGGCAATGACGAGGCTTGGTGATGAGTGGGCGGTAGATATCACTGCAGTGGGCCAACGCGCATTGCGGGGTTGATTCAGTTTGACTTGGAGCCGATTGAATGTGAGCTGAGCGCCAACATTCAGCGCTCCAAAAAGCTTTACTCCCAAGCAGCTAAGATACCTGGACATCATTGAGCGAGAACATGAAATTGAGTCGCCATCTTGAAATCAAGGCGAAAAAAATGTTCCGACCGACAAAATCGAAGAAAGAAGTGCCTTAAGGTACAGGGGTGCCAATGTTAAATGGGACTAGGATCGGCTCAAGGAAGTTGTTGAAAACACTATCCCACAACCGATTGTAATATGGCGACAATATCCGCTAGACTAGTTAATACTGTGGATTGGCAACCCGTCGAGCTAGAGCATGGCTTAGAGACTGACCCAGGATTACCCCGAACCACACACTCAGGACTCATAAAGGCTGAGGAATTTGAGCTTCGTTGCTACAAGCTAGCTGATGGTCAGATCGGCCTTGATCTTGAGGATATAGAGGGATTCTTTAGAGGATGTCTTCATTCTATTAATCCGGGACCATGCCTGATTTGCCAACAGGCCGACTCTAGCATAGATCCCATCAGGCTGGCGGTTGTGTTAGGAAATATGGAGAATAAGTAATGAGGCGATTTTTCGCCAACCTCTTGCCCAAGTCCCGCCTTTGGCGCATGTCTGGCTTCACGGCGTTGGTGCTGGCGGGAGCGGTGATGGGCCCCATTGCTGCTCATACACGCAAAAGCGATGCTTTGTGGCGCATTGTGCATGGGGCTTGCGTCCCCAACCAGGAAAAGCATGGCAATCCCGCACCTTGCGCCCTGGTTGATTTGAAACAGGGCTATGCCTTGCTGAAGGACAAGGTGGGAAAGACGCAATATCTGCTCCTGCCGACTGCCCGGATTTCTGGCATCGAAAGCGCTAGCCTGCTGGCGGGGGATACCCCAAATTATTGGAAGGCCGCCTGGGACGCGCGGGCTCAGGTATCGCAGCGACTGGGGCGGACGCTACCGAGGGATGCGTTCGGCATGGCGGTCAATTCCGCCTTTGGGCGCAGCCAGAACCAGTTGCACATCCACATCGATTGCGTGGCCTCGGATGTGAGGGCGCAACTGCACACCCACCTAAGCGCCATCGGGCCGCGCTGGGCAAGCCTGCCTTTTGGCCTAGACGGGCATCCCTACCGGGCTAAGCGCGTCGATTCTGCCGGGTTGCAAGGGGTGAATCCGTTCCTGCTGCTGGCCCAAGACGTACAACACTCCGCAGTACATGACATGAAGCGCCAGACCCTCGCGCTGGTAGGCGTGGTGTTTGAGGATGGAAGCGATGGTTTCATCTTGCTAGCGGATACGGCGGATGTGCCGCACGGCGACTACGCCAGTGGGGAGGAATTGCTCGACCATGCCTGCGCCGCCGCCCGGAACCTTTGACCGCCTGGAGACCCTGACCGCACAGATGTCGCCAAATTTGACCACATGTAAATAATCCGGTGATTGGCGATGGCTTAGAGCATGAAATGCTCTTGGTCTCGTCAAGAAGTATGACTCATTGCCGAAAAATTTACAGGTGGCATTTTTCTCCAGAGCCAGTTGGTGATGAGCTAAGCAACCAGGGCGACGATGAAAATTCTGCCGATGCCAAATCCTTGATAGCTCAAGCGGTTAAGAACAACGCACCCGCTGGGGGTTCCCATCAGCCAGAGCCCGCTGGTGTGGAACCAAAAGACTCAGTAGATCAAAAAGTCTTTTAGAACCCCTGTCATTGGGACATTTCAACCAAATATCCAGGCACCAGAAAGTCACCTATTAATCAGCGTTTCAGGCGATACCGTTAGTTAGCCCAAAGCTTGAGCCCTTAAACGAACGCTGTTTTCCCCTGAACCACAATGCCTGCAACCCTTATTTTTACGTCAGTTTCCCAACCGAGGTGATCTACTGAGACTCATACCGTGGAACCGGCGATGTCGGTCATGTAGCAAATCCACTCCCACTCAGTCGAGCACTCTTGGCATCATTCACTGCCCTTCACGAGCGATCGCTCTTAAGGCGCGAGTCGTCTCCTGCCTCCGCTCTTAGAGCACTGCCGCAACCAACGGCCTTTAGCAGCAAATCTTTCTGGACTACCCACCTCGGACAAACTGAAGTATAGCCATAATGAAAAATTTGTTTTAACCCGCAGTAGCTTTTCAAGAGCCCCCCCATCGCTGACAATCCCCAAGCGCGAAACCTCTTGCAACTGCGCCCAAGCGCCCGGATGATGCTCTTGTTGAGTTTAGGCGGCATCATCAGGAGCGTGATTTACCCAAAGTTGAACCAGTGGCTATCCAAGTGAGATCTGCTCAGAAGCAGTGTAAGTCAATAGTAACCAGGGGTATGCTGTAAGAGCACACTTGATGCTACTTTCGGGAGCTGTAGTCAGAATGAGTAGCTGGGGCAAGTAGCACTTAGTAGCATGTTGAGGCATACGTGAGGGCAAGCAACGACAATCGAGTTGTGGGCCTGTGGGTTTGGAGACAAGCGTGAAATTTGGGCGGACTAATTGAAAATCAGTGGGTCGGGTGCTGAGGTAGGAACTGTGTACCGACTTCCGACAAAAGTCGCTCACTCGTTCTGTTGCACGATTTTGAGCCCGCTCCGATCACCGTTGGGGGAAATGTTCCATTATTAACTTTAATGGTTAACCTGAGAAATTTTGTCCATCTGTTAAAATATCTCTATCTCAAGAGGTGAGCAGGTTTTGAACCATTATCCGACTCCAATCGCGGAAATTTTCAATTAGTCTGCGAAGTTGGTAGGGCAATTTCAAATAGTCCACGAAAAAATTTCACTTTGGTTCGCGACTTTAGAAGCCAGAAGGCGCGTAATTACGTTAAAAAATTTTCAGTTTGTCTGCGAACCTACATGTGGGCTACCTACCAGCGGGGGCCTTGTCCCCAACTCTACCAACCACTTATGACCATACCCCTACGAACTTGGTATACGGTCTGCCGTCTGACTTAGGCAAGAAGTCTATTCTAGACTTAACCAAGAAGTATTGAGTCCTTGATCTGAATCCTTACCCAAACCAAAAGAACATAGTCGTTGAGCTTGAGCCCTGCTGATATTTGTGTCAGTCAAGAAGCTAATGGAGATTCTATGATGAAGACGAGGGAATTTGACTTAATTAGTCGAACCTTTTCATCACTACTAGTAACAGCTATGTTTCAACAAGAAGAGACTCAACCCTTATTAGAGGTGCCGCCACAGGTGGCAATGCTGCAAATGACGACTGGCTATTGGGTTTCGCAGTCAATATACGTCGCAGCGAAGCTTGGTATAGCTGATTTGTTGAAATCCGGTTCCAAGAGTTGCGATGAACTGGCAAAATCAACGCAAGTCAATCCACGCTCTGTTTATCGACTAATGCGTGCCCTTGCCAGCGTGGGGGTGTTCGCCGAGAAAGAGCCTGGTTATTTTACGCTAACACCGCTTGCCGCCTGTATACAGAGTGATGTTCCTGGCTCAATCCGCGCTTTTGCTATTAGGTTTGGTGAGGAACATTACCGAGCTTGGGGAGACGTTATGCACAGCATGCAGTCTGGTGCTAGCGCTTTCGAGAATTTGTACGGGATGCAACTCTTCGAGTATTATGCTCAAAACCCAGAAGCGGGAAAGATTTTTGACGAGGCGATGACGAGTTTTTCGGCAACGGAAACCGCCGAGATCACTACGATATACGACTTTTCACCTATTCGCAAGTTGGTTGACATCGGCGGCGGACACGGCAGTCTCCTTGCCTCAATACTCATTGCTAACCCAACAATGCAAGGCGTTCTGTTCGATCAACCGTCCGTAATTGAAGGTGCGAAGGATTTGATTGAGGCGGAGCAAGTCTCGGAACGCTGCTCTCTCGTTGCTGGAGATTGCTTTGAGGAAGTGCCTTGCGGTGGCGATGCCTACATCCTTAAGTACATCATCCACTTATGGGATGATGTACGTGCGAGCGCTATTCTCAAGAACTGTCACCGCGCCATGGTGGAGAATGGAAAGCTTTTGCTCGTCGAGCAGGTGATTCCGTCCGGCAATGAACCCTTTTTTGGTAAGTTTCTTGACATGCAGATGCTAGTAATGTTTCCAGGTGGCTGTGAACGTACCGAGACAGAATATCGCTCGCTGTTTGAGGCTTCCGGCTTCCATCTGACCAAAATCATTCCCACACGGGCAAACGTGAGCGTGATCGAGGGTATACGGGTATAGTCCGTTATCGCTATCGCTGTCACTTTCGGAAAATTCAACGAATTTACGTTGTTTCAAACCACGAGAGATTAAGGTTTCACCCCAGTTTGACAGCGATAGCGTTAAGTGGATGACTATAAACAGTAAACAAAAAAGTTTTGGCTCTATCGTTTCGAGTATGCTACGTTGAACATTTTTTCACCGAAAGCCCTGCTATACGAGGGTTACAGCGACTGATGACTAACAAGAAGATGGTTTTTACCTGAAAGGGTTTTCTAGCAAGGTTTTCAGGTAAATCAAAGGTTAAAATAGCATAACAGATACGATAGAGCCGAACAAAACAGCCCGGAAGTTCAAACAATTCCGGGCATTAACTTATCACTTGGCACATTTACAGATCAAACAAGTCAGCTAGCCTTCTGTAAGTCTGCTCAACCTTAGAGGGGCTATTTTGACGCTTGAGTTTTTCTGTGAAACTCATTAAAAGATTAAATTTTGTCGGTTCAGAAAATTCCTCGAAAGTAGGAGTTTTATATTCCTCCCAAATCGGAAGCATCTCTGAGCTGCTGATCGCACCCTCAGTCGCAGCTCTCCAGATAATTCTTTGCGCGTCGTCTTGAGAAATCCCTTCGGTTTTGAGGCGGTCGAGATTTTTGGTGAGATTTTCCAACTGACCAGGTAACAAAGTGAAAGCCTCCCGAATCAGCCTGATGAAGTTATTGCCAGGAGTATGCTTGCGCTTCTCGGCAAAATCACCTGAAAGCGCGAGATTATCGCAGACAAACACCCTAGCCCCAGCACAAATGCCAGCAACCATCGACTTGTCATGAGAGTTACGGAAACCGACGCTGTACCCGTAGTCTGAGGTGCCATCCAGAAAATCAATCACCCCGAACATCCTTGCCCCGTACAATTCGGAATCTCTGCGACCGGAAAGCCCGTACAGTTCGCGCTTGATCGTCAATCCGGCAGTTGTCGCTGACTCTAAAACTGCATCAACAATTTCTGTGTGCGGAATTGGTGCCCCGAGATTTCTTCCTGACATTATGCCCAGCCGTGTATTGAATATCTCTCGGTGCGCCATGAATAAATCTAGTTGACGGCTGGGCATAATGTCTGGATTCGTTGTAACCCAGGTCGATGTTGCTCTAGGAGTAGCGACTGATGTTAAATCGTCACGAGTTGCCTTCAAAGCACCGCAGTGTAACGTTAGATTTGAACTGGTCATAGGTCAGTTTTATCCGGTGAAACTCGGGTGGATATCTGTGCAATAAAAAGTTGGGGGAACATCGGGAAGTGATTTAAGTAGTCCAGCCGAAAATGTTTATAAAAGCGCGAAATACCAAGTAAACAAAAAATATGCTTGACTACAATAAATGCGTTCCCCCCTCGGGGGCATTACACCCCCTTGTCAGTTGATTACCTCGGGAAAATCTGGTTACTTAGTCATTTGTCTGTGACAGATAAGCACTCACAAACTGCATTCCTTTCAATGCATCTCTCGCATCATCAGCGAAGCCTTTTTGAAGCAACGCATCCCTCAATTTGTCATCTTTCAGAGCCTGAGAACTCTGAACCCCATAAAGTTTGACTTGACCAGAATGCTCGACCTCTACCTGTTCTTTCTCCCGCATGTTAGTTGCTGCTTGGTTGATTAAATCAAGAGCTATGTTGTTCTTTGCTCTTGCGCTTAAGTGGGCTAGCTCAGGAAAATCAGGTACAGGTTCGTCCTTAATCAATCCTGAAACTACAAGCAATTTCTGTTGATTAGACGAACTGCCGTACTGTCGCTCTAAATTGTTGACTTTACGGAGAAAGGCATCCATTCCCTCTTCATCGAAGGAACTGTAAGCCGGGGCGCGTAGGTAAACTTTTCCAGGCGTCTTTGCAACGTCGTCAAGTGCTTGTTGACGATGACCTAGAATTTCTTGAATGATCTCCAACTTCCCACACGTTGACATCTGTTCAAATTCCTCCAAGTACTTTTGGGCGACTTCAGACTTCTTTCTGACGCTTGAGCTTGGGGTGCCCATCTTTTCAGCAGTATAGGCTTTCATCACCGCCTCATTTTGAGTGTGGATTATCTTGTCCGTGGCAATCCGCCCGGTTGCCATGCGCTCTGCTTCCTGATAGGTTGAGGCTTGTCCAATACAGTGCTTACCCACCCATACCCAATACCAGTGCCATTTTTTGTCAAAACTGACTGTCCACTCCACTGGTTTACTGACTTCCACCTGCGGGGAAGTGGGGTTGAGGACTGCGTTGTACCCGACTAAATACCCCCTCGCGTAGTCTGTCGAAGGTTGAGAGTGGATAGGATGCCATCCCTGCGATGCATCGTGCTGCCCGTGAGTGCGTCCTCGTTCATACTGAGACTCGACATCGGGTAATGTTTCTGGTTCTGGTGTAGGTGCTGGCTCAATAGGCGCGAATTCAAGCGTTCTCAGTTGGTAAGCCACTGAATCGCCGGAGAAACCAGTTGATTGCCTCTGTGGAGCTGGCTGCGGAGCTGGTGGTTGTTTTGCCAAAGAGTGAGAGTACCCATTCTTCCGAATAGGATGCAGTAGTGGGCTTGAGGAGTAGCCACACCTGCCCGGATTCCAGTTCTTCTTTGTCCACCACCTGCATCACTGAGGTGTACGGGATATGGAAGTAGTCGCCAATCTCGGCTCTAGCTGTCGGCTTGTTCCAAATCGTCGAGGATTGAGTTTGTGGCTTGGAATCGACTAGCCGTGCTGTCATTGTTACAATTCCTTATGTATGTATGCGATCGCCTCAGTCAGTTAGTACCTGCTGAGGCTTTTTGTTTTGGTCGTCTGAGTCATAGGCATCAGCAAACCTCCGTCATTGCTCTTCGTTCAACGCACCCGGTTTGGGGCTGCCACGGTAGTTTCTGGAAGCGGAGGTGTTATTTGGTTGTCCTGGTGCTGTGTTCAATCTTTGGTGAGACTCTTTATTCCGTTTCGGGTGGGGGTGTCTCTTTCCCTTTGCCTCATATCTTTATTATCACCCCAATAGACATATATGTCAAGCACAGAAGCAATAATATTTTTATTGCATTGCTATGAAATTTGATATATTAAAGATAGTCGTATCATTGAGGTATGCCTATGAAGAATATAATCAAGCCATTTCTCGACGAGTTAGGGATAACTCCTTACCGCTTCTGGCATGACACTGGCATCAGCCGGGTCACTGCCTACAAGCTTTATAATGAGCCGACTTATATACCCGGTGCTGATGTACTAGTGAAAATTTGCGACACATATCAGATTCAGCCGGGTGCTATTTTGCTTTGGATGTCTGGCAATGACGGTGACGAGCAGAATTTTCTCACCAAGCAAGAGGGGCTCCAAGACCTAGAGCAAAATGGCTCTTCAGATGAAACTAACTTGACTCACAGGCATCAGAGCACTCACTCTTTTCTCTGTGTTCTTCCGGAAATGATGGAATCAGCATAAGCTCGTTCGTACTCTTGCTAGTTCCTCTTTCCAGGCAGCTATTGGGGTTCCCCATGTTGTCTGTCGCCAAACCCGCAAAATTCCCAAGTCTCCTGAATGAATCCTCTAGCACTCTCTCGGAATGGCGTTCCCATTCGTTGCCGGATGAGCGCTGGCGGCACATCGAAGCAGACCATCCTGAACTGACGGGAAGTAAGACAGATGTGATTGAAGCTATCTCTACTACTGAAATTATCTTTGAGGAAATCATTGGTCTGAGCATTCTCCATGCAAGCTTGCGGCAGTGAAGAATGTCTGCTTACAGTCTGTTTGAAAAGGATGCGATCGCCCAGCGGCTAACTGAAGCGATCGCCGAATACCACAACCCACCCATTAAGCAGCGGAGGTTGCAGCAAAATGATCTTATCGGATTCAGTCCTGATTGAATCGAGAACAGCTCGTGACGACCAGCTTGGAGACATGCCTCATGAAAAGGCGCAGACAATCATTGAGAAGGTAAAGGGTCTTTACTTCGCACTCTGGAAAGGCGTTGGTATAGCCACCACTGAGGCGATGGCAGATTTCTACTCGGTGCCAGAAGTTAACATCAGACAGTTGTTGAAGAATCACCGAGATGAGTTTGACTCAGATGGGCTGAAAAGTCTGCGCCATAAAGCTTTAAGCGAGGTGCGTGATCTATTATCACTCACCTCCATGACGGTAAATGCAACCATTTGGACACCCAGAGCTGCTTTGCGACTGGGAATGCTACTGAAAGGTTCTGCTGTTGCCAAAGCCGTCAGAACATCGTTACTTGACGCGGTTGAACATTTTGTCCCTGCCCAAGCCGAGGAAATTGAACGACTGCGATTGCAATTAGCCCTTTCCCAATCTCAAGAGCGGTTACAAAAAAGTTATCCATTGTTGTCCAGCCGTCAAACAGATCACTCGCTTACCACCACGACTATTTCGAACACGGCGCGGGACTTCAATGGATAGTTTTCCGCTCGGGGCTGATGGCAGCCAGCCAGCTGAACAGGTTCCATTAACCCGGACTTGCCAGTCTTAATTCTACGCCCTGATGTCAAAGTCATTGAGCGATCAGTGCCGGTGGAAACTACCGTGCTGGTAAATGAGCACAACAATAAAGTGATCGCTCGGTATGACGGAGTTGGGATGTACTGACTGGCTCAACGATACGGTTTCGGTAAAGGTCAACGAGCCAATAATGCTTGCCGCCAGTGGTTACTATCCATCGGCGTGACTGAAGAGCAGTGGGTTGAGGAGCCAACCGCCCACACCACTCGTAAACTGCCGCGCTGCTATGCTGGCGATGCTGGATAGACAATTTGGGTCTAAGCAGGGGTCACGCCAACGACTGCTTGGAGAGTGAGCAGGGGGCTGATTCTTTTTCCCCATTAGCCTCTCCATTTCCAACACACCCATGGCTTCATTACTGGATCTACCCACACCAGTCGCCAAGCACTTTCAAAGCATCCACTGGTAATGAGCTAGAAGCCTGACGTCAGAAAACTCATCTAAATAAAAGCGAGAACCGTTTATGCAAGCTAATTGCACAGTCCCAACAATGGAACTTATTGCGGATAACTCAACTGCCGACTCCAAGTCGAGAGAATACCTGATTAACCGTGACGAACTTCTTCATCTGCGCGAGTTGGGTTTAATTCAACCGAAGTTGTTTGTTTACCTGGCAATCAAGCTGAGCTATGAGCATTCAGAGCCATCAATTGATATTCCTTTGTTTTGCCAGCGATGGGAGCTGAAAGAGGAAGAATTCTCCACGGCGATCGCCCAGCTCCAGAAGAAGAAAGTTCTGCAACCAGTGGCGCGTCAGTTAACGCTTCAATTGTTCTGATGTCATCATCTTTATTATCCAGAGAGTTTGTACTAATCACTCTTCTATTTTTTTGATAGTTCAAATGTCAAACACAACTCAGATTGAATGGACTGACGCTACTTGGAATTGGTTAACTGGGTGTTCTAAAATCTCAGCGGGATGCAAAAACTGCTATGCCCATCGAGCGGCTCTTCGTTATGCAGCTAATCCGAAATTGCCGCAGTATACACCAGAAATTGCCAAGTGGGACGGCACAGTTGAGCTAGTTGATAGCCAGCTAGATCTCCCACTGCGCCGCCATAAGCCGACCAAATATTTTACCTGTTCCATGAGTGATGTTTTTCACGAATCAGTGCCATTTGAGTGGGTTGATTTAGCCTTTGGGATTATGGCTTTATGTCCCCAGCACACCTTTCAGGTATTGACCAAGCGACCTGAAAGGATGCTGGAATGGAGCCAGGAAACTCTTGCAGGCGCTTGGCGCAAGGCTGTCGTTAAGTATGCCTGGAAATATGTATGTGAATTGGTTGGTGGCACCATCAATCTGGACACAGCAATTAGACATCCTGGTTATCCCTTGCCTAACGTTTGGTTGGGTGTTTCAGTTGAAGACCAAACTGCGGCTTTGGAGCGGATACCATTGTTGCTGGAGACACCAGCGGCAGTTAGATTCATCAGCGCTGAACCACTACTCGGTGAAATTGATTTAGATCGCTATTTATGCGACTCTTGGCGCAAGGGACTGACCATTAAGAATTATCTTGATTGGGTTATTGTAGGCGGCGAATCCGGCTCTGGGGCAAGAGAGTGTCAGATTCGTTGGCTCTCGTCAATACTGACACAGTGTCTTAAAGCTAACACCGCAATTCATGTCAAACAGATGGGTACTGTCTGGGCTAAAGAATCTGGTACTTACCGCTTGGATAGAAAGGGCGGCACCCTTGAACTCTGGCCGGAAGATTTGAGAATCAGACAATTTCCCAACGTCAGCGATCACCAGGGATTCAGTCATGGTAAGCAGGCTGATTCGGGGTATGTGATTCCTTAACGAATGACAATTTTTGGGTCGAGCTGGAAAATGGATATGCCGTAGGCATGAATGAAAAACAGGCAAGAGGATTGAGCTTTCCAGTTGTGAAGATGCCGTGACTAAATCAGAAAATTTCCTACCAAAAAAAAACTTGTGAACCCGAGGAGATGCGATTATGATTCTCAGCTTTTCTTGGACTACCGATGCGTTGCTAGCGGGGAAAAAGACTTGTACCCGCCACCAATGGAGCCCTCGTACTGCCCAGTCCTGGATGAACGCCTATCGGTTTGGCCGACACATTCACCCCCGCCTGGGACAAACCGCCGTTCATTAGCGGTGCCAGGAAAATTGCCGACATCAAGCTCACTCAGATCTATCAACAATGTCTAGCAGACATGCCTTTTTCTGATTTAGAGGCGGAGGGGGGGCTATGGGCCTCTAAGGAAGACTTCATCAGCTTGTTTAACGAACCTGACCAGATTGTTTGGGTGGTGCGGTTTCAGCTAATCAGAGTGAGCGCTCAATTACAGACAGGGAATTATTGATGTTGAACGTTGCATCTATTGTCAGTGACTTCGTTCTGATTGAGCGCAGTCGTAAGCCTAAATCTGGAGCCAAAGCTCTCCCAGGTGAATTATTCTATTGCTATCAGGAGGCGCAGCCGCTTGAACAGTTTTACCTTCTTTGTGCCATTGTCCAATTACGACGCTCTTCAAAAGCATCTACAAATTCAACTAGTGACATATTCAACGCAGATGCAACTGCGCGCATAGTATCTAATGTCGGTGATCTTGTTCCGTTCAGCCATTTAGACCAAGTAGGAGCGTCTACTCCTGTTATTTCAGCCAAGACAGAGTACGAAAGCTTTGAAAACTTTCCTTTGGCTCCTGTTGACGAATTAGACAATACCACCATACAATTAAGCTACAACGGTTTGACACCTAAATCAATAGTAGCTGGTTTACAAAGACAAAGGTGTCTACTTCTCGACACAAAGGCCCCGAAGCTCCGGTTGTGCTTTGGGTGTCCTCAGCTCCAACTAACTGAAAAAGCTTCCCTACGGTACTGGAAATACCTAGGGGACGGCCTCGCTCTATCTCTCAAAGGTCAGCAAGACATTTATGAATATACCTCAAATGGCACCCCTATGGATAGCCTCAGCCGCTGCATTGAATTTTCCTTCTTCAAGAGGGTGGCGGCATGACCAGCCATTTATTGAATTAAGCGCAGCAGTTCATTGCACTTTTTAGCGGCGATCGCTCCCACAATATTGAAGAAGTAGAGAAATGACTGAGCAACACAGTGTTCATGAAGGCGGTAGAGACTACGGCGCTTTCATTCCAAGCTTGATTGATGACTACGGCTTCGACCCTTATGAATACAGAATTTACTGCCGCTTAGAACGGCGGATTGGCAAGGGAAATGCAGCCTGTTTTGAGTCTATCCCCAACATGGCGTCATCTTGCAGGATGAGCCGACAGAAGGTGCGTGATGCGCTTCAAGTTTTGGTATTGGCTGGAATAGCCAAACAGGAAAAGCAGGTTGGCAAGACAGACCGCTATATTTTAATGCCCCCGGCTCAATGGGTTGATTCCAACCATTTATAGCAATCCTAAATCATTTGTAAAAAGTTAAGATTATTGGTATAATGAAGAT
>CAXUIG010000190.1:0-12871 GCA_964250845.1 uncultured bacterium | reverse complement strand
GTACGGATCTGAAATGCAATCCAGGCAAGGGTTTCAACACCTGAATCCTTACGCCGCTAGTAACCGGATCTGCTCAAACAGAAGATAAGACGGGCGTGTTAGGCAGGCTTCGGGAGGAATTTTCAGGCCAAATTGACGTAGCTGTTGAAAAGCGGGTAGCTGAGCTTAACCAGCTGCTCAAAGAAATTCAACCGGCGCATGAGTATAATCTGGTGTTTGGCCGTTCTGGCAGTCGTAACGTCTTACTAAAACAAGCCCTCCAGCAAGCTCAGCATCGGCTGATTCTGGTTTGTCCGTGGCCTGCTTGGGGTGTTGACTTCCAGGTGATTCAGAAACTTGAGGTACTACTCCAACGTAATGTTTACATTGATATTGGATGGGGACGCCTGAAGGACATCGATGAGCTGGGTTTTAGCTCTGGCTCAATTCGTCAGAGGCTTAAGCTATCTTCAGATTACTACAGCGCCCTACCTAAATTGGAAGCTCTAGAGCAGAAATACTCAAAACAATTGAAGCTGAAATTGCTGGGAACGCATGAGAAGTTTTTGGTGTGCGATGACCGCTTCGCTATGCTGGGCAGTCATAACTTCCTGACCTCTGGTACTTATAGTGCTGAGCGCGAGGTGGGGCTAAGAACCAATGACCCACGCATCATTGCGGACTTGATTAAGCGGTTTGACGATGCTAAAAATTTGGAGCTGACTGAACCCCCTGCAAACTCGAAGCCCACACCCCAGATCCAAACCTACTCAATCCCAGATGTAGAAGCAGATGTAGACGACATCCCTTTCGTGCGACCCGTTAGCTATGGAAGCAGAATGGAAATGTTTCAAGACCTTTGGGAAATTGAGGTCAACCGTCCTAGTAAATGGCTGCATGGCAAGTAGACAGATTCACCAGTAGTGCTCCAGCGCTGAGTGCCTGCCCTACGGAGAGCGCATGCCACGAGTGTGACAGCTAGTATCCTGCTCTTAGTTCCTGGGGGAGGACTGTGGATACTCACAGCAGCCCGTCATTCATACAAAGCCAGCTAAAGTCGGCTCTATGTTCAAATGTGTTCTTCAGGAGACAAGTCGTTAGGCTGATCCAACCTGCCGACCGTTACATCGAGCTGCTCCGATCTCGAGGTTCCCTCAAACGTGAGCGGTGTGCCGCAGTATTTGCAAAAACTACGCTCTGCCTGAGCTGATGATTTAAACCTTGATGGTGCGCCGAGGCGTGAATGAAAAATTTGCTCTCCTGAAGATGACCCAAGTCACGCGCATGGGCCCCACAAGCCCAGTAGCGCATACTGTAGTGACAATGGGTGACCTGGATGGGTTTTCCTAACACCTGATAATGGACTTTGCTGCAGAAACATCCACCTGTGTACTCTATAGTCTCTTCGCTCATAGGTTTCCGGCAATGTCCGTCAGGCCCAGCCTTTCGTGCCAGTCAGCAAGGGATTCATTAGGATATCGCTGATAATGATGGTCATTTGAACCGTTAGGAATCTCCACCCAACTCGCTGCGAAATCGAGCATCATGTGGGTTCGCTCTGGCGGCTTGGGAAGGTCAGTATCAATTGCTGAGGCGAAGGGGTGCATCAGTTCTGGGTAGTTGGGATCGTAGACCCATAGAAACGATCCACAATGGCGGCAGAAGCGGCGCTCGCCTTCGCTCTGGCGCGGCTCCGGGTCCTCGGGGTTCTGGATTTTGGCACGGTAGATGGTGATGTTTTCCTCGCCCTCAACCTCTAAGGTTGTGTTGTCACCAGCAATGTTGATGGCATAGCCGCCAGCACCTGCCGTCTTGCGGCAGATTGAGCAATAGCAACGCATGAATGGGTAGGGATGGCAGCTTTTGACGCTGAAGTGTACCGCCCCACAGTGGCAGGAGCCTTTTAGCAACATAGTGACGACCTCCGTTGAAATTAATTGTAAAATTTTTCCCTGCTGCACCAACTCCAACTTCTGTAGCTCTAGGAGAACCGTCTTGTCTGTGGTTGTTCCTTGGCGCTGACATCGCTTCCTTGCGCAAAGCGTCCCCCGCTTGTGGTCAGAGCCAAATCTGCCTTCATCCTAATACCATGCAATCCGCGACCGCGTCAAGTTTAGTCTCTTTCCTCGGCTCCCAGGCTCACTGACCCACCAACATCAGTAGTCACTGCTGCTGTTGCTGCTGCTCCAGCTACGCTACTCCCCATAGCTCCTGCAGCAGCGGCAGAAACAACAGATGTTCCTACAGCAACGGCAGTCCCTACACCAGATTCAAAAGATTTTTCAGCCGAATTATCTACGCCATTTTGAGCATCTACAAATCCATCAATTAAGGGTTCCATGTGTTGCGCTCCTAATGCTGTATTCACAATTCTGCTGAATCAATGTATAGATTGAGCTATTGAGCTACTACTTGCAGATAAAAATCCTGTGAAGTTAGGACGAGAGAGGCAAAGTAGCCTGTAATTCCGCATTGGTGAGCGTGTGTAGTTCGCTGATTAAATTGCGAGGTTTCACTGATTCTAATCGCACTCCAAGCTGGCTACGATGTAGTGAATGATATTGTGCTCTACGTCATGTGGCGCTTTCTGGGGTTCAATCGATGCACCACAAAGCGTTGGTTCTAGGGGGTAGAGGGCGATCGCAATCCGCCCCCTAGTAGCGCGTTACAGAAGTTTAGGATTTTTAGTTGTTGCTGTGGTTGGATTTATGAGCATTACATTTATGACCATTACATTGTTTAGGATTGTGCCGGATGCAGCAAGCCAATTCGCTCCCATCTTTGGTGGACTCTTATTCGGGTTCTTGCTGGGACAGTTCGTGAGACGTGTTTTAAATTGATCCCCTGCCTAAGATTCACGACTGGCGATCACCCCCAAAAATCGCATCCGCCAGTTATGGGAACCACCTGAACTAGAGTAAAGCTGTGCAGACTCGATGCGAACCCGAACGTCCATACGCCCCCTTGGGGCATCGCACCCTCAGTTTTTGTCAACCACCGAAGCCGTTGATACCTTACCCAAGCTCCCCGTCGGCAATGTGCCAAACCTGGTACAACACAAAGGCCAAGTTTTCGCCCATCCCACGCTCGTGATGTCTTCGGCGTACCAGAGCTAAGATAATGTTCTTCTCCTCGGTTGAGAGGGATTGAGCTAAATTGAGGTTGGCTGGTAGATTTTTATTCAAGGAACAGACTTTTCGGTTGCTTGACACTAATGTAAGCGCCTGTAGATGAACAACAGCTTAAGACCATTTCAGAATGCTGGCAAGTGGGGCTACAAAAACAAAACAGGGCAAGTGGTAATCCAGCCCCAGTTTGATGAAGCTGAAAGATTTGCCAACGGGCTGGCACAGGTCAAGGTTGGCAACGTAATTGGCTATGTGGACTCTTCTGGACAAATAGTCATGGAGTCTGACGTCGATGAGACCGGGAGATTTACCAACGGGCTGGCACAGGTCAAGGCTGGCAGCAAGGCTAGCTGCGATCCTATTGGCTTAGCGGTCATTCCACCTCGGGTTAACAGGATTGAGGCATTCTCCAACGGGTTAACGCGGGTCAATATTGGTAATAAGTATGGCTATAAAAACTCCATAGGGCAAGTGGTCATTCCGCATCAGTTTAATGAAGCTTGGCAGTTTTCTGAAGGTCTGGCACTGGTCAAAATGGGTTACAAGTGGGGTTACGTAGACTCCTTGGGGCAAGTGGCGATTCAGTTTAAGTTTGATTGGGCTGAGAGCTTTGATCAAGGACGGGCACGAGTCAAGATTGGCAATAAGTATGGCTATATAGACTCCTCAGGGCAAGTGGTCGGTCAGATCCAATTCGATTTAGCTGAGAGGTTTTCTGAAGAGCTAGCAGCGGTTAAAGTTGACGGCAAATGGGGTTACACCGACAAGGCAGGGCTTTTCGTCATCAAGCCCCAGTTCGATTTGGCTGGAAGCTTTTTTCAAGGACGAGCAAAGGTGAAGGTTGATAGGCGACAGCACTATATTGACTTGAAAGGGAGGTTTATCGATTAGTTTGTGAATACTATATTGACTTGAAAGGGAGGTTGAGCGATTAGTTTGTGAATCTTTTGAGTATGGATAAAGCTGTTTTAGCCTCATTTAGCTTTGGATGCTGTTTGAGGTGGGCAATGAGCACAACCAACAGCAAGCTAAGTGCAAAGCGCGAATGCCTACGGCGGCGCTTTGCACTCCCCAGGTTCCGGGAACCCTAAAAACAGGGTTGACTGAAAATGAAGCGTGAACAAAAAACGGCCAACATGCTCATACCGCACTTCCAGATGCTGGCACGCTACAACACTCTGGCGAATTGTCAGCTCTATGAAGCTTGCTCGCGGCTTTCTGATTTTGAGCGTAAGCGTGTCAGACCGGCCTTCTTCAAAAGTATCCACGGGACGCTTAACCACATCATGGTAGGCGATTGCATCTGGCTCACACGCTTCGAGGGCGGAGAGATTGCCTCCACTGGACTTGACTCAATCCTCTATGAGGATTTTGAGGAACTTCGTGCTGTCCGAATATCCGAAGATGCTCGCATAGAAACCTTCGCATCCAATTTAAATGAAGAATTCCTTAACGGGACAATCCAATACCAGAATAACGAGGGTAAAATCTACATTGATGCCACCACTTTATTGGTGGCGCACTTCTTCAATCATCAAACACACCAGCGGGGACAGGTGCACGACCTGTTAATGCAGACTGAAGTTGCCCCACCAGTTTTGGATATGCACCGGCTTATCCGACCATAGCCTGATTGGATGGTTTCGTTGGAAACTGGGGCGAATTCCCCCTTTGACAGCTGCTCCACTGGTACGCCTAAGCATTCAGCACAATGGTGAAGGTATAGGAGAGCGATGCCTTAAGAGCCTACCCATTCAGGCTTGCAACGGCAAAATGGTTACCCCAAGAGAGTTTTGTCTTCTACATCGCCCTTGGTTACAGGGGCATTCATATTAACTCAATCAGCTTTGCTGTGTCTAATGGCATAGCTCAAACCCTGATTTCAAGAAAAATCTCACCAAATCGGCAGAACCACCCGCTTTAGCTCGCACGCTAAAATTGCCACAAAAATTAAATATACTTTAAAATTCTTAAACCATGTTGCCTGATCTCCTAGAAGCCACAAACGAATACTGGCGCAAGTTAAATGAGTTAGAAGCTGCTTATCAGCGGGGCGAAGTACCTATTGAAGAGGTCGATGCTAGGGTGCAATCGCTGATGGTCGAACTAGGTCGAGAGCGTCGAGCGGCGCTTCGTTATGTTCTCAATGGCTGGAAGAGTCTCTGGAATGAGCAAAGAGAAATAATTGTCGGTATGGCAATTCTGGGAATTATTACTTACAGTTGGGCCGTTATCAGCTAAAGCCAATAGTGAGGATACAATCAAGTGTGATGACTGACCGAAACAGTTCGAGGGCATTAGGGTAATGGCTTTTTCAATTTCCCTGGAGCAGGAACTCAATAGGTGGAACAACGCTATCCGCTCTCACCCAAATGACCCAAAAGCTTACATGAGCGCGAGGCATAGTTAACTTTGCCCATCTGGGCCGCATGGCTGGCTATCCAGGCAGTGGCTGCATAGGCGTCTTTGATGGCGGCTGGGAACTTGTACTCTGGAGCTAAGAGGTAACCGACAGAGACAACGATACAGTTTGCTCCATTAGCTAGTGCCCGACACAGGCCGTCGTAGAAATCGATACTGCAGGTCACCCAGCCGCCACCGTGAAAGTAGACAATTATAGGTAGCGGGGCATCATGCACTGGTCGGTACACTCGTACAGGGATTGGTCCTGCAGGACCAGGAATGAAGCAGTCTTCCACCCGTGCAACAGCTTCTCGCTTACCCCAAAGCTCTCTCGTAAACGACTTCTCTAATGGTACGCGCCTGAGCCACCGAAAGGGTTGTCACAGGAGGATGTAATTCAACCAATTGGTCAAGGAGTGTGCGTACCTGCGGATCGAGTACCATATAACGGCTCTCTGATGTGTAGGAAGCAATCCTGGCCTGATGCCTGCTACCCAGACAGGCTGGCCCGGTTTCATTTCCACGCTCACCCCAGAGCTTACGACTACCTCTAAGGCACTGGCATCCTGGCTCTGCTTTTGTGTCAAGATAAATCGCAGTTGCGCCCATCAGCAACGGTAAAGGCCGTGCTTTTGCCGCAGCGAACTATCTCTTTGTACAGTTCTACTGTGCTGGGGTGACCCTGTAAATATGTCTCAGGAGCAATCGATGAGTACCTTTGAGCAGGTGGAGCAATGGAATCAGCGTTTCTCGACAAATCAATACTTTTTCGGCACCGAACCGAACGCATTTCTCACATCACAACGGCATTTGCTGCAGGCGGGTCAGTCGGCGCTCGCTGTCGCTGATGGCGAGGGGCGCAACGGTGTTTGGCTGGCCTCACTTGGCCTGGACATCCTCTCCGTCGATTTCTCTGAAGTGGCTATCGAGAAGGCTCGGAAACTGGCCGTGCAAAATGGCGTGACGCTCAAGACTGAGATGGTGGATCTCTTCTTATGGGATTGGGGGCAAGAGCGCTTCGATGTCGTCGTCGCGATCTTCATTCAGTTCGCAGCCCCTCACGAGCGGACGCTCTTGTTTAGCAACATGAAGAAGTGCCTGAAACCGGCTGGATACCTTCTTCTACAAGGATATCGACCCCAGCAACTTGAGTACAAAACTGGTGGTCCTCCACAAATCGAGAACATGTATACGACAGCACTGCTCCAGGAACACTTCGCGGACATGACCATCCTGCACTTGTGCGAACATGACGATTTCATAGCCGAAGGAACTGGGCATTACGGTATGTCGGCACTTATTGATCTGGTGGCACGCAAGTGAGTAACTCTCAGCTGAATAGCACTGATTCAAGTGTTCGCACTTGATCACTCATGCATTCTCTCCCCACTGTTTCAACAAGCCATTTCCCTAACCCCTGCTCCCGAAATGATTCCACGATAAACACATCAGAAAGATAGGTTATGGTAGCATAGTCAGTGATGACGCAAGCATTGCCTACCTGCTTCGTTCCCCAATAAACTCCGAAAGGCAAGGAATTGTCAATCGACTTTACCGTAGTCTTATTTAGGCGCTTTGTAGCCTGCACTCTCAGCTGTAGCTGTATCAGGAAAACACTTCTCCGGCTTAATTTTGATGTATTGAGGGGCCTTGGTGGTAAGGGCGATTTTCCCGAGTCTTTTACTATTGACAGCTTTAATTGGATTACTGCTTGGACAAGTCGTTCCTTGAGGCGCAACCCCTTGTGTGCCTGAAGCTGAGGATGTAGATGGACTAGGCGTAGCCGTTGTTGTTCCCTCTGGCGAGGTAGTAGTTGAGCTAGTACTCGGTGAGGAATGTGAATTCCTACTGGCCGACGAGTCAGTCTTTTGATTGCAACTAGAGAGAGCTATAACCGCCAAAAATGCCAAGGTAGCAGCCACTATACGGGAAGAGATTAGAGATTTCATTGGCTTCAGGATTAATTTGATTGTTAAAATAAACACTAGTAATGTTACCAGTTAACTCAGTAAATCATGGCTACAAAATCCGACCGTCAGAAGCGAATCATGGAGCACCTGTCACGGAGTACAGGAGATTTTGCTAAGTCATCACTCAACTCCGAACAGCGCAAGCAGCAGGTTCTAGAACATATCCGCTTTAGCCGAGGTTGAAGCATTTTGACAATCAATTTGACAACGCTGGTGGGCAGGCCAAAACAAATAGGCAGGAATAAGCGTTTTAAGCGTCAAGAGTTCAACTGTTTTCACGGGATTCTCCATCCTCAAGGGAGCGACGAAGGAACGGAGTAGGGTGGGGAGGGATAGTGAGGTAATTAATGCCCCTCAATGGGGCGTTAATTACCAATAATCTATCGAGCAACACAGAGCTTTATACTGCGTTGCAAGAGTTGAACATTGTGAGGAGAGAATTGTCCGATTCTGTGCCAGTTGTGGTCATAAATAGAAACCTTTTTGGAGGAAGCAGTGTTGGTAAAGCCGCCAATCCACCCTTGAATCGTCTCGCCTTTATAAGTTGCCCGAACCAAGTCGCCAGACCGGAAGCCAAACGGAGTAATTGTTCCCCCCTGTCGTTTGAGAATCCCACCCTTCTGATACTGTTCTTGATGCAGTTTACGGCGGAACAACTTAGGTCTGGTTAAGACAATGAATGGAGCCGGTGTAATCTTACATTCACCAACCCATTCATGCCCGTGGGTATTTGTAGTATGGAAAGGTTGATAGCGAATGAAGTGAGAGGCAGCAATGACGATGGCGTCATTACCATGAGTCTCTACAGTTTGTTTCGACTTATCACTTCTGTCCTTGACCAGCCCTAGCCTATCTCTATAGTTGCCCGTAGTTCGCGAGTCTACATTCCTTACGCGGGCAATTGTGGTGGCTTCGGTTCTAAACCATTCTTGCCCAACAGTGACAGGGGATATCCCTCGACCATTGCGCTTGGTATCACCGCCACAATCCTCATCTCTAATCTCGCTTATAGGCAGAAGCAAAGCCATTTCATTGATTACCCTGAGTTCCATCTGTCGATTAGACCGAATGCTAGGAGGTAACTTCGATTGGTTACGATTAGAAAATCGCTTTTCCCTATGGTTACGAAGCTTAAACGGCTTAGAGCGATCAATCCGGTTGGCACGTCTAGACCTTCTTAACTCCGAACGTTTAGCCATCTTGCCCGTCACGGATTGACGGTCAAGCTTATCCTTTTTTGACTTTTTTTTGTTATTCTTTTTTGACTTGTAGAACCCTGGGAGTGCTAAATGGAAAATGGCAATTGTGGCCAGCTTCGTAAGAAAGGCGATCCCCGTAAAACACTTGCCTCTGTCCGTACCCACAACCACAGGTTGCAGTTCGTAGGCAGAAGGTTCTCCCACTAGCTGCACATAGAATACCCCTAGGTCATTACGTTTGGGCAGGGCTTTACCGCCACGAATCCACTTTCTAGCTCGTGCCGGAGTGGTGGGCATAAGGGGCTTACCCTCCCATGAAATGACCGGAATTCTGGTGATTTGTTGCATATAAGCCATCCTTACGAATGTATTTGTGTTTCCACGTCCCTTCGGGGAATCCAATCAGCGTATCTCTTACTCACGATTAAGCCGTATAGAGGGCAGAACGAGGGAAATATTCGACCGTATAACCTGACTGGATCTCATCCCCTAACCAACTTTTGCGTTGCCTATCGTAAACCTAATAAATTAGGTGTTTAGCAAGCCCCGCCCTCTATAGGGCGGGGTAGTTGACTTAACTATCTTCGACGGTGATGTGAGAATCGCAGCCCACCTAGTCACATTTAGTATACTGCTCTTAATTCCTGGGAGAGGCTTGTGGATACTCTGGCAAACCGTCATTCACACGAAGCCAACTAAAGTCGGCTCGATGTTTAGATGTGTTCTTCAGGATACAAGTTATTGGGCTCATCCAGACAGCCGACCGTTACATCGACCTAAGGAAGGTCGCGAGGCTTCCTCAAACGTGAGCGCTGTGCCGCAGTGGTTGCAAAAGCTACGCTCTACCTGCTCTGAGGATTTAAGCCTTGATGGTGCGCCCTTGGTGAATGAAAACTTGGCTCTCCTGAAGGTTGCCCAAGTTACGCAAGGGGCTCCACATGCCCGGCGGCACATACTGTAATGGCAATGGTTGACGTTAAGGGGTTTCCCTCATACGTGATAACGGATGTTGCCACAGAAACATCCGCCTGTGTACTCTATAGTCTCTTCACTCATTGTTCTGTTTGCTTATTTGTCACAGGAACAGAGTGATTTTACTTTTAGTTGTCATATTAAGCACTTCACCAGACTGACGGGGATATGTGTGTGTAGAACCCATCACGCTTTAAATATCATAAATGCCCAGATTCGAATTGCACAAGATGTTTCGGAGGTCAAGGGCTGTTTTGCCTGATCTCGCCTGCCATTCGGTTTAAGCCTTTGTGCATACAAAAATTCTTGTTAACGACCCGGCTCTAAACCAGATAAGCCTATGCACACATGCACCGATGACACTACCATTAAAGGTGTTTGTTGTTGAATTTCGCTCTTCGCAGCATGATAGTCCGCGCTTTGTTCCGGGCAGCCAAAGTCGTCAGCGCCCAGCCGCCCTATGACACGATTCAGCTCAAGGTGTTCTATCCAGCCCGGATGTCAGGCAGCGAAGAGGAACGCAATCTGGGCGTTGTTCCCGCTGACCTACAGCTGAGTCCCTTTCCCGTAGTGATTTTCTTTAACGGAGTCAACTGCGGCCCAGAGCTGTACCAGTGGTTGGCTGTTCAACTAGCTCAGCGCGGTCTGGTGGTTGTGACCTTTGCCTTGGTATCCGAATTCCTGCCAGGGATGGTCGGCCTGACCCCAGGTGTGGACATCGCCATGTGTACACCAGGTACCTATGGCACCGCTCCTACGGCTTCTGCCTTACCAGCACTACTAGCTGAACTAGAACAATTGCAGACGGAGGGGGTACTGGCGGGAATGCTGAACTTGCAGCAGATTATTTTGGGTGGTCACTCCGCTGGGGGCCGAGTGGCGCTGGAAAACGCTCACCCGCGCTTTTTTCCACAAGTTGTGGCTGCTTTTACTTATGGAGCACACAGCGCCGCTCCCACCCAGTTGGGGTTTGAACCCGATACGATCTTGCCACTGCCCGACTCAGTACCACTGCTGCTGCTGGGCGGCACCCGCGATGGCGTGATTGCCGCCAGTAGTGGACGCTATGGCTTGAGTACAGAAGATCCTACTCGCTCAATGGTTCGCACCTTCTCTGAAGCGCTCGCTGGGGGGCGAGATGACATTTATTTGGTACTCCTGGAAGGGGCTAATCACTTTTCACTTGTCCATCCACCAGACCCCACTACTGCTCGCTCATTTCTTGATTTCCCGACAACGCAGCCTGAAGACGAAATCCGTGCGCTGCTTGTCGAAACAATTGGTCTATTTATTGATGCTCATGTGCGACACAAGCCGGATGCCTTGCAGGCACTTGACCAGTTATTAAATAGCGCCAACCCAATGATTGCATCTTTTGAAAGCAAATAATGCCTAATGGAACGTTAGAGAAAGTTGGCAGCGAGTGCTGATCTCGCGTGTCATTCGGCCCCAGATCGCGACCCACTTTTATAGCCCAATTCTTGAGTGAGTCATCGCCATCAGCTTCTTGGCCACTGCTTCTGTCACTGGCATCACTGATAAACGATTTCCTCGTCTGGTCACCCACAGTTCCTGGCCACTAAACTCTTGCTTGAGTATTTCTAAGGTCAGGATATCAGGGAAAGCCTCAACAAATTCCACAACCACTGTCTGCCAACGAGGGGATTGGGGACTGGATTTGGAGTCGTAGTACTTACTATTCGGGTCGAACTGTGTTGGATCAGAGATACCGCTTTGGGCTACACGCATCAACCCGACAATCCCTGGCGGTGTAGTGTTGGAGTGATAGAAAAAGGCCAAGTCTCCCTCATTCATTTGGCGCAGGAAGTTGCGCGCTTGATAGTTGCGCACCCCGTCCCAGATGGTATTGCCCTCCCGCTGAAGGTCAGTAATACTGTAGACCTCTGGTTCTGACTTCATTAGCCAGTAATTCATCCGCTTGCCTCGTGTCCTTTCGACTCAACATTAGGCCCACCAGCTGTCACTCTCCAAAGCGTTGAATTTCAATCAGGTAACCATTGGGGTCGCGTAAGAAGCAGTGGTAAATGTTGTACAATTCATTTCTTGAGGGTGGCTTCTCAAATTCGATGCCGCGCTCTTTCAGGTATTCGTACCACTCATCCACCTGCTGTGTCACTAGGGTAAAAATCACATTTGATTGCTTACCAATTTGCTCAGCCTTAGTCTCGCTAGCTTGGCACAATCCCAAGTACCCATCACCACTAACGCGGTAAATGCGACAGGTACCTTGGTCAAGCCACAACTCCAAGCCCATCACATCTTCGTAGAACCGTACTGAAGTGGCAAGCTCGTGGGTGTAAAGAAAGGTGATGGAAGACTCAATCGGCGGATGAGGCATAGCGATCGCTGCTTGACTTTCCATTACGGCTGGCATTGGTAGCTCTGGTTAATGCTGCTCAATTAATTCTATCAACAAACACATTGGTTAAAAAATCGACTACATCAACATTCTGCCCTGAATTCAGCTGAGTTACAAGGCGTTCAATCCTTGCAATATCTTCTTTAAGGTTTAATTGCTTATATCCAGTATAAGCCATTTTCAAGTCTGTCTTAAAACGTTGATCTTGTAATGCCAAATAATTCAAAGCCCGGTAGTAATATGCTCTTACATCATAAGGAGCTAACTCCAGAGCCCGAGTTTGATCCGCTGCTGCCCCTTTGTACTCCCTCAAATAACTTCGGATTAAGCCACGCTCTTTATAATAACCACTATATTGACTTTCAATTTCAATTAAGCGATTATAGTTTTCTAAGGCAGCAGAAATTTGCCTCAGTCTGAACAAAAGCCACCCACGCCTATGCAGCAAAAAAGGAATGTCAGGCTCAAGCTCATTTGCTTGGTCGTAGTCAACAAAAGCAGCGGTAATCTGGCCCAGATTCTCTAGAATTTTTCCCCTTTTGATATGAGCCTGTACCCTAGAATAAGTATCTGAGCCACTCAACGCAATCACCAAAGAAAAATCTGCTAGGGCTAACTCTGCCTGACCCAATTCAATGTAAGTGTTGCCACGAGCTGAATAGACTTCCCCCAAAGTAGGGTTAAGCTCAATTGCCCAATTTAAGTCAGCTAGTGCTAACTCGAACTGATTGCTATGGAAATAAGCACGTCCCCGCTGAATGTAGGCACGGATTGCCAGAGGGTCGATTTCTACTGGAGTTTTGACTAAAAACCTAAGAAAGGCAGTGTGAGAGCTTCACG
>CAXUIG010000189.1:0-12923 GCA_964250845.1 uncultured bacterium | reverse complement strand
CAGCGAACTGAGGATGGTAGAGTATTTTCCGCGATCGTTGTCAGCTTGTTTGACTTAAAGCCAACCATGGAAAGCTTTGGGCACTGTGATAAGACGGCTGGCAATTGTTCAAAGCTGTTGTTACTAAAGAAAGCAATTCTGAGTTTCTGTAAGCAGCCAAACTCATCCGGTAAAGACTTCAGGTGGTTACCGGTGAGATTCAAAATTTCCAACGAATCTGCGAGTGACAAAATTTTTAACGGAAATTGAGTCAGTCCAGCCGCCAAATCTAGTCTTTTGGCTCCCTTCAATTGTCCAGACTGTAAGGCATCGAGTGTTTCCATAAAGTTAACGTGATAGGCAACACAACAGTAGAACCTTGAGTTAGTCTAAGCCAGACTGGGGGTTAACCCACCAGGGCAAGTTGGATAATCATCCCATTAGGGTCTGTGACTTGAAATAACCTTGCACTTCAGGGTTCGGTTTCGATCTAGGGCAAACGCATCTTAATCAGGGGAAAAATGTGATAATAACGAATGGTTTTGGCTCAAATTGACCCTTAAAGGAGAGAGAGCTATGCCAAATACCAATGGAAGTTAAAATTGCTGAAAAAGGAGTTATAAATTTCTATTTTACTTTTAGTATACCCAGATCACATAAAAATTTGATCCGGTAAAATCCTCCTCTCGCTCGCTAACCAAGGAGAGTATTTCTTTCACCACTTGCTGCTGATTTAATTTTATACAGATAAGAGATTGGCTAAATATTTATTGTCCCATCCAGCTCGAAGGCGTTTATTTTTTACACCCGTTTTTACCGATTTATCTTGCTGTAGAAGATTACCAGCTATGTGGCGAAGCACAGCAAAGTTTTGGGGAGCATTATCTTTTCTAATCCGACTGTCATCTTCACGGAAGCCACATCCAATAAAGGAGGAACTGAAGAGGGAAGCTTCCCCCGCAGACACTCCGCCCCAGTGTAAAGAATTTTCTACCCCCCAATGCTGCCGGATTGAGTCGGCAAGTAATTCAGCATCATTTGGTAGACTACTGATAAAATAACGAGTCTTAATAGTTGTTTTACCATTGACTACTCTCATGGCGTCAAGACTACCTACACTTTGCAAATCAAGCCATTTTCTTTCTGGGTCTATTTGAGCTTTTCCTTCTTAGCTTGCCCATAGCTTTCTATAGGCTGTTCGCCGCGTCAATATAGCCGTGGCCGGAAACCAGTTCCCTCCTCTCATACCGTGGGGGAAGCAGACCCTGCCAATAGCCTCCCGGCGGCATGAAACACGCGCGACATTTGATCGTCCTGAAACTATCTTTGTAGAAATTCAAATTGAGACATTACCGGCAAAAGACAGTATTTGAAATTATAACTTATATGCTATGATGTATATTCAATGACCTGGAAAATCGAGACTCCGAACGCGACTAAGGAGATTGAAAATGACTGACGTGAATGAACTGCATGCCAAATGGATGGAAAGCCCCTCCTACAAGGCGGCTTACGAGGAAATGGCACCGGAGTTTGAACTTGCTGCCGCCCTCATCGACACACGCAATCAGGCCGGACTGACGCAGGAGAAACTTGCCGAGCTTATGGATGCCCCTCAATCCTTTGTCGCCCGTCTTGAAAGCGGGACGCAGAACACCACGCTGAAGACGCTGAAGCGCTTTGCAAAGGCGACGGGAACGCGCCTTCGCATAGGGTTTGAAACCGTGCCGGACAAGTCCCAGCCGCGTCTATAAGATTATTAGACAAGCGGCCCTGATACTGGCGGGGCAATGTAATGCAAGAGGTCTTTGCTGACTTGAATACCATTAACGAGGTTAATCAGGGCCTTATCTCCAACAACGGGAACTCGCCGCTGCAGTTCTTCAAGACGACGGGTAGATTGGCTAGTAACACCTACGCTTCCTCTAGGCGAATTTGGCTTTTGCTCAGAGGAAATCTCAGCCATTACTTAACCCTTCATTCAACTCATCTGTGTATTTTATATAGGTGTTTGTATCTTCAATCTTATCAGTAGCTTCTGAACTTATGTAATTAAGTTCAACTATCAGGTTGCTCCTCTGTTCAAGTGACAGCTTCTGAGCTGACTGGGCTTGCATTAAACTGTCCCGGTAGTCATTGAGGTAACGCTCAAGACCATTGAAAAAATCATCAATTCGCTGCTCAAAATCTTCATCTAGGTACTTGCTAATTCCCTGTTTTATATTGGCAATACTCTGCTCAATTAACTGATTTACCCCAGCAACTATTTCTGGTATTGAAACAGTATAATAATCTTCCTTTCTCTCCGGTCGTTTAACTTGAATTGTTTCTTCAAACGGAAACATCCCAAACCAATCATACCATTCTCTGCGCTTGATTACTTTTAGTGTTTCATAACCTTGGTCTACCGACCTAGTGTCCCTTTCAACCTGAGGCTTAACAAAATCCATATCTACTGGCTTCAGCGTTGGTGTTGGCAATGATAAATCCAGGTTAAAACTTTTATTCAACCGCATACGAGCTGACTCAATGATAATTTGAGTTTCTTTTCTCAATTGCTCAATTAAATCTTGCCGTGCTAGTTCAATTTGTTCTCCGATTTTTTCTCGATACGCTTCTAGCAATCCCTCAGCTCTTCGCTTGGGATAAGACACAGCTAAATTGGAAAATTCTTCTGCTTCCCTTAAACTATCAAATTCAATTTTGCCAGTTATTTTGTACTCTTTGCCCTGAAGGAAGCTAAAAAGTTTACTAAGTCCCATTCCTACCTTTTTGGCTGCCCCAGCACGCTGATATTCTTCTTCGCTCAAAAAAGTCTCAATACTGACCTGAGCCTCCTTCTTTAGCTCTTCAAGGATTTCATTAAGCTTCTGGTAGAGTTGTGCCTTAATTTTATCGACCTCCCTTAATCGAGTCCGGCACAATTCAAGACGATGTAAATCGGCTGCTAGCGCATCCACTTCAAGCCGTAGTTTCTCTTCATCTTCAGCAATGGCACTGCTGCCCAATTGCACATCTTCCTGTAGTTGCACAAGACGACATAGAGCAATGTTGAGTGCAGACCTCATACACTTCGGTGCTGCGCGTTCTATGAGGGCGGTAATCGCCTTTGATAAGAAAGGAGGAAAACCTGACTTTTTCCAAAGTCTCTGAGCTTTTTGATCGAGGTCTCCTACTGTTGCCTCTTCAAGTTCTTCTTCCCAATCGATTCCGAATACTTCTTGGGCAAGCACTTGTGCTGTTTGCATTTCGTCAAGTTCAATCTCTTGGTTCTGCTGCAATTCCAACATGAAGTTAGCAGCGGAGAATGCCCATCTAGCTGCTACTTCAAACACCCGCTCTTGATCATCCAAACCTAACTCAGCAGTAACGAACTCTCGCACCTGCTCTCGAGTCATGTCACCCGCGCGGCGCTGATCAACTTTGTTAATCAGGACATAGAGGTTCTCCATACCCCGTACTTCGACAACCTTCTGAACGTCTTTTTTAACTTGCTCTGCCGCTTCGTTCTTCAGTTGAGTGAAATCCAGGACAATCAACACCAGCGAACTTTTCTGAAGTTCCTCATAAACCACATTTGTCAGTCGCAGGTTTTCTCCTGCCTCATTTGGTCCCGGCGTGTCTATGATCACAAGGTTACCCAACTGATTTGATTGCTCAGTTGCTGGCGATCGCCAGAAGGGAGTGTAAATACGTGGAACCTCCATCAGGCTCCCGAGAGGGTCTGCAAGGGGCTCTAGAAGGCTACACAACCGGATAATGTCGTTCAGGTCAGCCAGAGTTTTAACGATCTCCTCACGCCCCGTCGTCTTGGCAGGAATTGAAACTACTGCCATTGCTTCAATCCTCTGAAGCAGCTGCGCCAGGTGAGGGTACTGAGCAATCTTTTCTGGCGCTTGACCCAAGGAAGATCCAGTAATATTGCGCTTCAAAGTCAGAAGTGTCTGTTGGAAAACTGCCAAGACTTGAGGACTCAGGGTGAGAATTGGCGAAGGCACTTCAGCGTCAAAAATAATTTCAGTCGGTAGTGTTGTCATCGCTGTGTTGCGACTTGGCAGCAGCTCCTGCCCAATTATGGCGTTGATAATGGTGGACTTGCCAGCCTTCATCGGCGCGACAATCGCCATTCTCAACGCTAAGTCTTCTACGTTTTGGGCTGCATCAGCGACTTCCTGCTGAAATTCCCCGTACTTGTTGCCAGCAGTGTCAGAACTAAGGGCTGTACTAGCGCGACCCATCAGGAGACTGATTTGCCCTAGTAGCTCGATAACATCTGTTTGCAGGTCTTGGACATTAGGCTTGAGAGGCTCAGAAGTCATTGGCTGCTTACGGAATAATGACAAGGATACTCACTCGTTGGGGGCTTGGCGCAGTTGCACCTGAATGACTTGAAACAACTCCTGCCGAGTTGATGCCCTCAGTAAGTAGCGGTTAACGAACCAGACTGTATATCCGATCCCAACCAACTTAAAGGTCGGTGCCAGCAGAGGCAGAGCATTCAGGGCATCCATTACCGCTAAGACTACCTTAAGTGTGATTATCGCTGCCAGAATTAGAGCTAAGCTGATAAGTGCCTGCTTGTATTGATTAAATGACCTACCCAGGTAATCAGGCAGTTGCCCCAACCAGACCGAAACTTGTGGGCCAATCCGCCACCACCATTTCTCGTTAATCTGAGGAGCACTTAATTGGTTTGACAGGGGTGCGGTTTCTGATCCTGCCATGGCATCGGGGAATTTGGGAGCATCCGATTCTGGTTGTTGGCGTTGAGATTCCATAGTTTTGATGTTGGTTATATTTACAATCTAGCCCGAAGCTCTGTGTGAGATGGAAATAGAAACGAAAATTAAAGACGCACCTACCCAGGGGAGCGAGTTTCCGGTTCGCTAAAACCTGATCGAACACCCAGCCCAATTTTGATTAACCTTGAGAAGATAAGCGAAAAGCAAAAATCGACCGACAGACAAGGCTAACCCTAATGAAGCGCAAGAATCAAGAAGTCTTCGCATTGGTGTTGCGGCGAAGCAGTATCGCCATCTCCATCTTCCTGCTGTCTGTGGGCGTTGCCAGTGCCCAACCCAACCGCTCTAACTCTGCACGACTGACTCTCGCCCAGACCATTTCCAGTCAGGAGCGAGAAGAACTGGACCAACTACGCCAACAACGACTTGTTCAAGAGCAAGTTCAAGCCGAAGTCAATCGTGCCCAGATTCGGACAACAACCCTGTTCAATGTTTTGCTAGGTATCCTGGCTCTGCTGCTAGGAACAGCGATCGCTGCATTATGGTTGCTGCGGCGTGCCGTGATTGAAGAGATTGTAAATAGAGTCAAAGAGCAACTGGAAGAACTGGGAGAATTAAAAGGTCAAGTCGCCACTGCTAGACAAGACGCTAAAAATATTCTGCAAGAAGTTGCATATGTTACAGATGCAGTAGGAAATGAGGCAGAAAATCTGCAACAGGAGATAGGTAGAGAGAGAGAAAACTTATCCATGCTTGTCTCTTCCATTACTCAATCAAAAGAGCAAATTACCACAGAATTAGAACTTGAAGTAAAAAACTCCAAACAAAGGCTACAACAGTTGGAGTTGGAATTTATCTCTCAAAGCTCCAAGTTGCAGTCAGATATTCAAAAACAACAGGATCTAGTCCTTCAGAAACTAGCAAAATCAGAGCTGGATTTTGCTGCTCAGCTTGCTGAGTTGCAGTCTACGGCTCAACACCAAAAAGAACTCCTGCTTGAAAATCTAGAAAGCCTTAAGGCTGAGGTGAGTCCGAAAATATCTGAGTTACAGGTAGACGTACAAAATCAAGTTCAAGAAAAAAGGAAGCTGATTTTTGAAAATCTAGAAAGCCTTAAGGCTGAGGTGAGTCCGAAAATATCTGAGTTACAGGTAGACGTACAAAATCAAGTTCAAGAAAAAAGGAAGCTGATTTTTGAAAATCTAGAAAGCCTTAAGGCTGAGTTTGACGCTAAACTCTCTGAATTGCAGTCGGGTGCTTACGGACAAAAAGATTTAATCCTTCAGAACTTGGAAAAACTGGAGACTGAATTCTCGGCTCAACTCTCTAAATTACAGTCGGAGGCTCAAACCCAGAAGGAGCTGAGCCTACAGCAACTGTCTGAGGTTTCCCCAATCTCAGAATCTTTTATCTCTGAAGTTCAGCAAAAAATGCAAGAACTTACGGAACCAATTGAATTCTTAAAATCTACCCATCCTCAATTGTTCTTTACCCCTGATAATTATGTCAACCAGGGAAATGCGCTTTTCTCTGAGGGGCGCTATCAAGAGGCGCTCACTGACTACAACAAAGCAGTTGAAATTCAGCCTGACAATTTTGATGCTTGGTATCACCGGGGCTTAGCCCTGGTAAAATTACAACAGTATGAAGAGGCGATCGCTTCGTTTGACAAAGCCCTTAAACTAAATACCAATGCCTCTGATGCCTGGTATCACCGAGGCATTGCCCTGAAAGAGTTACGAAAGAACGAAGCAGCGCTTGCCTCATTTGACAAGGCAGTTGAAATTCAGCCCGAAGACTACAAAGTCTGGCTCAGCCGGGGTCTTACCCTAAGCAGATTGAAACAGCCCGAAGACGCGATCGCCTCGTTTGACAAAGCCCTTCAGCTCAAGCCTGATTATTCTGAAGCTTGGGTCAACCGGGGTGTAGCGCTAGGAACTTTGCAACGGCATCAGGAAGCTTTCAAGTCTTTTGACCAGGCTGTCCAATCTCAACCTGATGACCCAGTTGCCTGGTTAAATCGAGGTCTTGCCTTAGAGGAGTTGGAACAATACGAAGATGCGATCGCCTCATTTGACCAAGCCATTCAATTCAACCCCGGCTCCCCCAAACCCTGGGACAAACGAGGTTATTCTCTCGTCCAACTTGGTCGCGATACTGAAGCGATCGCCAGCTTCGATAAAGCTCTGGACCTTAAGCCGGACTACGCCAGTGCTTACTACAATAAAGCGAGTTGTTATGCTTTACAGGGTGAGGTTGACGTAGCAATTAAAAACCTACAACAGGCGATCAAGCTGAATCCAAGCTATCGGGAAGAGGCAAAGGCTGACATAGATTTTGATGAGCTGCGGCAGGATAAGTTGTTTCAACGGTTGATTCGCAGGTAGATTCTAACATCAGCGTTCCTCAAAAATCTCTTGCCATGCCAGATCCCAAGTCCAGTGTGATTCAAGCCCTCCGTCACGGCTTGATTGTGTCTTGTCAGGCTCCTGCTGACTCACCATTGCATCAGCCAACTGTGATTGCAGCGATCGCACAAGCATCCATAAATCAAAAGGCAATTGGAGTGCGAATTGATACCCCAGCTCATGTAAGTGCGGTGCGACAACAAGTTAGAGCGCCGATCATTGGTCTATGGAAACAACAAATAACTGGTTATGAGGTTTACATTACTCCACAGTTTCACCATGCTGCTGCTCTAGCCTCTTCGGGGGCAGACATCATCGCCATTGACGCCACACTGAGAAACCGCCCTGGAGGTGAAACCGTTGCCACCCTAATTGAGCGGATTCACGAAGAATTAGGCAAACAGGTTTTGGCAGATGTGGATACAATTGAGGCAGCGATCGCAGCAGAGGCAGCTGGTGCAGACCTTGTGGCGACCACCCTTTATGGCTACACCGCTCAAACGAGCCATTTCTCTCCCCCCGGCTTTGATCTCCTCACCCAGCTGGTACAAAGACTGGAGATTCCAGCCATTTGTGAAGGTGGCATTTCCTCACCCCAGCTGGCTCGTCATGCCTTAGATTTAGGAGCCTACGCCGTTGTCGTCGGCACTGCAATTACAGGTATTGACCACCAAGTCAAAGCTTATCAACAAGCAATCACACTTTAGCCTCTTGCGGGCGATCGCTGATAATCTGCCGTTTCAGGATTACCATATCAGTTCCCACTACTGGGCTACGAGCTAGGAGTGTCCCTTGGGGATCAGTAATTTCCAGGTGGCTGAAATCCAGTTCCTTAGACCGCTCTAGCATTTGGGCTGTTAACTTGTCCTGTTGGGATTGTTTGAGGTTGTACCAATCGTCACTAACTTTGATAGTTAGACTGCTGCCCTGAAAGTTGGCTTGAATCGATTGAATCAGCCCATCTGCATAGTGGTTGGTAATTTCAGCCACTTGATTTTCAATCGACGCAATCAGGTTCTGCTCTGGTGTCAATTCCAAAGTTGGGGTAGGAGTCGGCACTGGCTCTGGCGCGGTAGAAGTCGGCACTGGCTCTGACGACGGAATCACCTCGATTGGTTGTGGCGATGCCGGTGCTGTTAACTCTGGTGGAGTAGTTATGTTTACGGAAGGCACCGGCGGCTCAGAGGGAGGAACATTTGCCACCTCAGGAGGCTTCCCAGGCAGGAGGGCTGAGGTTATCCAAACTACAATCACGGCAATTCCAACAATGATGCCAGTCAAAGCTGTATCCGACAGCTTTTGATTCAGGTTTTCTGGGAATAGAGAGCGGATTTTTGCTAAGGCAGCGCTCCACCCCATCCGCAGGTTGCCGAAGAGACTTGGCGTTTCCCCAGTGGTAGCTGGCGGCAGTGTAGGCGCTGAGGCTTCTACCTCCAGTTTCACCAGCACCCCTTCTAACACCTGAATCGTCCCTCGCAGAGCTTTGATACTCTGAGCCTTCAGAATTACCTGAACTCGGTTCCAGGTTTTCTGGAAAGTCTGAGTTTCCTTCTCAACAGTGGTTTCCGACTGACCCGCTTCCGGTTCTGGGGAAAGCGGCGGTTGTGACTTTGGCTTGTCCTGTGACATCGAATCTCCCTAAAGGTCAGCGCGCTCAGGCTCAAATGCGATAGATTCTTACGAGTGCTGCCTCTTCAGCCCTAATGTATCACTTCCCGCTTGATTCCATCGCTTGCGATCAACTTTCTGCGTTTTGAAGATGAGCTATGAGCATTAAACGTCGTCAGTTTCTGTTTTTAGGTAGCCTCAGCACCATCGGTTTAGCGTTTCTAGTAAAGAAATGGAGTCAGACTGCCCAGACTGCTGATATTGACTCTGCTCTTCGCTCCAACGTTGGCTTAAAACCAACAACGCCCACCACCCCAGCTGGAAAAGACCTCCTACTGCGTTTTGTTTCTGTGGCAGATACAGGAACTGGAACCCGGAGCCAATATGCTGTGGCTGACGCGATCGCGAGTTATCACAGCCAAAACCCTTTTGATTTAGCAATCCTGGCTGGTGACAACATCTACAACGATGGTGAAATCAAGAAAATTGGCGCAGTTTTTGAGCGTCCCTATCACCCCTTGCTTAAGCAGGGTGTCAAATTCCATGCCTGTCTGGGCAATCACGACATTCGCACTGCCAATGGGGAACATCAAGTCCGGTATCCGGGCTTCAATATGCAAGGGCGCTATTACACATTTCGCCGTGACTCAGTGCAGTTTTTTGCTTTAGATACCAATGACAATGCTGACTGGAAGACTCAGCTGCCCTGGTTAGAGCAAGAATTGAGCCGCAGTAATGCCCCTTGGAAAGTGGTGTTTGGTCACCACCCCGTCTACACATCGGGTTTATATGGGGTGAATCAAACCTTTATTCAAACCCTAACTCCTCTATTCCAAAAGTACCGCGTCCAACTGTATATCAACGGTCATGACCACGACTATGAGCGCACTCGCCCCATTAACGGAACTACGTACCTAATTTGTGGGGCTGGTGCGGCGACTCGCCCAGTATTTCGTTCAGAGTGGACGGCGCATTCTGCTAGTCATCTGAGTTTTGCTGCGTTTGAGGTGTATAGCAACCACATAGTCGTGAGTGGCATCGGCACTGATAACACCATCTTTGACCAAGGGAGAATTCAAACCTAGAGATGCCGGTTTTTTTGTTGCAGCCATTTTACTCAGCCTTTGAGGTTGGGACAAACAACAATCTTTAGTAGGAAGTGATTAATACTTCAGAAATCTTTCCCCGTTTCTTGGCGTTCGAGTTAATCATTCTTGATGCTGATATTTCGTGAATTTTGAACTGGCTGTATAGCGCTCTAACAAAGGGGCAATCAGAATTAGATAGCATAACCTTTACTTGGCGCCCAGCAAGTTCTACAAATGTGTCCCTTAGTCTAATTTGGTCGCTTTCATTAAACGAATAGCGACTGTATGCTGTAAAATTACTGGTAGGGCTTAGCGGATAATAGGGTGGGTCAAAGTAGACAAAATCTAGCTCGGTTTTGGCATAATCCAGAATAGACTCAAAAGCTCTTACTTCAATTTGGGCAGATTGAAGTGCCTCTGAGACTGAACGGAGTAAACCTGGATGACAAATATTAGGGTTTTTGTATCTTCCTATTGGAACGTTAAATTCACCTTTCGGATTTTCTCTATAAAGGCCATTAAAGCAAGTCTTATTGAGATAAATCAGACGGGCGGCTCTTTCTAAATCAGTCTGTTCAGGGCGCGCTCGCACATCATAATAATACTCTTTATCGTGTTTTATCTGATGCTCTTCTAGGAGTAAAATTAATTCCTCAACTTGAGCTTGAACACAGCAATAAGCATTAATCAACTCGGAGTTAATGTCGGTTATAAATGCTTTAATTCGAGCGCTATGCAAGGGCAGCGAGTGAATTGATTGATAGCGATACAAATAGAAAAATACAGCCCCTCCTCCCAAGAACGGCTCATGGTAGGTTTCAAAGTATTGAGGAAAGTAGGGAACATATTGCTGGATAAGTTGACTTTTCCCACCTGCCCATTTGAGAAAGGGACGTGGAAAAGATGTTTGTAGGGTATGAGTTAACATTGAATTCAGCAATTAGATGGTAGCCATTAAGATAGTACTGAGGTACTATTGAAGCCAGTGTAGTAACACTATATTGGTAGGCTGATTCAAAACCCCACAAACAACCTCGTAATTTATAAAATCGACATGTTTGACGGATTCTGGGATAATATCTCTCGCTACCCCCGCTACTTCATCACTATCATCCTGGGGGTGTTTGTGAATACATTCACGCCATTGGCGCCGCTGTTTAAGCGCCCAGGCACCGCGATCGCCCTTGCCAGCCTGTTGTTCGGGCTGATCACCTTCGTCACTCTCACGCTCCGCGCGATGCTGGGCTTGAGTCTGATCTAGACTAGGGCGAGACAGGAGTATTGCCTCCCTTGATTGAATCGATTAGTACAACCTATTTGAGCAGGCTGATTAGTTATGGCTACAAGTCGTCGCGTTTCTCGCGTTGCCGAATTGGTTAAACGCGAAGTTAGCCAAATGCTGATCCACGGCATTAAAGATGACCGCGTGGGTGCAGGAATGGTGAGTGTGACGGATGTGGAAGTGTCGGGCGACCTACAACATGCCAAAATTTTTGTCAGTATCTATGGCACGGAGGAAGCTAAGACACAGACAATGGCGGGCTTAAAGTCAGCGACGGGCTACGTCCGCAGCGAACTCGGCTCGAGAATTCGCCTGCGCCGGACGCCAGAAGTTATGTTTGTAGAAGACCGGTCGATAGAGCGCGGTACCAGGGTTCTGTCTCTGCTGAACCAGCTCAACCACAATCGCCCGAATGATGACATCGAAGAGGGCGATGATCGTGAATCCTCAGCTAGGGATTGAAACAGCTAATATAGACTCCCTTTCCCTAGCCGAACAGGTGGCTCAGATGGTTGTGGTGCGAGCCTCTGGCTACCTGTTTGATCACCAAATTCAGTATCCAGACTGGGAACCACCAGCAGCAAAACTCCAGTACTGGTTAGAACATCTGGGGGTCGGCGGCGTGATTTTGCTGGGGGGCAGTGCTGGGGAACTGGCACTCAGGTCGCAACAACTCCAAAACTGGGCAAAAATCCCTTTGCTGATTGCAGCGGATATAGAAGAAGGGGTAGGTCAGCGCTTTTCGGGAGCAACTTGGTTTGGGCCACCAATGGCAATCAGCGCCATCGCTCGTAAAAATCCAAGTATTGGGCAGCATTATGCTGAACAGATGGGAGCCATCACCGCCCAAGAAGCACTGGCGATTGGCATCAACTGGGTACTCGCGCCCGTCGTGGATGTTAACAACAATCCCGATAACCCAGTGATCAACGTCCGGGCGTTTGGCGAAACCCCAGATGAAGTGATTGAGCTGGCGACTGCCTTTATTCGGGGTGCTAAAGCCTATCCCGTGTTGACTACTGCCAAGCACTTTCCCGGTCACGGTGACACTGCCACCGATTCCCATTTAGATCTGCCGGTGTTGTCCCACTCACCCGCCCGAATGGCGGAGATTGAATTGCCACCTTTTAAGGCTGCGATCGCGGCTGGGGTGGATGCGGTCATGAGCGCTCATCTGCTTATTAAGTGCTGGGACGCCGACTATCCGGCAACGCTGTCTGAGCGGATTTTGACGGCTCAGCTACGGCAAAAACTGGGATTTGAGGGATTGATTGTTACAGACGCCCTGGTGATGGGTGCCATTGCCAATCGCTATGGTGCAAACGTTGCCCCAGTTTTAGCGGTGGAAGCTGGGGCGGATATTCTGCTGATGCCGGTTGACCCAGAAGGTGCAATCAAAGCGGTGTGTGAGGCGGTTGCTACTGGTCGCATTCCACACTCGCGGATTCGTGCCTCTGTCGAGCGGATCTGGCAAGCCAAGCTCAAGGTTTGTTCTCCCCTGCTCCGGGCGGACACTCTTGCCCGCCCCTACTCCCTAGCCCTGTTTGTAGCGTCTCGACTCGCCCAGCCAGCTGCGCTCACCACAGCTGCCGATATTTTGCGCTCAACCCAAGTGGTTCACGGTTCTGTGCCTTTGCGGTCGGAAAAACGTCTAAACGTGAATCGCAACTTGATTGTGGTGGATAATCTGCTGGCGTGTGATTTTTTGGCTCAACACACTCCCGCGATCGCTCTCCCAACTCAGCTGGGTTATACCACTGTGCTGAGCGATTGCCACACCCTGCCTGACGACTCTACCCCAGCCTGGCCCCCTGCC
>CAXUIG010000188.1:2946-12941 GCA_964250845.1 uncultured bacterium | reverse complement strand
CTCCCCCTCTCCCCCTCTCCCCCTCTATAACTTAAGAACCTGATGCACACAGGATTTGCCGCATTCTCCGCATATTTTGTGGCAATTCCAAATGCATCGCCTGTTGAATGAAAATTGTTGGGATGGGGATGATGGGCGTTGCCTCGACGGTGTAGGTTAGCAAAGTACCCCTGTCGCAATCTTGCAACTTTAGGTCTGCTGCAAAATCCACAAAGGTGCCTTGTTCCAGCTGGAACTGAATTTGCTGCCCAAGCACCTCAAAAACGTTCAGGTAGACCTCAACCTGAGTGCTGAAGAAGAGAAAGGCTTTTCGGGCAACTTGATACAGGCGCGTTCGCTCCCCTCGTTGCAGCACTTCGCTGCGGATGACGTCGGGAAAGTACTGCACCCAGCGGGGATAATCGGTCAGTTGCTGCCAGGCTTGCGATCGCCTCAGTGGTAAATACATTTGGGCAGTGACAGCGCCACCCCAAGCGGAGTGCGATCGCGTTTGAACCAAAATCTCCCCTTGCAAAAGCGCTGCTTGCGAGTCCGAGGCAGAAAGTGTAGTCATACTAGCTCAGCCACTCCTCAACCAATACGAATAGGCTTTGAAAGTTTAAATCGTTATCATTTAGCAGTCTAGGCAACTCTGCCGTTTCTATTGACAAACTTACCCATACCTTTGTAAAAAGATATCAAAGCTAATGTAAAGCTTTGAATAATTTAAGCACTAGCATCACCGCTAGAAACATCTAAGACCACATTCGGTGGCGCTTTTGTTGGTTCGACGATAATGAAAACCCCTATAAGGCAGATCTTTGGCATTGTTCTCGGAATCACACTAGCCGTTTGGCTCCTTCGAGGCTTTGGCATTCTTACGTTCATTCCGAGCGGGATTATCTGGCTGTTAATCCTGCTATCTATCATTATGGGGATATTGAGCCTATTGCAAAGTAAGTGGCGTTTTTAATCCCAGGGTGAAGAAAGGGCTATTTGTAGGAAAGTATACAGCTTTAGGATCACCCCTATGGGTGACGGCGTTGGGGTGAGGTATTGTTATTCTCCTAGAATAATTAACACTGACATAATGTTAAAGGAGAACTAAATGACAGCTATAGATACAGCACACTCAAGCAGTGCCGCTGCTGAGCGAACCATATCCGCCATGTTTAAGGATCAACAGCAAATTGATGGCGTGATTCGGCGTCTGCTTGACCGTGGCATTTCCCGCGACGACATCTCGGTGGTCGGCAAAAACTTTCACTCTGAAACCAAAATCGCTGGCTTCATCACTAAGAAAGATGTGATTTTAGGCGGACTAAGACAAGGTGCGATCTTTGGTTCCATATTTGGTTCTGCCCTGGCTTTGCTAACGGGTGTAGGAGTGCTATTCGTGCCTTTTGTCGGTACGCTTGTGGCAGCAGGGCCACTTGGAGCTGCTTTACTGGGTGCGGCTAGTGGCGCGATCGCGGGTTCAGCTGGAGCCGGTTTAGTCTCAGCATTCGTAGCTCTAGGGATACCAGAAGATAAAGCCGCCGTATATCAAACGCGGATCGAAGCCGGAGAATTTCTGGTAGCGGTGGAAGTTCCAGCTAATAAATCTGGTGAAATTCAACTGCTGCTGGAAAGTGCCGGTGGCGAAGAAATTCATACAAATGAGACGGCATTGCCTCGCAAACGCTCTGGTGAGCTGGAAAGCCCCGATGATTTGTCACCGGAAATCCGCTCTCACCTCTCACCGGACGCTCAAAGGACATTTATTGCCAATTACAATACCGAGCTATCTAATTCTGGTGATGAAGCCAAGGCTGAACATCATGCTTGGGATGTGGTTTCTGAGCAGTTTGAACAAGATGAACACGGCGTTTGGTCGAAGGGAAAGGCTCATCTGGTATAGTCGTTGATTCTTGACATTAAATTTGTCGGATTAAACACATTAGATCTGGCCTCTGAAACTCCGGTTCCAGAGGCTTGTACTATTAAAACAGCCAATTAATTAGTTAGGAGATAAACAGATGGGCAAGTATGTATGCACAGTCTGCGGATATGAGTATGACGGGGACCAAGGCGATCCAGATGCTGGGATAGCACCGGGAACACCTTTTGAAGACTTGCCAGAGGACTGGGTGTGTCCTACCTGCGGTGCTGGAAAAGATGACTTTGAAACGTAATCTTGGATAGCGGTTTACAGCTCAGGCGCGTCATCAGTTGGCCTGGAATTTAGAATGTATATATAGCATTAGGGACTTTCTTGTCTTTGCAATCTCTACGGGTAGTGGTGATTGGGGGCGGGGCAGCTGGGTTCTTTGGCGCGATCGCTTGTGCTAAATCCCATCCCCGTACCCAAGTCACTTTATTAGAAGCAAGTCGTCAACCGTTAGCAAAAGTTCGCATTTCTGGCGGAGGTCGCTGCAATGTGACTCATGCTTGCTTTGACCCAGGTGGTTTGGCGCAACATTACCCCAGGGGTGGAAAAGCCCTCCGGGGTGCTTTCAGCCGGTTTCAAGCCCGCGATACAGTCGATTGGTTTGCCGCCCACGGGGTGAAGCTGAAAACTGAGGCGGATGGACGGATGTTTCCCACTACGGATAATTCCGCCACCATAGTGGAGTGTCTAATCCGGGCAGCTGAAAATGTCGGGGTGCAAGTTCGCACAGGGGCAACTGTTGTCTCTGTCTGGCGACAAACATCTGGGTTTGAAATTTCGCTAAAATCGGGAGAAATTTTGCAGTGCGATCGCTTGCTCCTCGCAACTGGAAGCAACCCTCTGGGTTATCAAATAGCGCTGCAGTTAGGCCATCAGATTGAACCCCCAGTCCCATCTCTGTTTACTTTCAATGTTGTGGACGACCGGCTGAAGGATTTGGCTGGGGTGAGCGTGGAACCTGTGCAGTTGCGATTGTCGGGGCCTGGGAAGACCCAACTGGAACAGACTGGGCCATTGTTAATTACTCATTGGGGTTTGAGTGGTCCAGCTGTGCTCAAACTCTCCGCTTGGGGTGCCAGAGTGTTGCACGATTGCCACTATCAAGCAAGTTTGCTGATCAATTGGTTGCCCCAGATTAACCCGGAAGACTTGCGGCAAAAATTGCTCTTAGTCAAGTCTGAGTGGTCTCGAAAAGCGATCTCCACCAGTTGCCCCGTTGACCTGCCCCGTCGCCTCTGGCAGTATTTAGTCTCCCGTGTCGGCATTGGTACAGAAGACCGCTGGGCTGGGCTATCTAACAAAACCCTAAATCAGCTGGTTCAAGAACTAACTCAGGGTTCCTATCTGATTAAGGGAAAGGGCGTGTTCAAGGAAGAGTTTGTCACCTGCGGCGGTGTCACCCTGAAGGAGGTCAACTTCAAGACGATGGAGAGCCGTTGCTGTCCGGGTCTTTACTTTGCAGGGGAAATCTTAGATATTGACGGCGTAACTGGAGGCTTTAATTTTCAGAGTGCGTGGACGACTGCTTGGTTAGCTGGTGAGGCGATGGGGAGAGGGGGAGATTAGTAAACTACCCCGTCCTGCCTAGGGCGAGGACGGGGCTTTCAGCAGCCCTGCACCCCAGTCAAACAGATTTAGTTGGATAGGTTTACCGAACCAAACTGGACAACTAAGATACGAACCTCCGGGCAGGTTTACACTCCACCCCAAGAGCGAAATTACATTAGCACCGTTGAAATCAGCATTGCCATGCCAATTACACCCCGAATTAATACACTTGAACGATTTACCATTACGAGAGCCGATATGCAGGCATTTATGGCAAGTCTGACTGGTATATTGCGGTGGCACCAAAATCACTTTGATACCAGCCGCCAACGCCTTGTAGTAGATAAAAGTACGCATTTGATAGAAAGCCCAACTGTTAGAACGTCGCCTTTCAGTTTTGGTGCGAGGTTGCTCATTTGTTCTTTCTCTAATGCCAGTTAAATCTTCCAACGCAATTCCAGTATCCAGATGTTTAGCTTTGGTGACAATTTGTTTGCTAATGTTATGGTTAACCCAAGCCTGAAATTTTCTCTCCTTGCCAGACAACCGTTTCAAGAGTCTTCTGGCTCGTCGCCGAGTACTCCGTGTGCCTTCACCAGCTTTTTTCTGAAGAGACTGCCTCAACTTGATATAGTGATCTCTTACGCGGTTGATATTTTCTCCATCCCAACTATCTCCAACGCTTGTATAAGCAATATCCCTGCGACCCAAATCTACACCCAAATACTCTTTAGATGGAGTAGCGTCAGGCGCGGGGGGTTTAACCTGGATTTGAATGTAATAATCCCCATTTTGGCGTTTAACCAAAGTTGCACTAGTAGGGATTTGGCTTGCCAACAAGTGCTTCTGGTAGTTACCGATCAACAACTTGAAGGGGTGCCTACCCCTGCCGCCGAACAAGGTCAGCTTGACTGTCCAATCTTTTTCGTTAAAAGTGAAAAGCCCAGCGTCATAACTAGCGCTCGTAGCCTTGAATTTTTTAACTGGATAGCCTTTCTGCTTGGCGGTCTTACGGTTACTCGCAACCCGATTAATTGCCTGACAGACCAAGTTAGCTGGCAGTCCAAACAATTGACGAGCCAAATGGTAGACCTCTTTGTGAATGGCAAGTCTGCCAGTCGTTTTTGGGTCAACTGTCTGGTTTATCCAATTGCAGCAGTCGGCAAAAGCCTGGAGTGTGGCATCAATCTTTGGTGCCGCCTCCGAGCTAACCTCCATTTTACAACTTACCGTAAGCACTTGCTCTGTCATGCTTACAGCTTATTTCATATATGGACGATTGTCAATGGGCTCGTGGTAAATCCCCGCCCCGCTTTCCTCCCCGCCCATGAGTACATGGACGGGGTATCCAGCGGGGAAATTTGATGAAATTTAATGAATTAGTAAGGAGACTGGGCGATGCCGCGTCCTGTAATAGCCTGAACTCAAACCAAGATTGCGATCCGGAACTTACTGGATTGGCTGCGGTTGATGAGGCGTATGCTGGCATACTCAGCTATATCGAGGGAGCAAAGTTTGCCGCTGCTGTTGGGAGAACAAATGCGAGTGCTTTGATTTTGCCGCAGGATGAAGCGCTACAGGCGCAAGCACAAGAGCGAGGTATTGCTTGGATTGCGACGTTGCAGCCGCGACTGGTGTTTGCCCAGGCGATCGCTATCTTCTACCAACCCTTCCGCCCAGCTCCAGAAATTCATCCTACAGCCGTGATTCACCCCGAAGCCAAACTGGGTAATGATTTATACATTGGCGCTCATGTAGTGATTCAGGCAGGGGTGAAGATTGGTGATGGGGTCTGCATTTATCCCAACGTGGTGATTTATCCTCAAGTTCAGATCGGCGATCGCACTGTTTTACACGCTAACTGCACAATTCACGAGCGCACCTACATTGGAGTTGATTGTGTGATTCACAGCGGCGCCGTTATCGGCTCAGAAGGCTTTGGCTTTGTCCCCACGCCAGCTGGGTTCTTCAAAATGGAGCAATCCGGCTGCACGGTGCTAGAAGATGGCGTTGAAGTTGGGTGCAACAGCACGATTGACCGACCAGCTGTGGGGGAGACGCGGATTTCCCACAATACCAAAATTGACAACCTGGTACATATTGCCCACGGTTGCCGAGTGGGCCAGAACTGTGCTATAGCTGCTCAGGTTGGTTTGTCAGGCAGCGTCGAGATGGGGAATCGCGTCATGCTGGGTGGTCAGGTGGGTATCAGCAATCAGGTGAAACTGGGAGATGGTGCGATCGCCACTGCTAAAACAGGAATTCACCATGACGTCGAACCGGGAGCGATTGTCTCCGGTAACCCAGCTGTTCCCAATCAACTGTATCTCAAGGCATCTGCCATCTACAAACGCCTTCCAGAAATGTATCAATCCCTCAAGCAACTGCAGCGCCGTTTAGGTGACAAGTAATTAAAGACTGGCTCACACTTACAACTTAGGCATGATTTTGTCAGGGATTAAGAGTCATGAGGTCAGAAAAAAATCTCACCTCTGAGTTCCTAATTACTGACAGTTAACAGATGACTATTCTTATCCTCTATCCTGCTCGAACACTTGATAGTAATAAGTATCCTTACGGGGCTATGGATTCACAAGACAACAAGCTTGACTTTATTCTCAGTTGACTTTATTCTCAAAAAAAAGAGCTATTAAAGCAGTAAAGAGATTCTTGCGCAAGGGTTTAAAGGCATCTCACAATTAGCAGATACTAGACATCATCACCATCGATAGAAATGCCGCTGATCCCGGCTCTCAAAGGCAAGTTTAAAGCAGCCCGCACCCTGAGCGCAACTTTTGAGCTTTGACAGGAAAAGTCTGTTTAAAATATTGCCCTTGCAAGACCACCGAGCGATAAAACGACTAGTAAATCTACGGCTAAAAAGTCTTGTTCTTCGACACCGCAGCCGCAAACATTAATTCTTACTACTTTCTCATCTGCCAAATCGATGGAACCTTCAATGACTACTAATGATTTAGTTACAGACAAGCTGAGCAGCATGCTTCAGGCTTGCTCTCAAGAGCAGCTTAACAAGGGCCAGATGGATGTCAAAGATCCCAAAGGCCAGCAGTGGAGTCTGTATTTCGACCTGGGTCATTTGGTTGGGGATGCTGGCGGAGTGCATCCGGTTCGTCGTTGGCGCCGTCAGTTGTATAGGTACTGTCCGCAACTTAATGTCGATGCTGTCAGTATCCAGGGCGCCAAGGTAGATCGGTGTTGGAGTTACGAATTTTTGGCCAAACTGGTGAGAGAAAAGGAAATTCTCCGGGAGCAGATGGTGGGAGTTGTTGAAGGCAGTATTGCCGAGGTGTTATTCGATATCCTTCAGCAGGAGGAACTGATCCGCGATCGTGACTCAGCACAACTGACCTACACCTATATCCCTGAAGACACACTGTATCCTTCACCGTTGGTTTTCATCCAAGCTGACCAAGCTTGGACGCAGGCGCAGCAGGCTTGGAACACCTGGCGGCAGGCTGGCCTAGAAGACTGTTCACCTAACATGGCTCCGGTGATTTTGCAACAAGAGGAATTGCAGCAGCAAACTTCACCGAATGCTTACCGCACCCTCGCAGCCCTGGTAGATGGCAAGTGGACTCTAAGAGATTTAGCCCTCAAGTTGAGGCAGGAGCCGTTTCTCCTGACTAAGTCGATAGTACCTTATATCCGTAAAGGGTTGATGGGATTAATCGAAATTGCGGACTTAAGCGATTCGGTTAAACAAGTTACGGCAAATCCCTCTAAGCCCACTGTTCCCTTAGTGGCATATATAGACGACAGCTCGATGGATAGCCAGATCATGAGCCAGATACTTACCAAGGCCGGGCTTAGGTACATTAACATTCAAGACTCGGTGCAGGCACTGCCCATGCTGCTAGAACAAAAGCCGAGCCTAATCTTCTTGGATTTGGTCATGCCTATTGCTAACGGGTATGAAATCTGTGCTCAAATCCGCCGCACCTCAATTTTCAAAGATACGCCCGTGATTATTGTCACCAGCAATGACGGGATTGTAGATCGGGTTCGGGCCAAGGTGGTTCGCTCTTCGGACTTTTTGGCAAAGCCTATCGATACAAAGAAGGTGCTAGCAATACTACGGAAGTATTTATTGGTTCCAAGTAAGGATTCAGGTAATGGGGAAATGACTGAAAAGCTTTTCCCGTAAAGGTTTGGAGGATAATTCAGCTTTTTTTAATTTTCAATAAGAATCGGTGGAATGGCCATTTCTCGTTGCTTGTTGAGAATATCAACTTATTTATTCTAGAAGTACGGATCTGAAATGCAATCCAGGCAAGGGTTTCAACACCTGAATCCTTACGGTTCCAAATCCTGTTGGGTTCGGATCTGGGAATCTTTAGAATGTTTATGTTGAGTTTCCAAGCCAGCTTTGTTTGAGGTCGAGAGTGAAAAATTTGAACAGTTTTATATTGCAGGAGTGCATCTCTTGAAAACAGTCCTTGTGGTCGAAGATAGCTTGACAGAAACAGAGGTGGTAACCCGTTACCTAATGCAGCTCGGCTTAGCGGTGGTCAGTGTCCAAAGTGGCGAGGAGGCTCAGGTACGACTCCAGTCACAAAAACCGGATTTGGTGATTCTCGATGTGATCTTGCCCGGTCAAAGCGGGTTTGAACTTTGCCATAACCTGAAGACCAATGAGGACACAAAGCGAATTCCGGTGGTGATCTGCTCAACAAAAGGAACAGAGGTTGACAAGCTCTGGGGATCGATGCTAGGAGCCGATGCCTATATGGCTAAACCCGTAGACCAGCAAAAACTGATGCAAATCGTCCTGCAATTTATTTGCTAGAAAAGAATGTTTATGCAGCCCCCAATTGACTCAGTGGTAACGATTAACAGTCTTAACATGCTGACAAAAGACCCGCCGCTCCTTGAATCGGGACAGAAGTTTCTCCGCTTTTCTCTCGGTTCCCAGGATAGCGGCCTACTGCCCCTAGAACAAATCTCGGAAGTCCTCAACGTAACCGTGGCGGACATTCTGCCGGTGCCGGAAATGCCCAGTTGTGTCTTAGGAATTTACAACTGGCGGGGAACAATGCTCTGGCTTGTAGACCTAGAGCATCTCGTCGATTGTCCACCCCTGTCACGGCAAGGGAGAGGGTTGGCGTCCCTGATGGCAATGGTAATTCAGGTGGATGGGCAGTCTGTGGGTTTAGTCGTGCAGTATGTCAACGATATCGAGTTGCACGATGCCGAACAACTCCAGAGCGCTGCTGCTGGTTTATTCCCGCCCAGATTACTACCTTTCGTAAAGGGATACTTGCCTGGTGCCAACGGCACGGTGCTTGATACTGAAGCTATTGCCCGTTCTCCGATGTGGCAAGTTCATCGGAGTTGAAATCACAGATTTTTTTAGTTTCGACGTCTTGATGCAGGCTTTGTCAGTCATCGCTATTAACGGAAATATCAAGCATTGTGAGGCAATGAAAAGTTTAGATTTTTTACTAAAACTCCTAGAGGGGGAAACCACCCCAGAACCAACTAGTGAAATAGAAAATGTTCTAGCTATGAAAAAACTTAACCAATCTAAGGAAGTAGCTGTACAAAGACTTAACCAATCCAAGCAAGTACCCAATTTTGAGTCCCAGTCCAATCAGATGCTAAATAACGGCAACGCCAACGCTAGCAGCAATGGCAGTGGGAACTCTACTGCGTTCAATGGAATTTTTGATATACGCCAAGATGTCGCATTAGTTAGCGGCATCAAAGTAGAACTTGAAAAGGCGGGATTGTTGACCACGGCTGAAAATCACAACCAGGTTCTCCAGCTTGAAAAGTTGGCTCAGATTCTACAGATAGCTTTTAAGGATAAACTGGTTGCTGCTGCAGAAGCTAGCTGCAAAAATGAACGGCAACGGTTATTGGCCATTCTCGCTCAGATGCGGCAAGCGCCAGATATTGACACTCTGTTCAGAACCACAGTTACTGAGGTTCGTAAGCATTTAAAAGTAGACCGGGCTCTGATTTACCGCTTCCAGGATGAGGACTCGGGTGTAGTCTTGGCTGAGTCCATGGAGGGCGGTTATACCCCTAGCCTGGGTAAAACCTTAGCGGCGCGGATATTCGAAGCTGAAGACGGGCCGGTCTACCAGCAACAGCAAATGGTAGCCTTGGCGAATATTTACCAAGTGAGTTTGAGTCCCTACCAACTCCAACTGCTCGAGCAGTTCCAGGTCAAAGCTAGCTTGAACCTGCCAATTGTGCTGGAAGGTCAGGTGTGGGGCTTGCTAGTCGTGCAGCAATGCTCTAGTCCCCGTCCATGGCAGGAAACCGAGATCAGCCTGCTCTACCAGATTGTCACTCAGCTGACCTTGAACCTGCAGCCAGATGAATTTCGCCTCCAACTGCAATGTCTTGCCGAACAGGAAAAAGTCCTGGCTAAAGTTATTGAGAAAATCCAGCGGTCTCCTGATATCAATGCCATCTTTCGCACTGCTACCCAAGAATTGCGGCAGTTGCTCAAGGCTGATCGAGTGGCGATCTATCGTTTCAATGTTGATTGGAGTGGTGAGTTTGTAGC
>CAXUIG010000188.1:0-2846 GCA_964250845.1 uncultured bacterium | reverse complement strand
TGATTGGAGTGGTGAGTTTGTAGCCGAATCCGTCGCCCAAGGCTGGCTTTCGCTGCTCCAAGAGCAGGAGAAGGACATTAGCTGGAAGGGGAACAAAACCTCCTCTGGCCCCTGTAAGGTGCAGGAAATGGCTGTTCCCATTACCTCCAATGTTGATACCTATATAAAAGAAACTAGGGGGGGTATCTATGCCAGGGGCGAACGATTTTTGCAGGTTGATGACGTCTACGCCGCTGAATTCTCCGCCTGCTACCTGGAAAACCTAGAGAAATACCAGGCCAGAGCCTACTTAAATGTTCCGATCTTCCAAGGCGACAAACTCTGGGGCTTGTTGGTTGCCTATCAAAACTCTGGCCCTCGGCGCTGGGAAGAGTGGGAAGTGGAAATCATGATCCAAGTGAGCGGTCCCTTGGGCATCGCCCTGCAGCAAGCAGAGTCACTGCAACAGATCCGCTCTTCATCTGAACAATTGGCCAAAGCTGCCGCGCGGGAGCAAGCCTTGGCCCGGATTACCAGCAGGCTGTTGCGCTCGTTCAACATGGAGGGCATCTTCAAAGTTATGACGCAAGATGTCCGGCAGATGCTCGGAGCTGATCGGGTGGCGCTTTATAAGTTCAACCCTGACTGGAGTGGCGAGTTTGTGGCGGAATCCGCTGCCGTGGGCTGGAGTCGCTTGATGGATATCATCCCGGCGATCGCAGACAACCATCTGCAAGATACCAACGGGGGGCGGTATCGCAACAACGAAACCCTGGCGGTTAATGACATCTACACGCAAGGCTACCAACCTTGCCACATTGAGCTACTCGAGCAAATGCAGGCCAGGGCTTACACGGTTGTGCCTGTGTTCGTGAATCAGCAGCTTTGGGGGTTACTGGGGGCTTACCAAAACTCAGGCCCGCGCGGATGGGAAGAGGCAGAGGTGAGTACACTTGCCCAGATTGGGATACAGGTAGGTGCCGTCCTGAAACAGGTGGATTATCTGGAGCAGGTTCGAGTGCAGTCTGAGCAATTGACGAAGATGGCCCAACAGGAGAAAGCAGCAAAAGAACAACTACAAGCTAGGGCAGTTCAACTTCTGGTAGCGGTGAGGCCCGCCTTGAATGGAGACCTAACCGTCCGTGCCCCAATCACCGATGACGAGGTGGGCACCATCGCCGACGCCTACAACAACACCGTGCAAAGCATGCGGAAAATTGTGATGCAAGTGCAGGAGGCATCCAGGAAAGTCGCCCAAACTTCCCAAGGCAGTGAATCCTCAATTGTCGGTCTAGCAACCCAAGCCCAGCAGCAATTCCAGGCCCTCAACCGTGCTTTGGAGCAAATTCAGGCAATGGTCAGTTCTACCGAAGCCGTTGCGACCGATGCCCAGCAGGTAGAATTAGCTGCCCAACGGACCAACCAAACTGTCCGGGAAGGGGATGCGGCGATGAACCGCGCTGTAGACGGAATTCTCGCGATTCGGGAAACTGTGGCCCAAACCAGCAAGCTGATTAAGCGCCTGAGCAATTCCTCGGGGAAAATCTCCAAAGTGGTGAACCTGATCAGTAACTTCACAACTCAGACTCAGCTCTTGGCGCTCAATGCTGCGATTGAAGCTACTAGAGCCGGGGAGTACGGGCGTGGGTTCGCAGTTGTGGCGGATGAGGTGCGATCGCTAGCTCGTCAGTCTGCTGCTGCTACCACGGAAATTGCCAAGCTAGTGCAGGAAATCCAAGAGGGCACCGCTGAGGTTTCCACGGCAATGGAAACTGGCATCCAACAGGTTGTTGAAGGTACTAATCTGGTAAGCCTCACCCGCCAGAATCTGAACGCCATCGTTGAGGCCACAAACGAAATCAGCCTTCTGGTAGAGGGCATCACCGGGGCAACGCAGATCCAGACCCAGCAGTCCCAGTCTGTTACCCAAACCATGACCGAGGTAGCAACCATTGCCAACAACACCTCTGAGGATTCCATCCAGCTCTGGGATGACTTCAAGGAATTGCTGAAAATGGCTCAAGACCTCCAAGCCAGTGTCGATCAATTCAAGGTTGATTAGAGGAGGCTTTCCATGACTATCGACCCCAGCATCCGCGAACAAACCTACGCCTACTTTATCCAGGAAGCACCGCAGTTGCTGCAAATCTTGGAACAAGAGCTGCTGAGTCTCCGAGAAGACTACAGTATTACCAAAGTCCACACACTGATGCGAACCACTCATACCCTGAAAGGGGCAGCAGCTAGTGTGGGGTTGGAAAGCATCAAGACAGTGGCTCATTCGCTGGAGGATATCTTCAAAACCCTCTTTCAACCGGATTTGGCTATTGATCGAGAGATTGAAGCCTTACTCTTCGAGGGTTATGAGTGCCTACGAGCACCCTTAATGGCTGAACTAACTGGCAGTCATGGTAATAACTCGGAAATTTTTGACCGCGCCGCTGCCATCTTTACCCGATTACAAGAGAAGCTGGGGGACTGTTTTGACCAGGAAGCCTACATTCCTACCTCGGCGGAATTAGGCTTCGACGTGACGCAATCCATCTTTGAACTAGGAGTCACCCAACGACTAGAGGAGATTGCCTCTGTGCTAGCCAGTGGTCAGCACCAGGTCGTCGCCTCCACCCTAGAGGCTCAGGCAGAAATCTTCTTAGGTTTGGCTGAATCCCTTAATTTACCAGGGTTTGGCGCAATTGCCCAAGCTGCCATCACTGCCTTAGCAAAACATCCCGACCAAGCTGTGACTATTGCCCAGGCTGCCCTAGCAGATTTCCAACAGGGTCAGGCAGCTGTGTTAGCTGGCGATCGAACCTCTGGAGGTAAACCAATTGCTTTGCAACAACTAGCAGGGGGAGAGGGAGAGGGGG
>CAXUIG010000187.1:0-12946 GCA_964250845.1 uncultured bacterium | reverse complement strand
CCCCCCCTCCAGCCCCTCTGCCCCTTTACCGACATTGATCATGTGGTATTAAACGTCGCAGCTGGTGACTTAGAGCGTGCCGTAGCTTGGTACAAAAACACCCTCGACTTTGAGCCCAAGCAGAAGTTTAAAATTCAAACAGATCGTTCAGGGCTCCACAGCCAGGTCATGGTTGATCGCAACAGCAGGGTACAATTTGCCGTTAATGAACCAGCATCACCCAATTCCCAAATTCAGGAGTTTTTGGACTTGAACCGGGGAGCAGGAATCCAGCACATGGCGTTGAATACACCCAATATTGTGCAAGCGATCGCCCAATTGCGCACAATCCGAGGTCTATCGTTCCTCCCAATCCCCCCCAGCTACTACACCCAGCTACAGCAACGCCAAGGGTTGCCGCTATCAGCAGTTGAACTCCAAGAAATTGCGCAAGAGCAAATTTTGGTTGACTGGGACGAGACTATTCCCCACGCCGTGCTGTTACAGATCTTCACGCAGCCCATCTTTGGACAGCCCACCTTTTTCTTTGAGTTAATTGAGCGGCGGTTTCAAGCACAGGGCTTTGGTGAAGGCAATTTTCGCGCCTTATTTGAAGCGATCGAACGCGAACAGGTAAAGCGAGGCAACCTACAGTAGATCTTCGCCCTAGGCGATCAAACTCCTAGGGCGGTTAAAATCAAAAATAAGTCGATATTAATCAGAATTAAGATGTTTCAGACCATGAGTTGAAACTCATTACCGTAAGAAGCTGCTAACCAACCAAAGCAGTAAAAACGTCAACACCGTAGAAAACTGCTCAGCCGTCAAAGCAATGATTCCTATTTGCGGCATAAGCAAGCTAGCAAGCAGCCCCCCCACGATTAAGCCTGTGACTAAGCCTAAGCCAGTCAGCAGTACCGCTCTACCAAACTTTCCCTCCTTGCGATTGAGAAAGTAAAGACTTAATCCAACCCCCAGCACCAAGACTAACTGTAAAACCTGTTCACCCCCACCTCCGTAAAAGACACTAAGGCTACTCAAACTTAGGAACAACCCGCCGGGCAACAACACGTCTGTTAAATTCGGCTTATCGAGTAGCCGTAGCAGCCAAGCAGGAGTCTGTTTGGCGGGAGCCGGGCTTTCTTTGGGAGGCGCTTGGGAGAGGCGCTCAGCAAACCTGATGCCTTCCGGAACCTTGATTTTGCCCTCCTGGCGCATCCGTAAGCGCTCCATTAGGATTGCATCGTAGGCTGCTTCAATCATTTCTAGACGCTTAATGTCGCCACTGTACTGTTGCACTAGGCGACGGCGAGCATCCTGAATTTCATCGAATGTGGAGTCTTCTGTGACCCCAAGCTGTTCGTAGGGATTTTGATCGCTCATGTGATTTTATCGCCTCATGCTCAGTTAGAGGCAGCCAGTGGAGGAGGGACAACAACTTTAGGTCCTGCGCCGGTCGAAATTACTTACTTTAGTGGAGAATCATACACTACCAGGGTATGACTATGACAATTTGACAACCGGCTACCGTTACCCATAAATACTTTAACATATGCTAATGACTCGGTCTATGCCACCAATACTGTGGTTTTTTTAACCAGTTAGCTAAAACGCTTGAAAGCTCCTGAATTCTAAGTGTGGGCATCAAAGGCTTTGTTCTGACATGACCTGGTAGGGTGATAATTGCCTCAAATGCTGATTACACTATTAGCTGGGTAGTCAGGAATCTATTGTCTTAGCGTTGGAGGGAACAATAGCTACAACGCTACCGCTCAATTTTCCATCCGCCTGTTAATCCTCCTCTTTGTTTGGCAAAGTGCTGGCCATGGCTCTGACCAAGATTCTTGTAGTTGATGACGATCCGGCGATTAGGAATTTAATCCAACGCTTTTTGAGCAAGCAGAACTACCAAGTGGAGTCTGCCGAAGACGGTAAGACTGCCCTCGCGGTGTTTGAGAGATTTAACCCAGAGCTGGTGATTCTGGATGTGAATCTACCAGACGCGATTGGCTATAACCTCTGCCAAGAGATGCAGAGTCGTACCGGGGTCTTTGTCCTCATGCTAACGAGCCGGGCTGACGAAGCTGACAAGATTCGGGGCTTTGCCAAAGGTGCTGATGACTATCTTACCAAGCCATTTAGTTTGGGGGAGTTGGAAGTACGAGTAGGAGCGATTTTGAAGCGCCAGCGGGTCGTTAATACAACAGAAAAGCAACGTCTGAGCTTTGAAAAGCTGGTGATCGATCCGGAGCGGCGGGAGGTGACTCTCAACGACCAGCTGATCCCCTTAACTGCTCTCGAATTTGACCTTTTGCGTTTTTTAGCAACCCATCCAGGTCGGGTTTGGCGCCGATCCGAGTTAATTCAAGAGGTCTGGGACTACGAATATGTGGGAGACCAGCGGGTTGTAGATGTTCATATCGGCCAAATTCGCAAGAAAATTGAAATCGATGCGACCCAGCCAGTCTTGATTCAGACTGTGCGCGGAGTTGGCTATAAGTTTGAAGCTCCTGGTCAAGTCCACCACACTGGTAATACCCAGCTCTAAGCATAGAGTGTGGTCATTCACAGTATAGACCAATACCTAGGTCGAGGAGCACGCTTTATAAAATATTTATAATTGACGAATACTTCACGGCGACTTTAGTCGCCTGATTCGTCTTTCCTCTCGCGAGTTGCCGGAGTTTGTGTAGTGTCCTCCGGCAAACTCGCCTACCCCTAGCGATGCCTGCGGGGCTACAGAATTCCAGTCTTTCCTGCTGTGCATTACGCTTTTAGCAGCGGTGGAACAGGGTTTCTAGATATACCTGAGCGGCACGGCGATCGCCATTTGCATTTTGGAGCAAAAACAGCGACAGTGCAGCTGTAAACACCCGGTCTTGATCCCAGTCAGGATGAATTTCTAAGTAGCTTTTGAGTGATTCGTGCAATGCTTCCGGTATTTCGGTCAGTATACTAACGCTTGTGTTCATTCCAAATCTCCCCTGAGAGCGGTATTTCGATTGCCTTACTTCCCGTGAGCCAAATCACACTGTAAGAGCCGTTAAACTTTCTCCCGAGGACAAAGCTGCAACAGCCCCACCCGTTTTCCCCACCCTGAGTGAGCGGTTGAACAGACTTAAGAAGTAAGTCGCATCATTGTGCGGCAAGAGGGGGTGGGGTTGTCAATGCTGCGAAATGTTACAACTGCCTGGAGCTATAAAAACTGTTCACGCAGCAATCACGGTTTCAGCTTGATCCCCGTTATACCTCTTTACAATATCTCCGTAGTTTGGAACTCCTGGGTTCACTTAACCAATAATCCACAACCCCAGTGGAAAACCATTACCTGCCGTAACCGCTTGTGGAAAACTTGGATAACTCTGTGGAAAACCTGCAACCGCCCTGTGGAAATGATGGGGAATCTGTGAGGAAAAATTGGCAGAAAAATAAGAATTGCAAAGCTAAAGGAAATTTGCGATTTTCGCTCTCCTTATAGCTCGGTTCGTCCCAATTCCACTTACTGCTGATTGTCAGCTGGGGGCTGCGGTCGTTTCCTCGATTGAACTAGGATTTGAACAGCCAGAGCCACCAAACCAAGCCCAACCAAGCTAAATATCCCAGTTCCTAGCGCACTCATCCCGACAACGAGGGTACGAACAGCAGAGGCAATATTCACAACAGCTGGATTGTCGGAGTGGATGGGCTTGGCGGCAAAACTCTGATAAATCGATGCCGTTAGGGAGTAGAGCGCGATCGCCATTCCTCCAGCAATTAGCGCCCCGCTCAAACAGCGCCAAGGACTCGGTAGCGTGGGCAACGTGTCAACTAACTGACTATCTGGGTTGTGAGTCGGTGTCTGGTTATTCATACCTACCTTAGTTTTATTCATCTTTCCCCTCTCCTCAACAGGAGTCTCCGAGTCAGGAGACAACCCGGATACCCGCAGGGGAGAACCGAGCCAGCCAGAGTTCTAAATCGGGGTTAACTATTGTACCCTTTACTCTTTCCTTCACCTGCTGTGCCTGGTCATAAGACTGACATAGCGCAAACACGGTGGGGCCAGAACCTGACATCATTGCCCCTAAAACACCAGTATTATGGAAGGCATCGCGCAGTTGCAACACTTGGGGATACTGTGGCAACACCACCCGCTCTAAATCATTGTGGAGCAATTGACCGATTTGCACCCCGTCCTGATGGGTGATGGCTTTCACCATTGGACCAGAATGTAGTGTACCTTTCTCGCGATCTGCCAAACTCTGCGGATCAGCAACATAAGAACTACCAAACTGCTGTCGGTAAGTTTGGTAAGCCCAAGCAGTGGAAACCGTCAGGCTGCGGTATTTCCCCAACACTACATACAGATGATCCAGACTGGGTAGGGGAGAGAGTTGATCACCTCTACCAGTAGCGATCGCCGTCCCGCCAGCAATACAAAAAGGCACATCTGAACCCAGTTGCGCTGCCAGTTCCTGTAATTCCCACTGGGTTAGTCCCAGGTTCCACAACAAATTTAGCCCCACCAAAACCGCCGCCGCATCTGTAGATCCCCCAGCTAACCCAGCTGCCACGGGAATGCGCTTGTGGATGGTAATTCCTACCCCACCATACTGGGCAAAGGCTTGAGGAAATTGCGCCGCGATCAATTCAGCTGCACGGGTTGCCAGGTTAGTTTTGTCTTGCGGCACTTGAGGGTGATCGCAGCGGACACGAATGCTGTCAATGCTAATCGAACACAAATCTATTTGATCTGCTAAATCAATGCTTTGCAGCACCATTGCTAGCTCGTGATAGCCATCTGGGCGATCGCCAAGAATTTCCAGATCCAAATTAATTTTGCCAGGAGCGATTAAAGAGTAGGAGCGCATAACTCATTACTTAAGGCTACCCACTGAGCTACGCTGAGGTCTTCGGCGCGGGCTTGGGGGTTTACCTCTAATTGTTCCAGCAATTGGGTGAGGCGATCGCGGTCTACCATGCCTTTCAAATTATTTCGTAACATTTTGCGCTTAGCCGCAAAGCCTAGCTTCACCAAAATTTCCAGGCTTCGAGGTTCAAGCACTGGTGGTTCCGTCTGTCGGGGGCGCAGCCGTACCACAGCTGAATCTACTTTCGGCGCTGGGTAGAAATATTGAGCTGGCACCGGGCAGATTAACTCACACTCAGCTAAATACTGCACCCGGACTGACAGCGCTCCGAAAGCTTTTGAACCTGGGAAAGCATATAGCCGTTCTGCTACTTCTTTTTGCACTAGCAGCACTATCAAGTCAAACGGTTCAGTTGCTGGGTTAGTGATCGTGCCTAGCAGTTTTTCCAGAATCGGTCCGGTGATGTTGTAAGGGATGTTGGCAACGACTTTATTTGGCTTTTGGAATGCTGGAAACGAAGTTAGCTCAGATGCCAAATCCAGCGAAAGAATATCGCCTTGCAAGAGTAAGAAATTCTTAGTTTTCCCCAGCTGTTTAGTCAGCAACTGGCACAAATCCCGGTCAATTTCTACAGCAACAACAGACTGGGCGAGGGGCAATAAGCGGCGAGTTAATATACCAGTTCCGGGGCCGATTTCCAGGACGTGATCGAGTACAGTACATTCTGCTGCCCGAATTATTTGGTTGAGCGCTTTATCACTTTTAAGCCAATGTTGAGCAAATTGTTTTCGTGGTCGAGGTTCCATTATAGGCAGACTAGCTTACACGGGGAGGAGCAACACCAGCGTGGACATGAACACGCCCAGACACTATACTTATACGCATTGCTTGTACTATTTCCACTACCACACTACCTCGATCCCATCGCTGATTTTTGACTAGGAGTTGACCGAAGTTATATCATAGCCTGGAGGTATAGGTTATTGACCAAGGGGTCATCTAAATGTTATCTGAGTCGATAATCGCTCCTGGCGGTGTTGAAGACCTGTTTAAAACTTTCAATTAGGAATTATGCCGCAATACTTTGGGCAACTGCATGCAATCGAGCAGCCTTGGTCAACCCTTGGGACAGTACAAGCAATTGAATATGATCAACGCCGTATCCTCTTCAAATGTGGCGACCCTTGTGTAAGTATTAGTGTACTGGCACCAAACTTAATTCGGGTCAGGATGACGCCCACAGGCGAATTTCTCCCCCGTCGGTCTTGGGCAGTAGCGCTGGCGGATGAAGAATGGTCTACTGTGCCGTTTGAGGTGCGAGAACAAGCAGACGCTGTACAAATTGAGACTCAACAGCAACGCATCCTCGTTTACAAAGACCCTTGTCGTATCCATTGCTTCGACTCACAAGGGCAGCCCTTTGCCCAGGATGTAGATCCAGCAATGGGTTGGCGAACAGGTACTATTGCTGGGTGGAAACAAATCGCAGCCCAGGAGCATTTCTATGGTTTTGGCGAACCCACTGGTTTACTCGATCAGCTGGCTAAAGTAAGAACCAACTGGACAACTGATGCGATTGATTACGGTGTCCTAACAGACAGGATGTATCAGGCCATTCCCTTTTTGATCGCGTTGCGCCCGGAATTGGGATATGGGATTTTCTTTAATACCACTTGTTGGAGCCAGTTTGATCTTGGCGCCAAGCAACCTGGTGTCTGGCAGATGGAGACACGGGGCGACGAACTGGATTACTACATTATTTATGGCCCCGAACCCGCAAAAATTCTCTCTACTTACACCCAGCTTACCGGACGGATGCCGATGCCGCCCCGATGGGCGCTAGGTTACCACCAATGTCGCTGGAGTTACGAGTCACAAGATATAGTCCGCAAATTGGCTGACGAATTTCGTCAGCGCCGCATTCCCTGCGATGTCATCCACCTGGATATTGACTACATGAATGGGTACCGGATTTTTACCTGGAGTCCTAAGCGTTTCGCTAACCCGAAAGGATTAATAGACGGCCTCAAGCAGGATGGGTTCAAGGTAGTGACAATTTCTGAACCAGGGGTTAAGTACGAGCCAGAAGCCAATTACCAAGTCTTTGACGAGGGAGCCAAGAACGACTATTTTATCCGTAAAACTAACGGTCAGATTTTTCATGGCTACGTTTGGCCAGATAAAGCGGTTTTTCCCGATTTTATCCGCCCTGAAGTTAGGAATTGGTGGGGAAATTTGCAAAAAAGCCTAACCGACATCGGTGTTGCTGGGATCTGGAACGACATGAACGAACCCGCACTTGATGACCGTCCGTTCGGCGACCCCGGTAACAAGATTTCGTTTCCCCTAGACGCCCACCAAGGACCTGCTGATGAGAAAACTACCCACACTGAAACTCACAACGCTTACGGGTTGATGATGGCACAGGCATCCTATCAAGGGGTGGAAAAGTCACTTCCGGGAGAGCGTGCTTTCTTCCTGACTCGCGCTGGTTACGCTGGTATTCAGCGCTGGTCAGCTGTGTGGACGGGAGACAATCAATCCTTGTGGGAACACCTGGAAATGTCCATCCCGATGCTCTGTAACCTAGGCTTATCGGGCGTCGCTTTTGTGGGTGCCGACATTGGAGGATTTGCGGGTAACGCGACGGCGGAACTATTTGCTCGTTGGATGCAGCTAGGAATGCTTTACCCCTTAATGCGGGCACACTCGGCACTAACTACCGCACAGCACGAACCTTGGATGTTTGGCGACAAGGTCGAGAAAATTTGCCGCGAGTACATCGAATTGCGTTACCGACTCCTGCCCTACATTTACACTCTCTTCTGGTCAGCTGCAACTACTGGAGCGCCAATTCTGCGCCCCCTGCTCTATCATTTCCCTAAAGATCCGAAGACTTTCACGCTTGCCGACCAGATCATGCTTGGCCCTTCAATACTTGCCGCACCAATTTGCCGTCCGGGTGTGGAACACCGTGCTGTATACTTACCTGAAGGCCGCTGGTACGATTGGTGGAATGGAGAGGCTTTTGAAGGACCAACGGTGATCCTAGCGCACGCGCCTCTGGAGCAAATGCCATTATACGTTCGGGCTGGAGCGATTATTCCGATGGCACCAGTAATGCAGCACGTAGACGAACGTCCTTTAGAGCGGCTAACGCTACGGGTATGGAAGGGTACAGGCGAGTTTACCCTTTATGAGGATGACGGTCATACCTTCGAGTACAAAACCGGAGCCTTTTGCACGACAACTCACCGCGTTCGTTCAGAGGGAGAACGAACCGTTGTAGAAATTGAAGCGCGAGAGTGTAGCTTTTCACCCGCAGCCCGTGAAACTATCGTGGAATTAGTTGGTGTTGGCGAACAGCGTTTTGTTAATGATGGCACAGCACGTCAGTTGACGTTTTCCAGCTTGACCAGCACTAGGGAGTAGATCACATGGCATATCAGCCGATTCAAAACCATGGTATCATTGGGAACATGCACACAACGGCCTTGGTGGGGCTGAACGGTTCAATTGACTGGTTTTGTTTTCCGAATCATAACTCGCCTAGCGTCTTTGCGGCGCTGCTCGACGAGCACAAGGGGGGGAATTTCCAGATTTCACCAATGACGGCAGAGGTGACCTACAAGCAGTTCTATTGGCCTGGAACCAATGTCCTGGTAACACACTTCCTTACACCAGACGGCGTTGGAGAAATCACTGACTTTATGCCTGTAGGGATGGGTGAACAAAAGGTTGGCTTTCACTGCTTAGTGCGGCGCGTAAAAGTGATCCGCGGCAGCATGGATTTCTCTATGGAATGCCGTCCCGCTTTCAACTACGCCCGAGATGAACACGAAACCACGCTCAGTTCTGAAGGTGCCTCCTTTCACTCGCCGGGGCTCAGCCTTGAACTCTCTACAAATATACCACTACAGCAGTCAGGTAGTGGGGTTTTTGGCAAGTTTACCCTTCCGGCAGGAGAGACAGTAGTTTTTGTGCTGCGGGAAACAAGACCAGAGTCTGATTGTGGACTCTCCCTCGACAAGTCAGAAGCGGATGAACTGTTCAAGCACACTGTTGAGTATTGGCGTCGCTGGCTTAAACAATGCACTTACAAAGGTCGGTGGCGCGAGATAGTCGAGCGCTCGGCACTGGCGTTGAAGCTGCTCACCTACGAGCCGACTGGCGCGATTGTGGCATCACCCACCTGCAGTCTCCCAGAAGGTATCGGCGGCGAACGAAACTGGGACTACCGCTATACCTGGATTCGGGATGCAAGTTTCACACTTTATGCGTTGCTGCGAATCGGTTTCACGGGAGAAGCTGCCAAGTTCATGAATTGGATAGAGTGCCGTTGCCAGGAGCGAAAGCCGGACGGCTCGCTTCAAACCATGTATGGGATTGACGGACGTCACGACCTGAGTGAGGAAATTTTAGCTCATCTGGAGGGTTACAAAGGTTCGAGCCCAGTCCGGATCGGCAATGGTGCCTATAACCAGTTACAGTTAGACATTTATGGCGAGTTGATGGACTCGGTGTATCTCTACAACAAGTATGGAGAGCTGATCTCCTATGACTTGTGGACCGACCTTCGGGAACTGATCAACTGGGTTTGTGACAACTGGCAGCGGAAAGACGCTGGCATCTGGGAAGTGCGTGGCACAGAGCAACACTTCCTTTACTCAAAGCTCATGTGTTGGGTGGCTCTGGATCGCGGCTTGCGCTTGGCTGACAAGCGCTCATTCCCAGCGGATCGGGAGCGGTGGCTGAAGGTGCGAGACCAAATCTATGAGGAGATCATGGCTCAGGGATGGAATGGCGAACGTCAGGCTTTCGTGCAATATTACGGCACTGCCTCCCTGGATGCGGGTAGCCTGATGATGCCCCTGGTATTCTTCCTCTCCCCAACAGATCCTCGCATGCTGGCTACTTTGGATGCGATCGCTCAAGCTCCGGCAGCAGGAGGGTTAGTCTCCGATAGCCTGGTGTACCGATACAATGTGGAAGAAACCCCTGATGGTCTCAAAGGATCGGAGGGAACCTTCAATATCTGCACATTTTGGCTGGTTGAAGCCCTAACCCGCGCCGGAAAAGTGGATAGAGAGCGACTTGAGCAAGCCCGACTCATGTTTGAAGAGATGCTGGGCTATGCCAACCATCTGGGGCTTTATGCTGAAGAAACGGGTTCAAGTGGGGAGGCATTAGGTAATTTCCCCCTGGCTTTGACCCATCTGTCGTTGATCAGCGCGGCATTTAACCTAGATCGAGCACTCCAAGCTAGAGGTTAGCTCAGAAGTAAAGCCACAGGGAAGTATTTCAGGGCTTCCCCAACTAGCAGCGTGCCATTTGCTTTGAGTGATTGAGATGCGATCGCGTCTTTCCATTCAGACGGCATTCCTGACGGCAGTATCACCTGGGTATCATCCCATACCTGTGAACCAAGTGGATATTCTCCTTGCCCCACCAAGCTTGTTACTAGTCTTGGGGCAATAGTGACTGCCACACTATTCTCATAGCTTCTGGCAAAAGCAACGATATGATCTTTAAACTTGCCACTCACCTCTAGAGGTAGATAAGCTCCTGTTTGAAACAGCGACAGATTCTTTGTTCTTGCCTCCAAAACTCTAGAGATCAAAAAGAGTTTAATCCTGCCATCTGCTTCGGTGGAAAATAAATCAGCAATCAGGCTCAAAACATCTTTTTGGGCTTGAGCTTTAATATCTTTTAGGAACGATAACCGCTGCTCAAAATTAACTGGACGCCGGTTATCTGGGTCAACGAGACTCAGATCCCATAATTCCGCTCCTTGATAAAAGTCAGGCACACCAGGAGCCGTCATCTTTAGCAATGTTTGGGAAAGAGAATTGAATACTCCATAATCAGCCACCCACTGCTGAAAAGGGCGAAACTCCTTCAGGAATTGATTATCATCCGTTGGCTGCATCACTGACTCAATAAAGGCCACGAAGCCATCCTCATAAGCTGAATCAGGTCTGAGCCAGGCTGTGTGAACCTTAGCCTCTCTGACCGCCTTGACTATAAAGTTTTTCAGTCGCTCTACAAATTCTGACTGATCACTTTCAGCAAAGGGAAAGGCCCCAACGAGCGTTTGATATAAGAAGTATTCGTCATTCTTCCTAGGAACAGCCCGACCATTCAATCTCTGTTTTTTGTCGGCGTTGATCTCACTCCAAGCTTTTACCTGCTTTTCCCACTCTTCTGGGATTTCTGAAAGCACATTAATTCTCGCCCTGGCATCTTCACCGCGTTTAGTATCATGGGTTGCAGTGGCATTCATCTTATGAGGCCAGCTGGATTGCTGTTTTTGATTGAACTCGTGAAAGTCTGCAACTGTGATCCCAAATTCGCTAGGATTACCCCCCACTTCATTCAAAGACAGCAGTCTGTTATACACATAGAACAGAGTGTCCTCAATTCCTTTTGCCATCAGAGGGCCAGTCAGTTGTTGCAGCCTCATTACGAAGTGACGCTGTAGCTCTTTTTGTTCTGGCGTTAAATTTTCCTCATCTTCAAGCAAAAGTAACTTCTCGATATAGTTAAGTTCCTTCAAAAGTAGCGGTACTTGCTCCCTAACTATGGCAATTACCTCCTTTACATACAACCGATCTTCTGGTCTTAACCCCTCCTGATTAATGTAGGTTCGATAGACTGGGAAGTATGTCAACACCTCCGTTAAAGCTCTTTGAAGACCATGCTGAGTAAAATCATTACCCGTTCTGTAATAACCAGATACTCTTTTCAGGAGTTGGGCCAAATTGTCTACATCTCCCGCCAGATTCTTATCGATGATTAGCCTTTTTTTATCTCTAAAAAGCTCCTCATAAGGAGTAGTTAAGCCTGTGAATATGGAATAAAGCTCGCTGAACTGCTCCTGATTATTAGCCTGGCAGAAAATACCGTTAACGTAGTTCAAAAAATCATAGCCACTTGTTCCCTCAATTGGCCAAAAATCGGGCAAATCTTCTTTCTGTTCCAGAATTTTCTCTACCGTAATGTAGATATCTCCTACTTTCTCTCTAAGTCTTTTCAGATATTCTGTTGGATCGTAGAGTCCATCAATATGATCAACTCTTAGTCCAGTTACCTTACCGGACTCAACCAAATCGCTAATTAGAGCGTGAGTTTTGTTAAAAACCCTGATTTCTTCGACTTTGACAGAAATCAATTCGTTAACAGTGAAAAATCTCCTGTAGTTAATTTCTTCAGCTGCCACTTTCCAGAAGGATAGGCGGTAAAACTGTTCTGCAAGTAAATTATCTAACAGATTAAAACTCTCTGGCTTGCCCACCTCACCATTGAATAATTCTATGTTACTATCGATAAATTCCTTCACATCTGAATTTTGGGTGTAGACTTCCCACAACAGTCCTTTGACAAAGGTGATCTGATCGTATCGTTCCTTACCTTTTAGTTCATCCGAAGTATTTCTTAGGAGATATAGAATACCCAGTAGCTTGATAAAGTCTGGATGATTTCTTCCCAGTTTTTTATTTAATTTACCCAAATTCTGAGTAATGAAGTGAAGGTAAGATTCTATTTTTATAGGAAGTCTGAGACTATAGTAATTGACACTTAGCCCACCTTCGTCATATTTGAGTTGAATCTCGCCATTCTCTAGACAATCGCCATAATAATTTCCCAGCAAAGGGGCAAGCACTCGCCCTCTGATAGCTTCATAAGGGTGATTCCACTCAATGTCAAAGTAGTCGAAGAACTCGGAATTAGCGCCATTTTTTAGTACATCCATCAGCGACTGGTTTTGGCTATCATAAGCCATATGGTTAGGAACAATATCCTGCAACCATCCCATGTCGTAATGCTGTATTTCACTCACCAGTGCTTCAAAGTTTTCCTCAGTTCCCAGTTCAGGATTTATTTGATTGGAGTCAACAACGTCATAGCCATGAGTGCTCCCCGATCTCGCTTTAAAAATTGGCGAAGCGTATAAGTCAGAAATTCCTAGTTCAGCTAGATAAGCAATGATTTTTTTAGCCGCCTCAAATTTGAACTCAGAATTGAACTGAATTCTGTATGTTGCTGTTGGAATCCGCATGATGTAACTTTTACTCCTAAGTAATGTGCTGGACTATTAGCTGGCAAGAGGGGGTGAG
>CAXUIG010000186.1:0-12950 GCA_964250845.1 uncultured bacterium | reverse complement strand
GAACCGGGGGTCAATTCCACAGCGACCACTTCCCCCCCCTGAACGCTTACTGAAATTAAAGGTAATTTTCTGATATAAGAAGCAATAATTTACGTGATCAATACTGTACATTTCTAAAATAGAGCTTGCGGTTCGCAGGAAAACATGTCAAAGTAGCTAAGTATAAGTATTTAAGAAAATTTCCAAAATCAAAACATATGATTCCTCTCGTCAAAGTTGTTCAACCCTCCGGCATTTTAGACAGTGTTAGCGGTAATCAGCTACGTCATGACATTAGCGAGATTGTCGCCACTGGAGCCGATATTGTGTTGATTGACCTTCAGGATGTGAAGTTTATTGATAGCTCCGGTCTGGGTGCTTTGGTATCGGCACTGAAAATGGTGCGAGCCATTGATGGTAAGCTCTTTGTCTGCTCTATCAATGAGCAAATCAGAATTGTGTTTGAACTAACTGGAATGGATCGATTTTTTAAAAACTTTGCTGACCGGGATGAGTTCAATCGTCAGGTAATTGCAACATAGTCTGCTATTTTATGGTATAATGCAATTCTGACTAGGTTAAACAAAGTTTACTTTTAGCAAAGACAAATCATCATCAAGATTTTCCTTGGCGCTCAAGGTTAGAATGTGCAGTAATACTTGCTCTAGGTGGCAGGTCTCTACCTTGCTACAGTCCGTCAGTAAATCAATGAAAGCATCAAGACCCCAAATGTTGCCGTCTGGCTGATGAATTTCGTAAGCACCATCACTGAAGATGTATAGAGTGCTGCTTGCTTCGATATCAATCAAATTATCATTAAAGTCGGCATCTGGCCAGAAGCCAACTGGCAGTCCTGGAGCTTTTAGCTGTCTAACCTTGGTGGTTGGCGCAGATGTACCAGATAGCAGTACAGCTGGTGGATGTCCAGCGCTGGCGTAAACGAGTCGACGCTTGAGGCGGTGATAAACTCCATACCAGATTGTGAAGTACTTATCACCGTGTTTAACCATCTGGAAGGCATGATTGAGTGCCCTCAGGACTTCGCTGGGTTGACAAAAGTTAGTGTTGGGCAGAGATTGCGATCGCAAAACATTGAGTACGGATATAGACAGTAGTGCTGAGCCCACTCCATGCCCGGATACATCCAGCAGATAAATTACCAAATTGTCATCATCGATCCAGTAATAGTCAAAGCAATCACCCCCCAGCCGTGCTGAGGGAACAAACAGATCTTCTGTCGTTACAGTTCCTACTAGCGGTGAGGGTAGAAGCGCTCGCACATAGTTAGCTGCTTCAGCCAATTCTGCTTCCAAGGCTTGCTTTTGGCTTTGTAAATCCTGATTCAGCTGGTGTAACCTTAACCCCGCTCTTACCCGTGCCTTCAACTCATTCAATTCAAGCGGCTTGGAAAGAAACTCGTCCGCTCCGGCGTCAAGTCCACTGACTCGATCTTCTACTTCTCCCCGAGCAGTCAGCAGAATAAAGAAAGTGGCTGACAATTCTGGATTTGCCTTAATCAAGCGACACACTTCTAGTCCATTCATGTTCGACATCATCCAATCACAGATGATTAGAGCCGGACGTAGTCGTTGTGCTTGTGTGATTCCTGACTCACCATTGCTTGCTACAGTTACATCATATCCCTGGTTTTGGAGTGTTCTTTTTAGAACCGTCCGCACAATAGTATCATCGTCAATAATCAAAATTTTCAACATGTATCACCAATAATTCATCTTATTAGTCTTTAGTTAATTTTCCCTATTGTCTACCCTACTTTTTAAAAATGCTTGAAGGCGGTTGACAAATACTTCTAATTCTGATACCAAATCAACTGCTCCTTCCAGATGTTGGTAGCGAGCAAGTTGTTCTAGTTTTTCTGCCGCCAACAGCATGGATAGAGCGCCAACGGTGGCACTAGCACCTTTAAGGTGATGAGCCTCTTGCCCAATCAGCTCAAAGTCATGAGCAGCGATCGCGGCTTTAGTTGCCTGTAGACGGGCTGGGGCATCTTCAATCAAAATTTGCAACAGTTCCAATTCAAATTCGGTGTCGCCTTCGGATACATTATGCAAGTATTCCCAATCAATCAGTAGGTCTCGGTCATCTGCATCTGTGGTAGAAATTTGACCAGACTCGATTGCCGACTTTTTAGTCAAAATCTTGTCGCTCCAACGCTCTAGCACCGCTGCCAATTTTTCTTTGATCACCGGCTTACTCACATAGTCATCCATCCCTGCATCTAGACACCTTTGTTGGTCTTGTTTCATCGCATTGGCAGTCATAGCAATCACCACAGGGCGACTAATCGCGGCGTTGGAGGAATCCGACCGCAGATGAATTTCTCGTGTGGTTTCAAAACCGTCTTTAATCGGCATTTGGCAGTCCATCAGAATCAAGTCGTAGGGAATTTTTGACAACAGCAGCAAAACTTCTTCACCATTGGCGGCGACATCAGCGTCGTAGCCCAGGCTGTTGAGCTGCTTGAGGGCCAGTTTCTGATTCACAATATTATCCTCAGCTAACAGAATTTTTAACTTGGATAAACAGGCGGGAGCTGCTTGAGCATGTGGCGTTTGAGCTGACAGGTGCTCGAGAGCTGAGGGATTTGAAACTGCTGGCGATAGCTCAGTTCCCAAGATAGTGATGATGGTATCGAGCAGGCGGGATGGCTTCAAGGGTTTGACCAGATAAGCAGCAAATCCAATTCTTAGCGCCCGTTGCACTTCATCCCGTTGATTCGTAGAGGCGAGCATAATCAACGGCACATCAGCCAGAGCTTCATCAGCTTGAATTTGTGCTCCCAGAGTGATGCCATCAGTTTCAGGCAAATGGAAGTCAATCACAGCAAGATCATAAGGTCTACTCTGCTCAGATGCTGAGTGTAGGGCAATGAGTGCCGCCGCCGCACTCGTTGCTTCATCCACCTGCATCCCCCAACCGCTAGCTTGATGGCGAACAACTTGCCGATTGGTAGCATTATCATCTACCACCAATAAGCGGCGATTGGTCATAATCTCCGCTTCGGGTAGTGATGCTCCCGTCAAAAGTTGCCTGACGAAAGGAATCTCAAACCAAAACGTAGAGCCTTGATGGAGCTGACTTTTTACCCCAATTTCTCCTCCCATTAAAGTCACCAGTTGCTTGGAGATCGCTAATCCCAACCCCGTGCCGCCATACTTGCGGGTGATAGAAGCATCCACTTGGCTAAACGGCGCAAACACTTGGGGTTGGTCAATAGGTGCAATCCCAATGCCGGTATCCGTCACGGCTAAGCGAATTGTAGCTGTAGTCGGGGTAAGGGATTGCACAGTTGCCCGCACTACCACCTCTCCAGAGGAGGTGAACTTGATGGCATTGCCAATCAGGTTCATCAGAATTTGCCGCAGGCGACCAACATCCCCTTGGAGGTGGGTGGGGACGTGGTGCTCGACCAATGCCGCGATTTCTAATCCCTTGGTGTGGGCTTGGGGAGCCAGTAATTCCAACACCTCTTCAATACAGGTGGACAAGTCAAAATCTAGAGTTTCTAGAGTCATTTCCCCAGCCTCAAGTTTGGAGAGATCCAAAATTTCATTGATCAGGCTTAAGAGGGCGTCCCCACTAATGCGAATTGTTTCGACAAAATCTCGTTGCTCCGAAGTCAGGTGAGTTTCTAACAGCAGGCCGGTCATCCCCAACACGGCGTTCATCGGAGTGCGGATCTCATGGCTCATGTTGGCCAAAAACGCACTTAAGGCATGGTTGGCGTTCTCGGCTTGGCGATGGGCGACTTCGAGTTCTTGTCGCTGACGAGTTTCTGCTTCTAGCAGTTTCGCTTGGGCTAGAGCAATGCCTACTTGGTCAGCTATTTGCCGCAACAGATCAGTTTCAAAGCTGGTCCATTGCCGTGGTCCGGTGCAATGATGGACAATCAGCAAACCGCAGAGTTCTTCTTTTAGGAGAATCGGCACGACCAAATTGCTCTTGACCCCAAACTGTTGCAGTAATTCCAAATGATTTAATTGGACTTCAGCCAGCTCTAGGTTAGCGATGTCCTGCATCCGTCCTTGACGGTACAGCTGTAGACGGTACTGCTGTAGGTATTCCTCTCGAAAGTAGGAAGTGGTGATGTTTTGCCCGCTTTCTTCAGGCCAACCAGAAACGACTGCCTCTGTGACGACGGTTCCAGACCCATTTGGACCCGGCTGATAGATCAAGACTCGGTCGGTCTGGAGAATCTTTTGCACCTCCGTCACAGTGATTTGGAGAATTTCTTCTATTTGCAAAGACTGGCGAATCTTGAGCGTGATTTCGGTAAACAGTTGCGATCGCTGGTTCTGGCGCTGTAATTCCGACTCTGCCCGCTGGCGATCGCTGATGTCGCGGTAAGTGGTAACTATCCCAGCTACACCCGGCTCAGTCAGCAGATTATTGAAAATCACTTCAAAATTTCGCGCCTTACCATCTGCATGCCGTAAGCGGTACTCAGCCACGATGTTGACACCTGGACAACCCAGTGCTGTCGTCAACAGGCTCGAAGCCTTGGTAAGATCGTCGGCATGTACGAATTCAAAAGCCTGTTTCCAATTCTCGGGTTCATAACCTAAAATCCGTTTGACGGACGGACTGGTGTAACCAACGGTGCCATCGGCGGCAACAACTGCAATTATATCGGAGGCATTTTGCACCAGGGAGCGGAAGCGCTCTTCGCTTTGGCACAGTGCCTCTGCTCTAGCAGCATCAACACGGAGGTGCTGATCAAACATGATTGTTATCAGCACCACACTCAGGATGACCAAAGTCGCAATTCCAATCCCAATCGCAAGCATTGAGTTCTGCGTCAACCAGATGCCAATGCCCATAGCGATCGCCGCGCCAGATAGCCAGAGCTGACGAGACCGCCCTGGGGCTACTGTTACCCGTCCAGCTAAATTTAGCGCCGTGTAGGAGGCGATGAGCGCTAGGACGATTGACAGGACAACAACCTGCCAATTGTATGTGGCGCTCATGACTATATTCGTGCCAATTATTGCCTTAATTTCCATACGGGCCGGTTTACTCGTGCTCGGGATTCACTCACCAGAAAGGGGCAAGTAGGATTCTTTTTGATGCCTTTTAATTTCTCTTTCCCCACAGCCTACAACGAGACGAGTTGGGTCGCACATGTTAGATTTACTGTTCTTTTGATCTGGCTGTGACGACCGTCAGTAATAATACTTAAAACTCTACTGTTCCTGGGCACACTACCCCCGTGCGAAGCGCATTGACACCACTAATTTGCTCAAAGCCAAAATTATCAGTGTTTGCACGGTAGATTCCAGTTATTGGGGTAGGACAAAATGATATTTCAGATAAAAAATAATTGCAATAAGAGTGTAGTTTTTGATGACTAGTTACTCTCCAGAGGCAGATTTTCCGGTTACATTCTTGAACGAAATTGCTCTAGTACAGCTACCCGCTCGTTTGACCGTGCTTGAGGCTGTTACTTTTAAGCAAACCTGCCAGCAGCTAGCCCACGGCAGTTCCGTTGCTAGGCAAATCATCCTTGATTTTCGCTTGACCACTTTTATGGACAGTAGTGGTTTAGGCGCGCTGGTCAGTAATTTCAAGACTGCCAAAGAGCAAGGAATTGAATTGATCCTCCGAAATGTCCATCCTCAGGTAATGACAGTGTTATCCCTTACCGGACTAGAGCAGGTCTTCAGCATTGAGGCAAGAGAGGTGACACCGCTCCAAGACGTTCACGGCAGTGAAGAGCGGCTACTAGCAACCCATCCTTCCATGCGCTCTTGGGCTAAAAGGTTCATAGACGTTCTTGGGGCTTTAGTGGGTTTGGGAATTACGGCAATTTTGTTTATTCCCATTGCCGCTGCAATTAGACTTGATAGTCCCGGTCCCATTTTCTTCAGTCAAATCCGCTGTGGTTGGATGGGGAGTCGTTTCCGGATTTGGAAATTCCGCTCTATGTGTGTTAATGCAGAAGAACTGAAATCACAAATTACCAATGAAGTTAAAGGTGCGTTTTTCAAAAATAAAAATGACCCACGAATTACGCGAGTGGGGCGCTTCTTGCGACGGACAAGTTTGGATGAACTGCCTCAATTTTGGAATGTGCTTAAAGGGGAAATGAGTCTTGTCGGCACCAGGCCACCGACACCAGATGAAGTGGATATTTACGACGTTCCCGAGTGGCAACGTTTAGATGTAAGACCGGGCTTAACTGGGGAATGGCAAGTAAATGGACGCTCTCAGGTACTTAGTTTTGAGGATGTAATTCGCTTGGATTTGAAATATCAAAAGGACTGGAACTTTATGTATGACTTGAAGCTGATTCTCAAAACTATATTTATTCTGTTTAATAAAAAAAGTGGTGCTGTTTAGCAAATTAAAGTGTAAAATATGGCACAAAAGCGATACCAAGCTCAGCAACTACATACCATACTGAAAGCTTTACAGAGCAAAGAAGTCAGCGGAACTTTGTACTTAGATGTCGAGATAAATCTTGAGCGAAAAAAAAGGTCTCGCGTTCTAGTGTGGCAAGATGGCCGCATTGTGTATGGTGGCATCAAAGTTCCTGATGCCCAAAGCTGCTTCAAAATGTTGGAGCAGAAATTGAATCAGGAAGGGGTTGCTTCTGCGGTTTCTTTGGCCATGCAACAGGACAAAATGATATCAACTGGGGCACTTTTAGAACAGCTGGTTGAGATGCAACTGTTAACTTGGGAGCAAATTGAAACCGTAGTTTATACCCAAATTGTGTTGACGCTAGAACAAGTTTTACCCCATGCTGGACAGTTTCAGTTTGATAGCACGGCTCAGTTTAAAATCTGTCGTGGCTTCAAATTGTCTAAGTTGATGCTAGGTGTAGATCACCGTCAGGAGCGGTGGTTTAGCCTTAGACCTCTGATTCCGTCGATGGAGGCAGTTCCTGATTTTCAAGCTAATGCCTTAGAAACGATTACAGATCCAGCCGTGCGTAAGCACCTACAGAAATGGGTTGATGGACAGCGATCGCTGGCTGACATTGCTGAAGGGTTAAATAAAGATCCTATGAGTCTAGCGAAATCCTATCTGCATTTGGTGAAAGCAGGCTCGATAGTGATGAAGGATAGTAAACCCACTGCACAGATTTCATTATCCAGGATCCTGGCTGTGGATGACAGCACTATGATGCAAGAACTGATCAAGCTGGCACTGGCTGATTACTACCAAGTACTGGTGGCCAGTAATGCTGTGGATGCTTTGGAGTTAATCTATCAAGAGAAGATTTCGCTGCTATTGCTCGATGTCTCGATGCCGGAGATCAATGGTCTAGAACTATGCCGCACTGTGCGTAGTATTTCTCAGTTTCGTGACCTACCAATCATCATGGTGACAGCACGGGATGGGTTTTTTGACAAGGCCAAAGGTCGACTCGCAGGCTGCACCGAATATTTGACAAAGCCGTTCGATGCAGAAAAGTTACGTCAGTTAGTGGGGAAATATGTGAAGTCAGAGAAGTCATCATAATAGCCGCGACTTTAATTGGGTAATTTTCCTGGATTTAACAGCGTTGAAGCGTAAATTAGGGCGAATTTATCCGTGGAAATACACTAGAAAATAGAGCCTAGGTAGTTTTAAAATGAACGCAATAATGATTTTGAAAAACATACTAATACAACTTATACAAGCTGCCTGATTAGCAATACATTGGTATCAATCACATGAATAAAGTAGCTTTAATTACGATTAGACACTGGAAGTATTTGCTATGCTTTAATGTAATCGTGCTTGCAGCCACAGTTGCTTCTGTGGAGCTCTCCCCTCGGGTTTGGACAGCTAAAGCACAGTTTATTCTTCCTGATAGTAGTAGCAATCTAGATACAAATTTAGGAACGCTGGGTTCCCTGCGTAAAGAAGATCATAGCTTTTCTTCTACTCAGGTCAACCCTTTGAAGGTTCAGGCGTCCATTATGGTAAGCGATGCTGTGCTGCAGCAGGTGTGGGCATCTGACCCTGAAAAAAGTAAGTACAACAGTCTAGGTAAATACAGCAAGTTGTTCAAGGTATCGCCACAGGAGCAGACCACAAATATCTCGCTGAGTGTCAATGGTTCTAGCCCAGAAATAGCACGCAAGCGGACAATAGCATTCACTGAGGCTTATCAACAGCGTCTAAACGAACTGCGTAGAGTTAATGGTGCTGCACGTGAGCAGTTCAGCCGCAGCAAACTTGAGCAAGCCCATGAAAGATTGAGCAATGCGCAAATAGCTCTGGCAGAATTTAAAAAATCGTCTGGCCTGGTCAATAATGAAGAACAATCCAAAGGGATAGTTTTAAGTATCAATAATTTAACTACTGAGCAAGCGCAGACAGTTGCTCAAGCCCAGTCCAATGAAGCTCGAATTAAAACATTATCAACTCGAATTGGGCTAACCCCTGATCAGGCGATAAGGTCCCTGCGTCTAAGTGAAAATAAGGATTACCAATCGATTCGGCAAAAGTTGTCTGAAATTGAAGCCGCTTTGGTGCCGACTCGATCTCGATATACGGATCAAAATCCGCAGGTGCAATTTTTACTCTCTCAGCGCGATCAGCTGCGTCGTCAACTTGGGCGATATATTGCTCAAGCTGCTGGCAGTACGCAAGGAATAGACCCCACATTAAATACCAGTCCTGATGGAGAACGCAAAGCCCTGATCCAGCAACTCATTTTGGCGGAGAGCGAAGGCAGTGCGCAAAGGCGTCAGGCTACCCAACTCCAGAGCCAAGTTGACAAACTGAAAACAGTGCTAAAGTCTATCCCTGTGAATCAGGGTCGGCTGCTTGAACTGCAGCAGCAGTACGATGTTGCTGAGGGCGTGTATAAAGGCTTGGTTGCCCAAGTGCAGCAGGCAAATATTGACGCCTTTAACACTTATCCAAATGTGCAGCTACTCGACTCAGCAACTGTTGACCTTAATCCCTCCAGTCCCAATAAGTCGTTAGCCGCTATCAATGCCATTCTCGCATCGGTAATCGGCAGCATTGCTCTGATATTGCTCTTGGAGAGTCGCAATCCACTTTTGAGCCCGAAAGACCTTCAAGCGATTAAGTTCCCTATAGTTGTAATAATTTCTCGTCTCAAGCAGTCGGCAGAAGCATTGGCTTTGGGCAGTGAAACAGAAGCTGAGTTCCAACGGCTTGCCTCAGCAATTAGCTCACAGTCTTTAAAAAACCGTCGCTTGTTAGTCACCAGTTCAAATGTTGGAGAAGGTAAGACTACTGTGACAATAGGGCTAGCTAAGGCCCTAGTGGATTTGGGTAGTCGAGTGCTCGTCGTCGATGGTGATTTCCGCCAAGCAGGAATGAGTCGAAGCCTAGGTTACGCCCAGGATCTAACAGACTCTACTAAAGAGCCGATTATTGTCGGGAATCGTCTCGATTTGGTGCCAACCATGCCTAAACAGGGCAGACTTGTTGAGGTGATGAAGCGGAGGCGTTTTAAGCAGTGCCTTGATGCTGCAGAGTCTTCTAATAAGTATGACTACATACTAGTTGACAGTGCTCCGGTTGCCCTAACTAGTGACACTGCCCTAATGGCTGCAGCAATACCCAACGTGTTGTTAGTAGTTCGACCAGGTATAAGTGACCGTAATTCTGTCAATGAGAGCTTAGGGAAAATAGCTCGGCATAATTCTCGAGTAGTAGGTTTGGTAATCAACGAAGTGGATGCGAAGGCTGAAGCTTACCAGTATCAGTTCAATGGTTCTGCGGTGGAAGTCATGACTCCTTAAGGAAGCAGCTTAGCCCAAAGCCTTTATCACTTGGTCAGCCTTGCACTCAGTTGCAGACTCATTGACAACTTTCTAATCTATGTGACCAAGCTATGCGATCCCTGGATTGACCAATCGTTTTATCGCTCGGTGCAGAAAGTTCGACAATATTATTGAGATATTTGACGGGTCGTAGTTCTGAGCTTGCTGGTAGGGCTTTATCCGCTTTTAGTTTGCTTGAACTTTAACCGAAGCGGATTTTAATTAAAAGTAGCGGTTGCGCTACGCACAACCACTACTTTTAACTGCGTGTTCGCATAATTGTTTGGGTGAAAAGGAACCGTAGATTGGTCACCCGCAAGTTGGGCTACTACCTCGATTAATGGAGCCTATGGTTGAACCAAATTGAGATTTTTGAAAGATGTAGTCTTATGACTTAAAGGGGGTTATATCCCAAACTGTTAACCTGATCGGGGTTGCTTGTAATACTGTTGATGAAGTCGCTAGCGTTGGTATTATTGTTGTTGTAAATTGCATAGGTAAAACCAGTAATTGGGCTGCTTAGAGCAGAAGGTAGTCCATTTAAATTAGCCTGCTCAACATAGCCAATTGCACCTGGTGTATTTGCAACTACATTGGCAACTTCGCCACTGCTTCCTGCCGCAATGCCATTCGTCAATGTGCTACCACAAGCATTATCTACGATACTTTTGGTACCGCTGACGCCAGAACGATACACGACAGTGATAGCTTCGTCAGGTCCACCTACCTGGCTCCAGTTGGTAATTGCACCTGTGAGAATGCTGCAGGTGGTTCCCTGATCAAGACCGGAGATGCCAAGTGAAGGGTCAAGAGGTGCTTCTATTCTCAAATTTGCTACAGGTGTGATTGTATAGCCATCTTGTGGGGTATAGGGAATGTCGGTTCCACAAAAGTCAGCTCCGGCGTCTGTACCGTCAGAGCAAGTGCCACTGCCAGTTGCATTATAATTAGCACCGAATCCATTGTATAAATTAGCAGCAGCGGTTGAACCTGTACCAGCTACTTGTGCAGAAGCTTTTTGAGCAGGTTGGGCAAGTGCCATACAAAGTGTTAAAGATGCTACAGAAAGGGAGGTAGCCAAGAAGCGAGAATGTACTTTTACTAGCATCGTTGGGCTCCAAGTTTAAAACTTAAATGCGACCCAAGAGACAGATTGTGTGTGCTGTCCTCGGCTTCAAGGAACAGATTAGACTGTCAAAGTAAAGGTTAGATGAGAATTTGTTTATTTTTTGGTTAAATATAAATGCGCTTGCTGCCAGTAATCACATTTTGGTGCCAGTGCACTTGGAGACGAAAAGGATTAGCGGCAAAACTACTAGGCTGGGAAACGATTCGCGCGGTGATTGTCCCTATGCCTAAAGACCTCAACCATGACTCGTTACTGACGTTTCTCCACTTTTCAGATGAAAACAGGGGACATCGAGTCTCCTGTTTTCATCGGCTATCCATCGTGAGCGCCGAAGGCAGCGGGACGGCGTTGGGATTCCACCAACATTTAGCTAATTCCGAAACCGCAACTTTTTTATATCCGCGCCAGCTCCTCTTTCCTTACCTTCGCAAGTGATAAACCCTTACCTGTAATCAGGCGGGCACCACGCTTGTGGGTTAAATAGCTCCATGCCCACTGAATGAACACCAGCAGTTTGCTGTCAAACTCAATCAGAAAATAAATGTGCAAGAAACTCCAGATTAGCCATGCAAGAAAGCCTGTGATTTTTAAGAATCCTAAGTCTACTACTGCTTCATGGCGTCCAATGACTGCTAACTTGCCGTGATTGATGTAGTGGAAGGGTGACATAGTCTTACCTGCTAACCGCTGTTGAATCAAGGAAGCTACATACTTTCCCTGCTGCATCGCTACAGGTGCTACCCCAGGTAAAGGTTCACCATCTTGGTGGGAAAAATTTGCCAGGTCGCCAATTACAAAAATGTTAGGATGATTAGGGATAGTTAAGTCAGGCTGGATCACCACTCTTCCACTCCAATCGAGTTCTGCACTCGCGTCGTTTCTGAGCACCTCACCCATGGTTGATGCCTTCACCCCTGCAGCCCAAAGGATGGTTTGGGCAGAGATTTGCTCGATCCCCTTGTCGCTCTGCAAGGTGACAACATTGTTTTCAATTCCAGTCACCCGTGTCTTTGTTTTCACGACTACACCTAGACGTTTAAGCGCTGTTTCTGAGGCAGCTGAGAAGTCAGGTGAATAATTTGGCAGGAGGCGCTTATTTCCTTGGAGTAAAAAGATTTCTGCCTCGGTTGTGTCGATACGGTTGAACTCGTGTTTGAGCGTGTTGTGGGCAAGTTCTGCTAGCGCGCCCACTAATTCAACACCTGTAGTGCCACCACCTATAACCACAAATCTTAGCCAGGCACGTTGTTTTTCAGGGTCTGTCTCTTTCTCGGCAGCTTCAAAGGCAGAAAGAATACGCTGGCGAATTTCCAGAGCATCCTCCACAGTTTTTAATCCGGGTGCCGTTTCTCGCCATTGCTCGTTGCCAAAGTAATCGTGGCTTACACCTGTAGCCACAACTAGAGTATCGTAAGGCACTTCTTCGCCTTCGGCAATGACTTTTTGCCGTTCTGAATCAATATCGGTCACCTCTGCCATCATCACTTTGGTGTTTTTGTTTCTCCCCAGCATTGCCCGCAATGGGGAAGCAATATCACCTGGAGATAACCCTGCCGTTGCGACTTGATAAAGCAGCGGTTGAAACAGGTGAAAGTTACGCTGATCAATCAGTGTTACCTGGACTTTCGCCTGTTTCAGCGCCTTGGCAGTATAGAGTCCTCCAAAGCCGCCACCAATAATGACAACACGATGCAAGTTTTGATTAGTCATATTTTTCAGCATAATTGAAAATCTCCTGATAGGTCTTCAAACTACAAAGCAAAAAACGTTGGGGGGTGTTACTAAATTGTTGAGCTCGTCTTCGTGTAGCCTGAACCAGCTGGGTTCTGATGCTGTGAATCAACAGATTGAAAACACTTCCCAAAGTTTGACATAGGGTGAGAAAAATCCTTTAGATGAAAACGCTCTTTGCTATTGTTTTTTATATCAGCAGTTCCAGAACAGGGCAGTGTACTCGAGCCGATTAGAATAATTAAATTAATTAAAGGTGTACTCAAAGCTTTAAACCCTCAACCTGATAGGCATTCAAAATCTTTTGGGGGGAGGGGTGCTAGTATTTTGCTATAGGGCATGGCACCTTTTGGTTG
>CAXUIG010000185.1:0-12953 GCA_964250845.1 uncultured bacterium | reverse complement strand
TCTTCATTATACCAATAATCTTAACTTTTTACAAATGATTTAGGATTGCTATAGTTGGCTACCGTTGTTGGCTAGGGCATCCCATCCGGTTATGTCTCCACTGCTGATGGTTTACATCCGTTCTGAGCAAGGCTTCGGCTAACAAGGTCATAATGGAAATCTGCAAAATAGGTAAGTTATGCACCTGGATTTTGTTTTCAGGTGGATGCCGAACGAGTCGAAACATTATAAATTAAAGAAATTTTATGACCCAAGCACTTAAAATAATAACCTTTGAGGATTTTTTAGAGTCACGACCAGAAAATGGCCATTTTGAACTGGTTAATGGGAAAATTGTGCGAATACTCGCAACCAGACAGCACGAAAATGTAGCTGAATTTATTTTGTTCGCCTTCTATGACGAAATTAAGCGTTTGAATCTAAACTACAGAGCGTCGAGCAGAATTGTGATCGCAACTCACACTGGCGATGGTATAGAACAAGGTCGCCATCCCGACGTAAGCCTTGTAAACCGGGAGTTGTGGGATTCTAGCGTGAAAGCTTATTCTGCCTTGCTACAGCCTTTGCAGCTAGCTGTGGAGGTAGTATCTACCAATTGGGAAGATGACTACGTTGATAAGCTAGACGAGTATCAGCGCTTGGGTATTCAGGAGTATTGGATCGTAGATTACTTAGCGATCGCTAGCCGAGCATATTTAGGCAACCCTAAAGTTCCCACAGTTTTTGTGTATTACTTAGTTAATGGTAAATATGAGGTTAGCTCATTCAGTGGTAGTTCGCGCATTATTTCACCTACCTTCTGTGAGTTAGAATTAACAATCGAACAAATTTTGGCAAGTTAAACCTGCCTCTGGGACACGGATGCTAAGCCCGTGTTGAGCGCTTCTAGGGCAATAAAGAGGGCCGCAGGGCTTGGTTTTAAATGGGTGACCAGGGATTTGAACCCTGAACCAATGGATTAAGGAGTCAAACGATGCCTAATGCCATAAAAATCATGGTTATTCGTCACGCTGAAAAGCCTGCTGATTCTGGACTTTTTTATGGTGTATTAACCACTGGAGAACAGAATAGAGAGTCCCTTATAGTTCAAGGATGGGAAAGAGCTGGAGCATTAGCATGTTTTTTTGCACCCACGAACGGGATACTTCAAAATTCTGACCTCGCCAAGCCCCAATTTTTATATGCGTCTGGAATTGGAAAACATAGCAACAGCCTTCGCCCCCAAGAGACAGTTACGCCTCTAAGTGCAAAACTTGGGCTTAATATAAATATTAATTATTTGAAGGGCCAAGAAACGGCTTTGGTGAAGAATGCTCTAACGTGCGATGGGGTAGTACTTATCTGCTGGGAACACCAGAACATCCCTACTATTGCAAATCAGATACTGGGCAATACTACAACAGCCCCACAGAGTTGGCCTGGGAATCGGTTTGATCTAGTTTGGGTGTTCGATTTTAATTCCACATCAGGCAATTATAACTTCAATCAGAGCCCTCAATTTTTGCTGGCTGGAGACTCGCCTACCCTAATATAAACCTCTCCTTGCTAACTAGGCTGGTGTTGGATTTGGATGAATTATGTACAAGCCGATATTTTTGATTCTTGCAGCAATTTTAACTGTGTTCACACTTACCAGTTGCAACACCCTGACCACCGAACAGTATGAAGCAACAGCGCTCACGACTTATACTTGGCAAGTAAAATATGCCAACAACTTAGCGAGTGAGAGATCACCGCGCCTTGAAACTTTTGCCAAAACCTCCTTGCTCAATCACAATGGCTTGAAACCAGAAGGAGCCGTCACTGGTCCTGATGACCGGGGGCTGTGGTGGCCATCTCTACCGCTGCGACCTACCGTTGATGAAGTGGAACAACGCATTAGACCCCAAGAAGAGGCAAGCAAGCCCGAACTATTAAAAAATGTGGAGTACCGGATCAGATGTAGAGTGGACGATCAAGACAGGACGCTGCCCACTAACTACGAAGTTTACCGCCAGGTGGTGAAGGCGTACCCATCGCACACCCCTTTGCATCTGACTTTGGGGATAGGCGATAACTCAGTTGAGAAAGCCGAAACCGTTCTTAAATGAGGAAAAATTGCAATGAAATTACTTTACGCGCCATTGGTAATTTTGATGTGAGCGCCCTAGAGCTTGGCGTGACTTTACTGGACACGGCTGACATGTATGGAGCTGGAGCGAATGAGCAACTTGAGAGCGGCGATTGGCAATCGCCGCTCTCAAGTTGTACTGGCAACAAAATTCGGTATCCAAGGCTTCGACGGGCATTCCCTTAACGTCAATGGCAGCCCTGAATATGTTCACCAAGCATGTAATGCCTCATTGCAGCGGCTGGGAGTTGACTATATCGATCTGTACTATCTCCATCGGGTCGATCCGAGGGTGCCGATTGAAGAGACAGTTGGGGCGATGGCAGAACTGGTACAGCTTGGCAAAGTTCGCTACCTGGGACTTTCTGAGGCATCTGCTACGACGATTCGACGGGCGAAGAGCGTTCATCTGAGGACGCAGCAGCGGCGGATGCTGTTCGTGTGATATTTATCTGGGCTGACACTTGGAGAGAGCGCCATTTTGTGCCATACAAAGTCAAAAAGCCGTAAACCGAGTTGGTTGCAGTGGCGGATCGAAACGTAATGTGAGTTGATACAGCCAATCGAAGTGAGTTTAGGTTCCGGCTCAAAAGGGAAGGAACAAAGCTTTTGCTGGAGAGATGTACATTTGCAACCGAGAATGCAAGTGCATTCTCCTAATCTTAATTTTCAACTATGCCGATACCCGCCGCACCCTAGCCGTGATCTGTTTTACCTTGAGCAACCGCGCAGAAAACTACGCTAAGGACTTAATGCCCCTGTTGCAGAGCCATAGACACCAATAGGAGAAACTTGTTAAAATCTCGGTCATGACACAGTCAACACATCGCCTATCAATTGAACGTATTGAACAGGCGGCTCGAATCATCGACCCAGTATTTTTGCACTCGCCGCAATTTGTGTGCGAACCACTCAGTGACGAGCTTGGCACGCGGTTGGCACTCAAAATCGAGACGCTTAACCCGATTCGTTCGTTTAAGGGACGTGGTGCAGATTTCCTTGTCTCTCAAGTCAAGAACGATGCTCATCTGGTTAGTGCGAGTGCTGGCAATTTTGGTCAGGCGATGGCTTACGCTTGCCGTAAACGGAGTTTGAAGCTAACAATCTACGCGAGTACGAGTGCGAATCCACTTAAGGTCGAACGGATGCGATCGTTCGGAGCGAACGTAATCCTACGTGGTGTAGATTTCGATGAGGCGAAACGCGAAGCGAAACACTTTGCTCTCGAACAGGATGCTCGATTCGTCGAAGATAGCCTCGACATTGAAACCCTTGAAGGTGCAGGAACGATGGGTTTGGAGTGGCTTAATTTTCCTGAACCATTGGATGCACTCCTGGTTGCGCTTGGTAATGGAGCGATGTTCAACGGCGTGGCTAGAGTCATGAAAGCCCGTAGCCCAAGGACTCGGTTGATTGCTGTGCAAGCTGCTGGAGCACCTGCGATGATAGAATCCTGGCGTACAGGTCGGGTAATTATTCACGCTCAGATGCACACCATTGCTGATGGGATTGGGGTACGAGTTCCGATCCCAGAGGCGCTCGAAGATATGCGCGGCTTGGTGGATGACACGATTCTGGTGCGCGAGGACACGCTCGTTCAGGCAATGCGTCAGCTGCACCGTCATGCTGGGGTAGTGGCGGAACCGTCCGGTGCGATTGGTGTCGCTGCGCTTCTTGAGCAGCCTTTAAGGTTTCGTGGCCAGCTTGTTGGTACAATTGTGTGCGGTGGTAACCTGACCATAGAGCAGATGCGGGAGTGGTTGTGTTAGGGATTGCGCCGAGAGCTGGCAGCAAAATTCATTAGTGATTTGGCAATTCCCCTGTTTCTGAAAGCTGACTTCACAAATAAATCATTCAAAATCCAAATCGGCTTCATAGCAATAGACGAAAAGCTTGGATAGAGCTGGATAAAGCCTACAATATTGTCATTTTCACGAGCTGCAAGTAGTACGGATTCTTTGTTGTGGAGACGCTGTTCGATAAATTTTCTAGCAGCATCAATATCCGAAGGCTGCTTGTAAAAGATTCGATATTCGTCAAATAATGTCACTAATTCCCCAAGCTCCTCAGCACAAACCACAGAAATTTCCATAGATACCCAATCAGCTCCTGTTCATTGACTTTATAAATTTTAGGTGTTTAATTCGTCGGGCAGATTTAATAAGTTCTGCTCTCGTTCCAAGAATTTCCGTTTGCGCTCTATCCCCCAGCGGTAACCACCCAATTGACCATTCTCGCGGACCACTCGGTGGCAAGGAATGGCGATCGCTACTGGATTACTAGCACAGGCTCGTGCTACGGCTCGTGTGGCACGCGGTTGACCTAGTGCTGCGGCTACTTGAGAGTAGGACATAGTTGTACCGGGAGGGATTGTCTGAAGATACTCCCACACACTTCGCTCAAAAGCAGTGCATCGGACATCTAACGGACTTGTAAGGCTCATTTGTTTCCCCAACAGATGGTCTGTCAAAGCGTTGAGCCAGGATTTCATCCCCGCATCGTCACGTTCAATAATTGCCTCGGCGTATTCTTGCCGCAACGCAAGCAACAGCTCGTCCTCAGAGTCACCAAACTGGAGAGAACATAATCCTTTCTCAGTTGCAGCCACCAACGTTGGTCCCAATAGCGAATCTACTACTGTGTATCTGATAGACGTGCCTCGTCCCTTGCGACCGTAAGTAGCAGGTGTCATTCCCAATCGAGCGGTGCTGCGTTCATAAAGGCGACTGCTGGAGCTGTACCCTGCTTCATATAGCGCTTGAGTCACAGTCTGAGCTGAACGGAGCCCAGCCTTGAGTGAACGTAGCCGACAATCATGGACGTACTGGTGGGGAGTGATGCCCATAATGGCTTTGAATGTGCGCTGCAAATGGAATGGGCTAATGCTAACGTGCTGACTCAGCACTGCCAGGGTGAGCGATTCATCTAATTTCTCTTCGATGTAACGGCAGACTTCAGCGACCATTGCCGCTTTAGTGTCGCTAGGAGGGTCTACTAGTGGCCGACAGCGTAAGCAGGCGCGAAAGCCAGCAATTTCTGCCTCCTGAGGCTGTGAAAAGAAAACCACATTCTCCCGCTTTGGGCGGCGCGACGGGCAGGAAGGCCGACAGAAAACTCCCGTAGTAGTTACAGCGTACAATATTTTTTCATCCCACTCCGGATTGCGAGTCAATACCGCCTGCCACCATGTTTGCTCATCGCCACCACCTGGGATCTGATGTTCCTGTTGCATTGCTGGTCTGTTATTCATAAAAGATATGGTAATAACGCATTTTTCTTGGCGCTATCCGAAGCTTGCGCCCAAATTCCTCACCTGTTGTTGTGCCGCCATACTCCTGCCTCGGTGCCCTATGAACCAGAGGGTGCCTCTGCCACCTACCAGGACTTTGTGAAAAATGTGCTGCCGTACCCGAATGGAAACCTACACCCGCGTTTCTTCGGTTGGGTTCAGGGTAATGGCACTCCTGTCGCGATGCTCGCTGACATGCTCGCCTCGGCTCTTAACCCGCACCTGGCTGCTTGGGAGCTTTTTTACTGCCTCACCCACTTTTCAAACATCCTCTTAGACGATGGGTCAGATCTCAGTTGAATTTACCCCGAAACCCTGAACCAATGGATTAAGAGTCAGGTTTGGCGTGGCTGAAATTAGAAATCCAGCACGAGCGTCCTAACCGCAGGTTTGAGAAGCCGCCAGAAAAGCCTATTCTGAGGCGCTGTATCACGAAGCTAAACCGCTCAATATTCGAGTTTCTCGATTTCGAGCCACAAGCATTTAATACTGATATCCAAATGCGATCGCCGCAGCATCTTTGCTAATTGCGCCGAATCATTTGATCATTGCATCAGGTAATGACCATTTTCAACCACTGCTGCTCCAGATCTGACAGCGCTGGTGACGGGGGTTGGCGACTGTAATCGAGCGTCAAATCATAATCAGCTTCCTCATACACCTGATGAATCGCTTGCGATAGGTTCAGTGGAACCTCCGGATCAGGTGGCAGTAACGGAATGGGAACGGTTGGCAGCGCGTCTTGCAGTTGCAGGGTCCAAACCTCTAGTCGATCGTTGGCACGGGTTACAGTGACGCGGTAATGCGACTGGGGAATCTGGGCATCCGAAATGGGGCGACTGCCACGCCGAATTAAATCAATTTCGACTAAATGAACTCCGGCTTGCATCAACCGATTGCGCTTCTGGAGGTACTGATCAAACCCAGGTTGACGCTTGTTAGCGTAAGAGAGAATTTTAATGCAGGTGACCAGACGATTGGTTTTCGCTTCTCGCACCTCAACGCTTGGAATCCGAATCTTTATCGGCGGCGGCAGGGTCAGCGTGGCGGGGGTGAAAACCGCCGAAGGTTGAGTTTGTAACGCGGAAGTCGCTGAAGTTTTCACAACTTCAACATCTGGATAAACAATCCCCAAGTCCTCGCTCAGTCCCGTATCCTGGATGACGGATACCTCTAATCGAGCCGCATAGCGCGGGCGAAGCAGTGGGGTCAGGATGGCTCGAATTCGGCTTGCCAGGGCACTATGCAGGTCTTGAAAGAGGTAGCCCTCTAGATAAGGATTCATGCCGGGGAATTGAGGCATCGGGTTCTCCAGATATCGCGTCGAGTTCAAACAGCCTGAGTGCCAAGTGATTCTATTCTCATATCCTCGCCAAATCCAGACGTGCTCGGTTTGATAAAATTCACCGCGTTGTTCGAGCCCCTGATCACACTTGCTCAACCATTAACGATCCTAATAATTTATCTACAAACTTTGGGCTATTACGCAACCATGGAGAGCGAGAAGCCTGCCTTTGCCGCGCTCAAGAACTTGCTTAGCAATTTGAGGACTAAGTTTCTCTAACAAGCCGACGCTCGAAACCCTTATTCAGTAACTATTTCAAAATTTTAGGAGCGATTTTGTTTGGGCTCTCAATCCAAATCGCTCTCTACAATGGGTGACCAGGGATTTGAACCCTGAACCAATGGATTAAGAGCCCATGCAGAAGTTGTGGACATACAAAGTCTGTTGGCCGGAACTTTGGCATAAAATGCTGGGCAGAGTTGATGGCGCGGCAACTGCCGGGAGGTATGCGCATACCGATTTGTACGGCACCAAACCGGATCTTCCGCCAGCTGGTATGACCTGGAAAGATTGGTGCTACAGCCTGCTCGACTTGTACCCACCTGACACTAAGCGCCAGGTCGCGGGAACAGTGGTAGAAATCATCAAACTGCACCAGAGTAAGACTCGCCGCCCCATTCCCGAAGTCGATAGCGACCCAGCGTCAGGTGTTAGCTGGAAGTGGCTATGTCAGATTATCAATCGCGGGGACCTCAAAGGACGCAAGCAGGGGATGTTGATCAACAAGGCTCTTACTGCTTGTAAGAAATTGGGTATCATCCCAGAGGAGGCTTTGAGTGATGCCGATCTCGATTGAGGCACAGCCAGTATCCAAGGTGCGCTGGGTTAGTCGTGATCTGCTTGACGCAAATAGACTATAACCCGAACTGTGTCGCGCCACCAGAACTGGAATTGCTTAAGTTAAGCATCATAGAGGATGGGTGGACTACGCCGATTATCACTCTGCCTGAGCAACATGGACGCTACCAAATTGTGGATGGATTTCACCGCTGGAAGATATCAGCTGACCCTGCTATCTACGCCCTTACCAGTGGCTTAGTGCCAACCGTCCAAGTGGATCTCGACCCAACCCATAGGCAGATGTCCACAATCAGACACAACCGCGCCAAGGGGACTCATGCTATCTTAAGTATGGCTGACATTGTAAGACAAATACTTGCCGATGGTGTGACTGAGAAAGAGTTGATGAAGCGCCTGGGCATGGAACGGGAGGAAGTAATCCGACTCAATAACCGAGCTGGTATGCCTAATCAAATCAAAGCTTCAGAGTTCAATCAAGCCTGGGTGCCCCACCGTGTTGACTCACCATGACCCGCTACCCCTCCACGTCTACACCGACTACGGACGGTTTTACCAAGTAGGTGTAAACCAATATCCCGGTGTCGGTACAGTTTTAAACGCTAATGACTCTGAGGAGCAACAAGAGTTCTGGCGAAAGTGGCGATCGCATGTTGAAAATGTAGAACACTCAGGCCAAGCTAAGAACCGGGGTAAACTATTTCATTCGATGGTTGAAAGTCATTTTAATACTGGCGATTATCGGATGGATTCTCAAGATGATGAAACTGCAATCGCACAACCTTTCTGGCAGAGCGTTCAAACCGTCTTACCACGCCTCACCAACCCGCTGCTAATTGAGTCAGCTGTCTGGCATGAAGTCGGGTGTTATGCCGGAACTGTAGATATGGTTTGCCACTTTGACGGGCAGCCGGTAATCCTAGATTGGAAGACTGCCAGTAAACCCAAGAAACCTGAATGGTTAGACAGATACCCCCTCCAGCTGACAGCATATTGCGGCGCTATCAATCGCATGTACGGTATTTGCATCAAGAATGGTGTGATTGTGGTGGCGTTGCCTGATCGCAAGGCCCAAGTGTTCCAATTTGCCCTGGGGGAGTACTGGGGGGTTTGGTTGAAGCGTTTGGTTAGTTATTGGGAGCAACAGTCTACACCGCTGGCAGAGCAGGCTTTGGGGCTGATTCGGAGTGAGTACCTTTGTGCGAATTTGGGGAAAGGATGAAATACTAGCTAAAGTCTATTCGTGGACAGTGCCATCATGCATGATCGCGCCACTTAGCTTTGCACCGTCGAGATTTGCACCGATTAGGTTGGCTCCGGTCAGGTTGGCCTTTTCTAAGTTTGCTTTCTCCAGGTTTGCCCCACGGAGATCTGCTTTAGTTAAGTTGACTCCACTTAAGTTTTGATAACTGAGGTTTGTTCCACAGAGATTAGCCCCACTCAAATCTGCCCCACTCAGGTTGACGCTGTTGCTACCAAGATATAGACCAATCAAATTTACCTCAGTCAGGGTAGCGCAGTTTAGGTTTGTCAATTTCAGTTGTACATTTGTCAGGTTGGCTTTGCTCAGGTTTGCCGCAGTGAGATTAGCGCACTCTAAGTTTGCCTGCATCAGGTTGGTACCACTTAAGTTTGCCGCAGTTAGGTTGGCCAAACTCAATCTTGCCTCACTCAAGTTGGCTGCACTCAGATTCGCCTGAAGGAGCCTTGCACTTTGCAAATTTACCTTGTTTAAATTGGCTCCACTCAAGTTAGCTTCAACTAAATTGGTACTACTTAGGTCGGCACCGACTAAATTAGCCTTTGGCAGTGACGTGCTAGGAGCAATCAAATAGGCACCGGCTTTTACAGGGTCAAACCCCCTGGGAAAGATAGTTACACTACTGTAAAGTGCTCCCTGAAGCTTCGCCTCCTCAAGGTTTGCCCATTCAAGATTTGCCTCTAGCAGGTTGGCACAACTCAGATTGGCATAACTTAGGTCAGCATCGAGCAGTTTAGCCTTCCTCAGATTTGCCATTATGAGATTAGATCCACTGAGGTTGGCTCCACTGAGGTCTACCTCCGACGATGACAGATTAGCCCGGCTCAGGTTGGCCTTTTTCAGATTGGCCTTCCCTAGCTTGGCTATAATCAAGTTGGCCTGACGAAGGTTTGCATTCTCCAGGTTGGCCTGAGTGAGGTTAGCCGCAGACAAGTCCGTTTCACATAGTTCGGCTCGACTCAGATTGGCACGGCTGAAGTTGAGACTAGCAAGCCATTCTTTACTTAGCTTGGCTCTAGTCAGGTTGGCTTCGCTAAAATTCAGCCCGCCCAAACTCAGGGACTTTCCAGTAAAATCGAATCCGGCTAGGTTAATGCCTGTGAAATCTCGTTCTTGGTTTTTACAACGGCGCAAAAATTCCTCAGCATCTATAGCTGGTGACTGACTATCTTCAGCGGAATCGTCATCAGTGCCCTCATCTTCGTCAGGTTCATCCAAATCGAGATTCACCAAACTAGTATCAGACTCCGAGCCTATGTACTGCGCCTCTAGCGCTTCAACATCATCGAGACTCACACAACCCGCTGTCAGGCTCTCATCTATAGCCTGCACGAGGGCACCGTCAAAGCGGTTAATCAAACCCTGGATAATGTTGGGGTCTGTCGTGCGAATGCCCACTTCCCGTGTAGCTCCTTGGGTATTGGATGTCAACATGTTGTGACTGCCCAACAGAGTAAAAGAGTCGTCACATATCAGAAACTTTTCATGGGTTCCCAGTAGCTTAAGCTTGAATTGTTCGGGATAATCCTGTTCTAGTTGTCTTAAGTTCTTCAGCGCACTATTTCCCCAGCCTTTACCCGTTTTATCGCGCTTACTTAGATAACCCCAGCCAATATCAATCCGACAATTGCGGTTCAGGCAATCCCTGAACTTCTGCATCAAATCAGCATCAATGCTGTTCCGGCTGAGCCACGGGCATACAATAATTAGGCGATGAAGGGCCTTCTCCAGTGCTTCCATCAGCACGGCTCGACTTCCAGGACGGTCAAACACTAGCTGATATTGTGGGGACTGCACCGGCAGGGGCTGTAGCTGACTCTCCTCAGAGTACCTGACCGACTCTGTTGGCAAATTGACCACTTCCACTGGTGGTTCTGGCAGAAGCGAAAGCTCGTTTAATTGTAAGGATTCAGGTCATCTGGAAATGTCTCAAATGCTTTTCCGGCAATGCTTTCGACGAAAATCTCGATTATTCTTATTATCAATAGCGATTGCTGAAACGCTGATTTTTCGTTGTTTATTGAGAACAACTAACAATTTAGCCTTAATCTCCAGAGCTGAAACCCTTGTCTAGTAAGGGTTTGGATCACCTGAATCCTTACGTTTAATTGTTGATGCAACTGGGCTGAAGCTATGTATCTAGCCATAACCTGTTGATTCTGTTCCACCTGCTCAATTCTGAACACAAGGGACTCGTAATCACGCTCAGAGTTAGACATATAGAAAGGGTTTAGAATAATCCCCTTATCCTGGCTTCTGTAATTTCAAATGTCAGTTTAGAGATGATGAAGAGACATGAAGATTCTGCGATCGCCTACATTAAAAATCGTCAAAAGAAAACCCCTACATTGAAGGCCAGGGCGATTCCATCCGCAGCCAGAACTTTTGGAAATTACTTCCAGTCGGAGAGAGAAGGAGGGTAAAACTTCCAACCTGGCTCGAATTATTGCCACTGGGCTTCCAGTCCTTGCACTAATTTTCTACACGCTGCTCCAATTTTAATCTTGTCGCGTCGTGCGATCGCTAAGATTCTTAGTTGCACAACTTGAGCAGGTGTCCCTTTGCCCTGTCCAGCTGTCGTAAACGTAGCCAGTGCCCTCGCACTGATCGCACTCCTCAACTTCCTCTTCCGGTTCCGCTTCCACATCCCAGCCTCCAGACTGGATGTTAGAAATCTCGAATTTCAGCACCAGGTAATCGACCAAGCAATCCTCAGTGAGCCCCTGCGGCACATCTAGTTGGAAAGCGTAGGACCACCTCGGAGCAAAGATTCCGTCGTCAAGATACAGTCCCACGGCCTTCTACTATACTCAAACAGTCAAGGCAGCTGGCGATTGCTAAACTCGTGTTTTTACTGATGCCCTTACCTGCTCGTTGAGTCAGGATCAACCCAAGTTAATTTACCCTTGTACTGAGGAAACCTCGATGATTTGTGACACGGTAAATCCTAGTGTCCAAGACCTGCAAACAGACGTTATCGACCTGCTGGGGCACATCAGTTCTCTGGTGAATTAAACTCAGCGAGACTGTCACCAGTCCCGCTGGTCTTCAAATCCGTGCGTGTAACTTTCGCCACACACGGCTCCTCAATGAATCGGCCCTTGTCATGGGTACTTCACAACCGAACCATCCTCAGTTGTTTTTACATCGTGGCAGTGTCTGTGTAATATCTGGAGATTATCGTAATGGTCTTTGCCTCCCAAGCTTTTGGGGGTTATGTGGTCAATCTCCATTACATCTTCTTCACGGAAGTACAAACCGCAGTGAGTACATTTACCCTTTTGCACCTTCAAAAGCGTTGCCACTCTCTTAGTTGCTTCCGGGTGTTTCCCCATTCTTGAACTCCAATAAATCAGGTTGCCATCGTAAGGACTAGCATCGCCTTTAACCTTCACATGCCGAACAATTGGCGTTTCTGCATGTGTTCGTAACCGCATCGGGTATTTACCCTCCTGCCTGGTTGCGAATTCCCAATTATCACCGCCTATGGCTTGCCAGTATTTACTTGACACCCATTTCCCAGTTTTTCTAGGGTGGCGGCGTCTTGCCCAGCGTCTTAGCTTTGAATACATGAGGTTATCTACTCCAGTGTAAGTATCCTTACTTACCACTGTTGAGTAGTAGTTTGACCATCCTGTGATCACCGGGTTTAACCGGCTGATTACCGCCTCTTGTGGCGCTGCCTTGTGGTCATCGATGATACTAGCTACTCGATCATAATGTATCTTCTGCTTTTCCTTACTGGGGGTGACGATTGTCTTGAAACCTTGTTTCGAGTGGTATTTTCCCACCTTCCACTGCCGTATATTAAAGCCAAGAAAGTTAAATCCCGGTTTTTCTGACCCGTTTCCGTTTAGAGTGTGGGTTAATCGTGTTTTGGCTGGTTTCAATTCCAAACCCATGTCTTTTAGCCATTCAGCAATGATTTGCTGGCATCTTTGGACAACGGTTATGTCTTCATGGAGAATCACAAAGTCATCGGCGTATCGAATCAAGCTTAGGCTTTCACGATTCCTACGTTTACCACCTTTTAGCGTTTCCGCATATTGTTTGATTCGTTCTTCCATCCCGTGGAGGGCAATATTTGCTAATAGCGGAGAGATTACGCCTCAGACAATCTTGCAAAAACTTCAATAGAGTTCTGCATAGT
>CAXUIG010000184.1:4717-12974 GCA_964250845.1 uncultured bacterium | reverse complement strand
CCCCTGCTCCCCTGCTCCCCTGCCAAGAACAGCCCCCCTGCCTCTTCTTAGGGGACTTTTCTGTTCGATAGGGAATTGGGATGAAGCTGAAAAAAATATTACAAACTGTGAAGACATGATCTAGAAGATGAACCGAATGCTGCAAAATATTTGCGGTAAGGTAACTGAGTCCGAAAGCTTGTGTACTTCTGGTTATTCAAGTGATCTCGGAATGTACTGGCAGAAAGTGATTTCACTGTCGGGTTTAAACCAACTCCAGAGATAGACTCAGTAAGCCAATCGAAGATCGCCAGTTTAAATAGACCTGGTTTCATTTTTTTGGAGGAATCCGTTAATGAGTATTGTCACGAAAGCGATCGTGAATGCGGACGCTGAAGCCCGCTACCTCAGCCCCGGTGAGTTGGATCGGATTAAGAGCTTTGTCACGGGTGGCGAGCGTCGTCTACGCATTGTTCAGGCTCTGACAGAAAACCGCGAGCGCATCGTCAAGCAAGCAGGAGACCAGCTGTTCCAAAAGCGTCCGGATGTAGTCTCTCCTGGTGGTAACGCTTACGGTGAGGAAATGACTGCGACTTGCCTGCGAGATCTGGATTACTACCTGCGCTTGGTAACCTATGGTGTTGTGTGTGGTGATGTCACCCCAATTGAAGAAATTGGCATCGTGGGTGTCCGCGAAATGTATAGGTCTCTCGGTACTCCGATCGAAGGTGTAGCCGAAGGTGTCCGCGCCATGAAGAATGCCGCTACTTCGATCATGTCTGGAGAAGACGCTTCCGAAGCGGGCTCTTACTTCGACTATCTAGTTGGTGCCATGCAGTAGGGTGTTACTCTCCCCCTACTGAAAGTGAAATATTGCAACACGGTTTGAAATAAGGAATCAAGACCATGCAAGATGCAATTACATCTGTAATCAACTCTTCTGACGTTCAAGGTAAGTACCTGGACAACGCCGCGCTGGAGAAGCTAAAGGGCTATTTCCAAACCGGCGAACTGCGGGTACGGGCTGCTACCACGATTAGCTCCAATGCGGCTGCGATTGTGAAAGAAGCGGTGGCGAAGTCTTTGCTGTACTCTGACATCACTCGTCCGGGTGGCAATATGTACACCACTCGCCGCTATGCTGCCTGCATCCGCGATTTGGACTACTACCTGCGCTATTCCACCTATGCCATGCTGGCGGGCGACCCCTCCATCCTAGATGAGCGCGTCCTAAATGGCTTGAAGGAAACCTACAACTCTCTAGGTGTTCCCATCGGTGCAACCGTGCAAGCAATCCAAGCGATGAAGGAAGTTACTGCCAGTCTCGTAGGTCCTGACGCTGGTAAGGAAATGGGTGTTTACTTCGATTACATCAGCTCTGGCTTGAGCTAAGTGCTTTTAGGGGGTTAAGGACGGAGGTTCGCTAGCTCTCTAAATGCTCTTTATTAAGGTCTGGGAGTCGGTCGTGAGTGCTAGAGCGTTCTACCGCTTGTTTGACTCAATGTGTGGTCGATGAGTGTTAGCGGTCTAGTATTGACGCTTGACTCCCAGCCTTTGATCAATTAAAGATTGAAATCAAAAATTTTCCTAACTGAATAAAGGGGATATAAACCAATGCGGATGTTTAAGGTCACTGCCTGTGTTCCCAGCCAAACTCGGATTCGGACTCAGCGGGAACTCCAAAACACCTACTTCACCAAGCTAGTTCCCTATGACAACTGGTTTCGGGAACAGCAGCGAATCATGAAAATGGGGGGCAAAATCGTTAAGGTGCAACTGGCTACTGGTAAGCCTGGCACCAATACAGGGCTACTGTAATTGCCAACACTGGGTTTGCTGTTGGGAGGTGGAAGGAGGTCGTTTTGACCTCTTTTTTGTTGCCCGCAGCAAGTTGCGTCTTACCGCAGTCATCACACCAGCCTTTACTTAGCCGGGAAAGTACGTGGGTTATAATCCCGGAAAGGGCTCAAAATACTCTACCGTGTTCTGAAATTGACTGAGCTACCGTGGATATACGCCGCCTGAATCCCTTTTTTGATGACTCCGTGTCCGAGTGGGCCATCGAGGCTCGGTTGTTGCGCTGGCTGACATTGCTCTGGCTATTTGTGGGGTTGGTAGTGATGTTCTCGGCATCCTATCCTGTTGCTGAATCCAATTTTGGCGATGGGCTGTACTACTTTAAGCGACAACTCCTCTCGGTTTTGATCGGCTTAGTGGGATTTAATTTCCTAGTACATTCCCGTTTGCGTTATGCCTTGGGGATAGCTGATAGATTCGTAATACTGCTATTAGGGTTGATTTTCCTCACCCTGATTCCAGGACTGGGAACCAATACCAATGGTGCTACCCGTTGGCTTTCACTGGGGCCAGTTCCGATTCAACCTTCTGAGTTGATCAAGCCGTTTTTGGTGCTACAGAGTGCTCGCGTTTTCGGTCAGTGGAAGCGGCTAACGTTGGGTGTCCGCCTGACCTGGCTGTTAATTTTCGCGCTTGTACTTTTAGGCATTCTGCTGCAGCCCAACTTGAGTACAACGGCACTGTGCGGAATGACTCTTTGGCTGGTGGCGCTGGCAGCTGGGTTACCTTACATTTACCTGGGATTAACAGCAGTAAGCGGAGTGCTGTTGGCGTTTACCAGTATCAGCATCAAAGAATATCAGCGACGGCGGGTGATGTCGTTCCTCAATCCTTGGGCTGACTCGATGCACGATGGATACCAGCTGGTTCAAAGTTTGCTGGCGGTTGGCTCTGGCGGGATTTGGGGAACTGGTTTTGGGCAATCACAACAAAAGTTGTTTTATTTACCGATTCAGGACACGGATTTCATCTTTGCGGTGTTTGCGGAAGAGTTCGGCTTTACCGGCAGTTTACTGCTATTGCTGCTGCTACTTGTCTATGCGACACTGGCGTTAATCGTGGCGCTCAAGGCTCGGAATGCTGTTTACCGGCTCGTGGCGATTGGTGCCATGGTTTTGATGGTGGGACAGTCGCTGCTCAATATTGGCGTGGCGACGGGCGCTCTGCCCACCACGGGTCTGCCCTTGCCACTGGTTAGTTATGGCGGCAATTCGATGATTGCTAGCTTGCTGGTGGCTGGGCTGCTGATTCGTGTGGCGCGGGAGAGTAGCGAAGCCGAGGTTGTCTCTTTAGGAGTCAGGAGAAAGGCGTCAGTCGTCAGAATGAAGACTTAGAATTCAGTGCAGGTAATCGGTTCATTCATCTTGATTTTTTCCTGACTTCTGACTCCCTAATTCACACATATGCTTTTTTTAGATGACGATTAGCTTACCGAGGTTTTAGTGGCGGCAGGTGTAATAAAGGTGGACGTGCTGACGGCGGTAGCGGCGATGCAGGTGAAGGTGCTGACTGCGGGACTTGCAATGCAGGTTGAGGAGGAGTCTCGACTTTGATTGAAAATCCTTTTGTAGCCTTATTACCAGATTTATCAGTTACTATAATTTCAATTCTAGACGGGAGGGCTTGATTGGCTTTAAGCTTTTGTGAGCCTGAGAGGGGAACATTACCGAAGGGAGAAAGCTCAATATTAATATCTTCGCCCTCTACTTTCCAACTCAGAGTCAGAGGTTGACCGTCTTTTATAACTATGTTGGGTTCGTTACTACCGTTGAGTGTGAAATAAACTATCTTAAATGGCTTAGGTAAGATCTCAACATTGGTCTGAATCGCTTTAGAGTTAGATTGCTCACCAGACTTGGAAAAGGCTTGTATTTCAAAAGTATATTTCCCGGCTTTGGGAGCAGCCACAGGAACATTTGTACAGGTCAGTGCTTGATTAACTTTCTTGCACTGAGTAGGAAAGCGGCCTTGGTGGAAGTCATAGCTCGCAAGGTTGGCTGTTGTTCGATCCTCGGTGCTAGTAATTTTCAACCACGAGAGCTGGTCTGGATTCTTGATATCCCAACTCAAAAGCATCCGATCGCCTTTAGTGTACTGAGCCTGATCTGGTCGAAAACTAACCACTTCCGGTGCTGGCTTGGGGACTATGTCAACTGCAAGCGGTGGCGAACCAACTGTGCTACCGCTGCGAGGAAAGGCTTTAAGCTCGAAAGTATACTTACCTGCTTTGGTCGCTTCAGTCTTGACATTCGTACAGTTGAGCACTTGTTTTTGTTCCTGACAAGGCGGAGGTTGATTAGCAATGCCTTTGCCGAGTTCCTCAGGAATGCCTTGGCTGAAGTCATAGGTAATAGGCGCACTGGGTACGGGCCCACTGCTACTCAAAACCAGCTTTTGCAGCTGATTAAAATTGTGAATTTCCCAACTCAAACGCACCCGATCTCCTTCAGTGTAACTAAGGCTGTCTGACTTAAAATTGGCCAATTTCAAAGCGTCAGGGTGCAAACGCAGCCAAATGATGAAACCTACACCTCCGAGTAACCCTAGAACTGCTAGGACGCAGAGCAGAAATTGCCACCAAGGGCGAGGCTTCCACACCAGAGTTCCCTGAGGGAATTTTTCCGGCAGGGGTAAATTCTGTTTGTCTTGGATTTTGACTTTAAAGTTGAGCTCAAGCCCTGCTCCAAACAGCGGTCGCCGCCACCAACGGGTAGGCTTGACAGTCAAATTGACTTCCTGACTTTTACTGGGCAACACTCGTACATCAGGGGGCGAACATTGGTACGTACACAGTTCTTCTTCATCTCGACTTTTAGCACTAACCTCAAGTTCGCGTAGAGTGTTGCCCCGGTTAGCCAATTTGACCTGGTACTGGCCAGAACTACGGCTCACTTTTCCCAAGATGGTATTCAGTTCCACGTCTAAGCGATACACTGCAGGAATTTGGATGTACAGCAAATCCAGCAGCACTAAGTCCGGGGAGTTGGCAGAATGCAAGCGGACAGTAGGAGAGTAACTACCCGCCAGGGTATCCGCAGGGGGGTGGAATTGCAATAAGATTTGGCCAAAGGCAGCAGGATTGAGCTCTAGCCCGCTTGGCCCCGACAGCAACTCTTGTCCTTCCAACCCGGTTTTGAGATAACGGATTGTGAACCAGTCCTCGTCTAAATCTAAGCAAGTCAAGCGGAAACGGTCAACCCGATTTGAACGATTGTCAACTGTCACCATCACTTGCAAAGGCTCACCAGGCTTAATAATTGCCGGAGCACTAGGGTTGGTGGTCGGCTTGAGGGAAAAAGTGGGGTCGTTGACCCGAGACACGGTCTGCTCTTTGAGCAGAACCTTGAGCTGCCGCGGGTACTGTATGGGTGTATCTTCTGGATAATGCTCCGGGGCGTCGACAACTAGGGTGTAATCATAAGTTCCTGGCAGTGCCTCGGGAGGAATTTCAAACTCAAAGGCGACCTCACTACTCTGTTGTGGATCCAGTGCCAGGCGCTCTTGATGAGAACTACACCACTGGTGTAAGGTTTGGGATGCCTCATCAAAAAACACATCAATCACAGCACCCTGTTTGCCCTGATTGGTCACGATCACACGCAGTGCAAGGGTATCTCCTGGCATTCCATCTTGAATGCCAGGAGGGTTTATGATTACCGTCAGTGGACTGGGTTTAATTTGCATGGCACCGGCTCCCTTATCTAAGGTTATGGAAGGCGATGGAGTCTTACTTTAAAATCATCACCACCACTCACAATCATGGTTACTCCTTTTTTTTGCACGTCAACACTATTGAGTTTATTTGGGCTGTTGTAAATTTCCCGCCCACTGCAAATTCCCTGCTCTTTGCTGCATTTAACCGAATTGTCTTGAAGGTCTAGTTTGTGGTCGACCGTTAAGGGCCAAATGACCACTCGTCCGTCATCCCCGGCACTCACAAGCTGGCGGTCGTCATGTGGAGCGAATGCGAGACTGCGCACTGATGTTTCTGCCGCCCGCCAGCGATCGTGCGGTTCACACTTCTGCTCAATGGGCTCATGCTCATTGAGTTTACTTGGGGGATTGATGTTGTCCTGGCATTGGTCTAAGTCCCATATCGTAATGTATCCATCAGAATCAGAAGTTGTTAATAACTTCTGATTCGTCTTAGGAACAAAGGCCACACTCCAAATATAGTCATTTTGTCCCTGTCTGCCGCTTGGTTCTTTTAGCAATAAAAGCTTAGGAGACGATAAAAACTTAAGGGACCTGTTATGCTGATTTGGCTCTGGCTCCAATAAATCCCATAAAATTAAACGCTTATACTGTCCGGCACTGACTAGACTTGTTTCAAATCCGTTCTGGACTGGTTTTGTTTTCAGAGCCAGAGCCCGAACTTGATAATTTAAGCTGCTAATTAGGCTTAAAACTGTTACTGGATTTGGCTCGAACTGAAAACTTTTGAACGGCTGCTTTGCCCATACCCTGATCTTACCGCTACCGTGACCACTGTAAAGGGTAAGTGCGCTTGGGCTAAATACCAGCTCAAACACCCTGTCGGCTGTCTTATCGCTCGGATCTTTGAGCTCATACTGCTTATCGCCCGCTTCCACATTCCACCCTTGAATCACGCCATTTTCCATGCCAGCAGCAAGGAAACCACGTGGGTCAAATCGCAAGGCCCGTACAGGTGCTTTAGTCTCTGCTAGCACGCCCGTAGGCTGAAGAGGTTTGCCATTACAGGTGACAGGATGAGCTAAGTTTTTGTCAGGTTCTAAGTTTTGATCAGGTTCTAAGCCGCCTGGATTGATCTTCCAACGCCGGATTGTGCAGTCGTCTGAGCCACTGACAACTGAGGTAGCATCGTTACTAAAACGAACAGCGTTTACGAAGTCAGTATGCCCGATCGGGTCTTTTCTGAGCAGTAACGCTAACAGTGCTGCGACCAATGCTAGCAAAGCCAGTAGTAACCATAGGGGCACCACAGGTAGAACCCGCAATTCAAGAGTTTGGGTACCCGGATCCGTATTCCCCAGACGTTGGTCTGACAACACGGATTTTGCTTCAAGCTGTAAAGTTTTGGCCCATCCTACCCAAGGACGTTTGGTTTTGGTCTCTAAGAGTACTTCGGTTGCCTCTCCTAAACCAAGGTCAGCATATTCGGGAAGCACCCTATAAGTTACATTTTGTTGATCTCTCCCCTGAAGTTCTACATTTACCTGCTGGAGCATATTGCTTTTATTTTTGAATAGCAATTGAAATGATGCTGAGTTAGACTTCCAGTCAGGCAACCACCCACCTTGGCTCGGAATCGTCTGTTGTTGCGGCGTTGCGGTAAATTCTATAAAGCCCACAGGCAAGACTTCAAGGACGCCTTGAGTGCGGCTTGGAGCCTGAGCACCGTCATCACGGCTGCTTGCTTCAACGATAAAGGTGTACTCCTTGCTGGGTGCTTGGAGCGCACTTGGAGGTTGGCATTGAAGGGTTGTCTCAGCTTGAACTCCAGGGTCTACCCACAACCGTCGCTCTGGAGAGCGGATTAACGCAGACCGCTCAACACCTGCTAACCGGAGTACCACCTCAACCGGTTCTTGACCCCAGTTCCGCACCCACACTGGTATATCGACAGGGTTTAGGGGATAGGCTTGGAACCGTTTCACTGGCAAATCTACACTCAAAAGTGTCCGTTTCGTACCCTGCTCAATCGTCAGGCGCGCCAAAAGTTTACGCTCTTCCCGTAGTTGAGGTGAAAAGATTCTAATTGTGAGGTTTATGGTGCCCACAAACGCAGGCAGAGGTGTATCAAAAATAACAATTTCAAATACAGTACTACTGCCGGGGGGCTTAGCCGTTGAAACTTCCGGTGAGAGGCGATACCAGAGAGAGCCCGAACTCCGACTGTCTCCAGCTGCTAGGACTTCCAGTTGAAAAGCAGCAAATTGGTCACTGTCATTGATCACAGTAACCTCAAATGAAACTGGCGGACCACCCGGTCGAAATGTACGACTTCTAGTAGAGAGGCTGGCATTGATACCACGATTTTCCATACAGCGGCCGTTTATTTTTTATTTGTACTACTCTATGCGCTCACGCTAGCACCCACAAATACGGTCAGACCTGTAAAAAACGCCAGCGCTATTTCTGTAAAGTTCTAATTTCATTCAAATCCTGATGTTCAGGAGAATGCAATTGAATATAGGCGAAGATTACGCCAATTATCGCCAGACCAATGGCAATCCCCATGCCTAGGAGCAGCAAGAAATGGGTAGGAAGATTGCGAGATGCCTGCTTAGATGGCGTCGGAGTTTGGGCAATGGTTGCCTCGGGAACTCCTTGCCCAACGCCAGGTGAGGTCTGAGCGATAGTTGCGTCGTGAACTCCTTGTCTAGGTGAAGGTGAGGTCTGAGCGATAGTTGCCTCAGGCACTCCTTGTCTAGGTGGA
>CAXUIG010000184.1:0-4617 GCA_964250845.1 uncultured bacterium | reverse complement strand
GGTCTGAGCGATAGTTGCCTCAGGCACTCCTTGTCTAGGTGGAAGTGGGGTCTGAGCAATAGTTGCCTCAGGCACTCCTTGCCCAATCAGCGATCGCTTGACGGTACTGTCGTCAGAACCCTGCCCAGATGAGACCAGCGGTCTAGGAATAATAGCAGCAGATTTCAGGGCTCGATTCAACTCGTCTACCGAGGCAAAGCGCTCATTCGGTGTCTTTTGTAAACACCGCATCACCACTGCCTCTAGTTCTGGCGACAGTTGCCCCAAGCCCGGTTGCTCTAGCAGCGGCACAGGTGGCTTCGAGGCATGAGCTAAGGTCCATGAGATTTCACTAATTTTGTTTGTATTAAAACCAAGACCAAACGGGTCGGTTCCACTCAGCATTTCGTAGAGGATAATGCCCAAGCTATAAATATCCGCTCGTCCATCCAGGTCTTTTTCGACTTCCAATTGCTCAGGCGCAGCATAATGACATGTACCTATAAATGTACTGGTTAGATTTGTATTTTCACCAGAATCGTCGCGGATTTTGGCAATGCCGAAGTCCAGAATCTTCACCAACTCTCCTAGTGCCGTGGGCACCAGAAAGATATTGTCAGGTTTAAGGTTACGATGCACGACCTTGATATTTTTACTAGCAGTTGCGCCATCCTGCCACAGTGTGACTCCTTCATGGGCAAGGTGCAGTCCTGCGCACACCTGGGTGATAATGCTCACTGTCCGCTCTACTGAGAGCCGCCTCTCACGCTGCAGCAATTGTCCTAGACTCTGCCCGCGCAGATACTCCATCACATAGAAGGGATGCCCCTCCGGGGTCACTCCATAGTCGCTGACCTCAACGATATGGTCGCTTTTAAGCGCCGCGCATAAAGCCACTTCACGTTCAAAGCGCTTTCTCAGCTCCCCTGACTTTACGAATGTGTCTTTGAGTAGCTTTAAGGCCACCTGCTTACCTAGCAGGGTATCCATTGCTAGGAAAACATTTTCCATGCCGCCCGCCCCTATGCGCTTGTCTAGGCGGTAACGCTGGCTATCACCAATCAAGCAACCTATCCAAGGATCTGGCTGAGAAGGGGAGTTCATTTGGCAAACTATATCTAATGATATTTATAAATTGCTGTCATCTGCACAACGGCTATATTATAATTATATAGTTTGATATATTTTCTCCCACACAGACAGATGAAGTTAGTTATGCTTGAATAAGCGAGCAGGCTTCAGGCGACTCGGAGCAGCACCATCATCGAAAATTGAGTTAACACGCTCTACCACAGAAATCATGTATTTGTAATCTGGTAATAGCCCATTGGGTACATACCCTGCTTCCTGGGATAAATCTGAAGGCGCCTCACTCATGACTTGGCGGATTTGCTTTTGGCGGTTACGCTCTATAGTAGGCCCAATCAAAACGACACCAGATGGAACATAATGAGGGTCTGTGTAGAGCACGCGGAACTCTGTCTGGCTCAACTGTGGAGTGTAGGATAAAAATTCTTCCATCGAGAGAGCCCCAGCAGCAGCCTTTCCTTGAGCAACCCATTCAAGAACTGTTTTAGGCGTGGGTGCAAACAAGATCTCAGACAGCGTTAAGCCATAGAGGTTGAAAATGGGAAAATAATATCCTGTTGCTGAACCTGGTTTGCCTAAAGCAACTATTTTACCCTGTAGCTCTTTAAGGTTTCGGATAGAGCTTGCTTTGGGAACTACCAGAATAGAGCGCAAATTATTGATGCCGCGTAGGGGAAAAAGGGGTAGGTATTGGTTGTGGGCGATCGCAACAGCTGCTAAACCCGGAGGAGCAAACACCAATGACCAATCACGCGTGTGAATGCGCTCAAGGGCTTGAGTTTCACTGAATGTGGGTTCTAGCCTAACAAGTGCCCCAGTTTTTTCACCCAAGTAGTTATTGAACTTGGTATACCGGTTGATGGCCTCTTGTCCTTCATCGTAGCTGACCAGGCCAATGATCAACTCTTCGCCTTGACTTGATATTGATTTAACTCCACAAGCTGTCAGGAGTAGCAGCTGTACAAAAAATAAACGACGTGAGTTTTTCAAAGACATCAGCAGCTCTGGTTATGAAAATAGTCCTTATTTAAGGGTTGCTCTACATGGGCTTTTTCAAGCTAAGCACAGTCATGCTGCTCCACAAAAATTAATATTTATTTTACCGAATAGCTGTTCTAAATCAGGTGTAAATGGAATACAATCTTTTTTAAAGTAATGTTATTCACTGCAATTCATAAACTAAGATGTTTAAAAATCTTAAACTAGTACCCAAGTTTAACTTACTTTTGATCATAATTTTCATTGGCGGTATTTTTATCAGTGGCGCTGCTTTAGAAAGCGTGCTTGAGCAAAGAGCACAAGATGAGATCACCTCTAAAGCGCGGGTTCTGATCCAAACAATGACTTCAGTGAGAGAGTATACCACTGATCATATAATTCCCCTCTTATCACCTAGACTAGAAACTGACCCAGTGTTCATTCCAGAAACGGTAGCAGCATTCTCCGCAATAGAGGTTTTTGCGAATTTACGCAAGAAAGAAGAATATCAAAATTTTTTTTACAAAGAAGCAACACTTAACCCAACTAATTTGCGAGATCAAGCTGATAGATTTGAAACCCAGCTGATAAACCGCTTTCGTAAAGAACCAGAAACCAAAGAAATATCAGATTTTCGAACCCTCCCAGCAGGAGAAATATTTTACATCGCCCGACCTCTTGCTGTTGAACAACAGAGCTGTCTGAGATGCCATTCAACTCCAGAGGCAGCTCCTAAGAGTCAGCTAGCAACCTACGGAACAAAAAATGGTTTTGGTTGGCAGCTCCATGAAATTATTGGTTCCCAAATTATTTCAGTTCCAGCTAATACAGTTATTGAAAGTGCCCACAGGTCTTTGTACTTAGTAATGGGAATTCTAATAGGTATCTTTGCCCTAGTTGTTGTTGTAATTAATCTTTTGCTTAAGAGAGCTGTGATCAAGCCAATTACAAACATGGCTAAGCTTGCTCAAGCAGTAAGCACTGGGGCAGAGAATTCTGATTTTGAGCAAAAATCGAATGATGAAATTGGGACACTAGCAGCATCATTCAACCGGATGAAGTCTAGTCTTGAAATAGCTATGAAGCTCCTTTCTCAGAATCAGAATTAAGTTTATTACTTAAGTAGATGCTGAGAAAATTTCTCAGCCTTTTGGGGATCAGGGATTTGTCCTGCCAAAAGATTTACAAGTTCCGCTGGAGAAATTTGAGGATGAGACCTCAGAGCCTCTTGAATAAGCAAATTAGCTATTGGACCAATTAAATCAGCCAAATATTTTTCACATTGATGTAAAAAGCTTGAACTAATTGGTTGATTTTTGAATTCGGCTGAATTATCTGTTCTTGTTTGAGGTTGCTGAGTAGATTCTTCGAGAAGCGATTTTGCCTTCTTATCAAACTCAATTCTTTGTTTGCCAGACAGGTAAAGCGCCAAATTTTCCACTAATTCTTTGCTACTAGAAGTTTGTGCCGCAACTTGTCGTAATAAAGTAGGGGCTATAGGTCCTACAAGTTCTATAAGAATCTCAAGCAGGTAGGACTGTTGTGGAGGGGTTAGTGGTTGATTAATAGTGGTGTTGTCACCCTGTGCAGACAAATGTGGGTTCGGGGCACTCGTTGGATTGGGAATTGCTGACTTAGGAGGTGACAGTGGTCGAGTAATGGTTTTGTCGTCGTCACCCAGTCCAAAAGGAGTTGGCGGTCGAGGGATAGCAGTGCCACTAGGCCCAGACTCGACAGCCGCTTTCAATGCTCGACTCAACTCGTCTACCGAGGCAAAGCGCTCATGCGGTGCCTTTTGCAAACACCGCATCACCACCGCCTCTAGTTCCGGCAACAGCTGCCCCGATCCCAGTTGCCCTAGAAGCGACACAGGTGACTTCGAGGCATGAGCTAAGGCCCATGACATTTCACTAATCTTGCGTGTATTCAGACCAAGGCCAAACGGGTCCGTTCCACTCAGCATTTCGTAGAGGATAATGCCCAAGCTGTAAATATCCGCTCGCCCATCCAGGTCTTTTTCGACTTCCAATTGCTCAGGCGCAGCATAGTGATACGTGCCCAGGAACATAGTCGTGAAGCTGGTATTTTCAACGTGGTCTTGGCGGATTTTGGCAATGCCGAAGTCCAGAATCTTCACTAACTCTCCTAGTGTTGTAGGCACCAGAAAGATATTGTCTGGTTTTAGGTCACGATGGACGACCTTGATATGTTCACTAACAGTTGCGCCATCCCGCCACAGAGTGACTCCTTCATGGGCAAGGTGCAGTCCTACACACACCTGGGTGATAATGCTCACTGTCCGCTCTACTGAGAGCCGCCTCTCGCGCCGCAGCAATTGTCCTAGACTCTGCCCGCGCAGATATTCCATCACATAGAAGGGATGCCCCTCTGGGGTGACTCCATAGTCGCTGACCTCAACAATATGGTCGCTTTTGAGCGCCGCACACAAAGCCACCTCACGTTCAAAGCGCTTTCTCAGCTCCCCTGACGTTACTAATGTGTCTTTGAGCAGTTTCAAGGCTACCTGTTGACCCAGCAGGATATCCATTGCCAAGAAAACATCTCCCATGC
>CAXUIG010000183.1:0-13072 GCA_964250845.1 uncultured bacterium | reverse complement strand
GAATTCTCAACACCAAATAATACTGGCTTCCTGACCCCCTCTGAACGGATACGATGCAGTTAGGTAATAGGTGACGTGCTCCACTCCCCGGCAATGAAAAACGAAAAGAGAAATTGCATACCAAGATTTGAGGTAAATGTATGAGTGTTAGTCCTTACTTACTCAAAGATCAAAAGGCCCTCGTTACGGGTGCGAACTCCGGAATTGGTGAAGCGATCGCGCGATATCTGCCGCAGGCTGGAGCTGCAGTTGCGATCAATTATGTATCTAAACCTGAAACTGCAGAGCAGATTGTAGATGACATCAAGGGTGCCCAGGGAGAAGCGATCGCTATCAAAAAGCTGATGTTAGTCAAGAGGATCAAGTTAAAGCTCTGTTTAAACAGATGTTTAAGGAGTTTGGTACTATTGATATCTTAGTCAGCAATGCAGGTTTGCAAAAAGACGCAGCCTTTGTAGACATGACCATTGAGCAGTGGAACCAGGTAATCAGTGTAAATCTGACAGGGCAGTTCTTGTGTGCTCGGGAGGCAGCTAGGGAGTTCTTACGCCGGGGTGTAAAACCCGATATTTCTAGTGCTGCAGGCAAAATTATCTGCATCAGTTCAGTACACCAACTCATTCCTTGGGCTGGGCACGTCAATTATGCTGCCAGCAAAGGTGGCATCGACCTGATGATGAAAAGCATTGCTCAGGAACTGGCACCTCACAAGATTCGAGTCAACAGCATTGCTCCAGGAGCAATCAAAACTCCAATCAATACCTCGGCTTGGGAGACACCGGAAGCAGAGGCAAAGTTACTAGAACTCATCCCAGCAAATAGAGTTGGTGATGTCAAAGATGTCGCTAAGGCTGCCGTTTGGCTTGCTTCTGATGACTCAGATTATGTCAACGGCACAACACTGTTTGTTGATGGAGGTATGACTCTATATCCAAGCTTTGCATCGGGAGGTTGAATAAGTCTATGACTTGCCTACTATTGCTGGTTTAATGCCTGCAATACTGCAAGCTGTAAATTTTTCGGTGGTCAGGCAGGCTGAGCGGGGATAAGTCGTTGTCATCACAGCTACTGTTCCAACCACCACTTCAGACCGCTGATTCTTCACCCCCTGAAATGATTTGTGGGCAAGCCAGAGGTGCTGGTCGGTAGACTAAACAAGTCACCAGAGTAGAAGCTGTTTTGGATTTCTCCCTCACTCAAACCCACTGATGCTGTCGTAATGTAAAGCGTAGTCAGATCGTAATTGCCAAAAGTGCAGGAGGTCGGGCGCACAACAGGCACCTGTACTCGCATTATCTCTTTGCCAGAGGGGTCAAACCGGATCACACACCAGCCATCCCACATTGCCGACCAGACACACCCTTCGATATCCACTGTCAAACCATCGGGATAAAAGGGTTCTTTTGTTAAATCAACGAACACTCTCCGGTTGCTAATACTGCCGCTTTTGGGCTCGAAATCATAGGCATAGATGGTTTTGAGGGGCGAGTCAGTTAGATAAAACGTCTTCTCGTCAGGGCTCCACCCCAGTCCATTGGATATCGTCAGTCCAGTTTCTACCACATGCACAGAACCATCCGGATCGTAACGGTAGAGACAGCCCCTTGCCCCCGTAGTACACATTGAGCCGAACCAGAAACGCCCTGCTGCGTCACACTTACCATCGTTGAAGCGGGTGTCAGGCTGGTTGGAGTCTATATTTAGAATCGGTGTTACCACACCGTTACTGGTGTCCAGGAAAGCTAATCGGCTGCGTTGAGCCATGATCAGTCGATTAGCTCCTGCTGGTGCAATGCAGCCTACGACTTCACCCACATCAAAGAATTGATGGCTATCAGTAGCCGGGTTTAACTGGTGTACTCGGTGGTTGTAGACATCAACCCAGTACAACAGTTGCGCCTCTTGGTTCCAACAAGGTCCTTCTCCTAGACGTGCCCGAGCTGAGAACACATTTTTGGGCGAGTACTGGGCAGTGTTCATGACAAATTTTTCACTCCAATAAAGGACTTAACGTCAGAGTAAATAATTTTGTTGTCTGTGTACAGATGCCTTATGCTCTAGCCACCACTCCCAATACGGTTCGGTTAAGCACCAACAACAGTTATAGTTTAGGATTGGTGGCTTTTGTCGTTGTCTCCTAACATTTGGAGTAATTTTCTCGCAGCTAAAACGCCCACGACTGCTCCACCAACTAATTGCATTGTCCGCACCGCTGTCTTGGCTCCATTACCAGAATCGATGTAGCGGTGAAAGATCTCCTCATTCAGCCATTCGGCGGTGACTTGAAAATTATGAATCGGAGTCGGCAATAGCTGTAAATAAGTGCCTTGACGGATCAAGTGACCGACTGAGCCCTTAATTTCAAAAACGTTGTAGATGTTAGCGGCAGCATCTTCTAACCCTAGTTTTAGGAGGGTGCCACGGAGGTGGAAAGAGGCAGGCTCGAGGTCTTTCCCTAAAGCGATCGCATTGAGGTTACTCGCTATCGCTTTTCCCTGCTGATAGGCTACCTGGGCTGTGGGCGGTAGAGAGTTATCCTTTATACCTGCACAATCCCCGGCAGCAAAGACTTCTGGAAAGTCGAGCAGTTGCAATGTGGGGGTCACTTGGAGACGACCATGTTTGTCACGGTGCTCGTCCGGCACCGGCAAGTCTTTAATCAATGGATGGGTAGAAGTACCCGTTGTCCAGATTGTGGTGGACGCGCTCAGCGTCTCGGACTTGCCATCGTGCTTATACTCGACTAAGTCCGGACGAATGGCAGTGGCTTCTGCCTCCATGATCATCTCCACTGGGACGGCGCGTTTTTGCAATTCCTGCTTGGCGGTTTCGCGCAGATGACTATAGTTATCGCCCTTAAGGATTACATTTCCTTGGTTGAGCAATACTACCCGGACTTCTTCAGGCTTGCCTCCCAAACCCAGATACCAATTCGGTAGCAGATCAGCTAAGGTGGCTGCCATCTCTACGCCTGAAGGGCCACCACCAATTACTGCTACTGTTAGGAGTCTACGGCGTTGTTCTGGAGCTTCGATTTGCACGGCTCGTTGCAGGCAGTCGCGCAAATGGCGATCGATGGCGATCGCATCGTCTTGCGTCCAGAAAGGAAGGGTATACTCTTTGGCACCCTCAACGCCAAAGTAGGCAGTGACGCTACCTAAGGCCAAAACTAAGTTGCTGTAGCTGTAGTAATCTCCTGAAGTTAATTGGACTTGCCGAGTCAGTAGATCAATCGATTGAACTGTATCTTGAACAAAGATTACACCGCTACGATGAAGCAATTCCTCAAAACGCGGTACTACCTGCTGCTCATTCATCTCGCCACTGAAATACTCGTAGAGTAAGGGCTTAAAGCAAAAGCGTTCCTCTCGATCAATCAGGATTACAGTTCGAGGATAGTGTTGATGAGCAAGGTGCAGGGCTGTAAACAGCCCGGTAAAGCCACCACCGACAATGACAGTTTGATAAATTGGGTCGCTCATAAAACCTGGTTGACTGACAAAACTTGTGATGGTGTTGGTCAATAGACTAGACTTGCATTCACCCCGTTCGCTGCTCCCCCCCGGTGATCAGCTCCCGGCACAGGTTGCCGTCAATCATAATACCATTCTTCACCAACACCACAAGCAAATCGGTAATCCCAAATGCTCCCAGCTGGCGATTGGGTAGGAAACAATAAATCCATCATGGTACTATTTTGTAGCGTCCCAAACAAGCGGTTATTCCAAATGCTGAACAATTGTGGCAGTTATGATTTTGGCCATTTTTTTTGCTAATGTTTGAGCTGCATGAACAGCAAAATGTACTAATACTATAGTCTATTTTTTGAGTAAAATCAGCGTTGATTATGTGTTTAGCTTACACCTATACTTTTAGATATAGACCTAACCTAAACTTCCTAAATATCAAGATAAAAGCTGAATTAGTGAGCCAGATGGCTATAGTGGTAGAGCCTACGAGGAAATGGAACCGAGAGATGTTACTCCGTATTTGATGGTTCCATCCGACTGGCACTTGGAACAGTTCATGGAAACATCGGGGACTTTTTTAACTTTATCAGTTTACCATTACTATTCAGGACTACCCAGCCTTTTTCCTAAAGAAGGCTTTGCAGTCTAAGAGTGTAGCATTCATTACTACACTCTTAGATTATTTGTAATTTTAACTAGAAAAATTTACAACTGGAGGTTGGGCGGGGACGACAGTCGGCCAGGTTCTTCTGGAGCCGCCTTTCTTTAGTTTCCGAGTATATTCAGAAAACGCTCGATTGGATGCGATTGCTGGCTTGCGGGCAGCGGCCTGGGTGAGCCACTGGGTGTAAGCTTCAGGTGAGTCGATGTACACATCCGCCTCCATCACGGCGTAGTAGGTGCCACTGAATTGGGAATCGTGCAGCCGATATTTCCCCCTGCGAGTGGGCGTGAACACAAAGTTAATAGTGCGGTTAGGGATGATGTCCTGCTTGAGGCGGAACTCAGGGACGTAGAAACCGTGGAGCACGTCCTGCGAATGCAACACTAAGCGGACACTTTGATTGACTGGCAGGTGCAATTGGGTACTGGTGAGATTCTTGCTTAGATAGCGGAAACACCAAGACCACTGCTTAGCGACGACCTCGATCTCTTCAACCACAGGTTTGGGCTCGTTGCTGACGGCATTGGCGGCATCAGCCGGTGCGGCTGACAGGGGCAGATGCAGGTTTACCATCGGCTCTAGACCCTGGAAATTTATTTGCTGATAAATGTTGTAGTTTTGGCCAGCGATCCACAATACCAGTAGAATCGGAAGCCCTGTCCACATGGCTTCTAGCTTCGGATTGCCTCTAACGGCAGCAGCATCGCTGAAGTCTTCCTTGGGTGCCCGGCAGGTGAGAATTGCATACGCTATGAAACCAAAGATCCCAAGGAAGATGAACGCTCCCAGCGTCACCAGGAAGCTAAACAAATCGTCCACCCGTTTCGCTTCTGCTGTTGCCTGACTGGGGAGCCAGGAGTAAGCCTGCTGTCCGAGCCAGTAGCTGGCGATGATTATCGTCGCCACAAAAGCGGCCAATAGCAGAGTGTTGAGAATTTTTTTCATAATACAATGTGTGAAACTAATGCATAGTCTCGAAAAAAAACCGCCGCCACAGTTAAAAACGTGACGACCGCTGCCGCCAGCAGGTTATATCAGCCGACACCGAAGCAGCCCGAGCGGATGGTAGTGATTACAAAAAAATTGAGGAGCGGTTGTTTTAAAGGAAACTATGTTCCTGCTACATCAAAAGCGATGGAAAAGAAAGAAAGATTTGTGTCAATAGTACCTAGCACCGAGACGCGATACTTGCTTGTTTCAATCCCCATGTTTAGACGTGGGGCAGGCTATGGCGCTGACCTGCACGGCGACGGGGGGGTTTAAATTCTGCAAACGCTTCTAGAATTGCGGCTTGGCTGATGGGAGTTCATGCTCTCTGATTTTTGGCCCCTACTTTTACCATACACACCCAAATATTTAGGATGAAATAGCCCTGGAACGCAAACGCTGCTCATACCTTTTGGCAACTGCTTTGCGCCTACGTTTTTCAATCGGCGTCTCAAACTGACGCTGACGCTTAATATCGGAAAAAATCCCAGCTTTGGATACTTGACGCTTAAATCGGCGTAGAGCTGATTCCAGACTTTCATTTTTATCTATAACTACTTGGGTCATCATGTCTGCTCCTGAGTATAAATCAACGATTGGGTGCTGCTTGCATCCACTCAAACAGTTGCTGTTCTATGCAAAGAACGGGCTTGAGTGTGCTACCGATTCTAGAGTTTGGATTAAACCTAACAGCCACGCATATGACTGGTTTCCCAAGCTGTTGGGATCTGCGCCCGCTTCACAGTGGCATATTATGCAAAGATATTTCTAATCTTACATTAGGTGAGTTTATAAGTTATAGTACCTAACACAAATTTACCTGAATAACTGATGTTGCATCAACTAGGGTAAAAACTTTAACAATCTCTAACTGTAAACATACTTTTACCAATTTCTGGATTTGGTTCGCCAGATCTTTTCTAAAGTTTGAATTTGTCTTTGCCGACGATTAACCTGATATTTTCTATACGAGACAAATCCTAAACTAAACATCAGGGGCAGGACAATAAACATCAATACTGCCAAAATACCACTAACATTATCTGACTGGCTCGGCAACTTGGGCTGAGTAGGGCTGACTACTGGTGGGACGATTAATAAGAAAATTGCGTTGTTCATTTCTTTGGTCGTTTCAAGTGGTGACGGTGATCACCAATTCACCAGGAATTTCTCAAAGCAGAATATTTAAATTAAGTAGAAATATGCTCAGGGTAAACACATCTAAATTACCTTGACTAATAGGCAGTTTTATAGGTGCTCAAATTGACTTTGAACCTATCCGGGAAATATGAGGAGCTGAGGAGACATAATTAAACAGGTAGCTTAACTGCACAAAATCATAGGTAATTATGTGCAAGCTTTTCCCAGCAGAGCGGGTTAGTAGCAGGTGGATAATCCATCGGTAGGTCTCCTTGAGACACTCCAGTGGCTCAAGCTGATCAAACTTCGGCACTCACTCCGCTCCAGCTACTGGTTTGTGCCGATACTTATGATGGTTTTGGCGATGTGGCAGGGCGATCGCCCTGCCTAGGCTTGACCAAGCAGGTAGGTCTGGACCAGTGGCGAAATTGGGCTCTCCTTCACATTTTCCACTGATCACTAATCCAGTCACGTTTGCGGGTCTAGCCGACGGTGCCTTTCAGCAAATTCGACAGTATGGGCGCTCAGACGCAGCGGTAACCATCCGCTTGCTGGATGCGCTCATGTGGGGAATTAGGCTTGCCTTTGACTGTGAATTCGGACTGAGGAAAAGCCAGTTAATTGCGGAATTAGACTACCGCAATTGCAGCGTCTTCGGTTCCTCGAACATATGAATCGTATCGACAAATCGCGCTGTCTGCGACTGGCTGGAAATTACCAGAGACTGAGTCCTTGCCCCTCCGTGAAAGAACCTCACACCTTCCATTAGGGTTCCAGGGGTAATGCCGCAAGCGGCAAAGAGTACCGTGTTGCCCGAAGCCAGTTCTTCGGCGTTGTAAGTCCTGTCTATGTCTTTAATCCCCATTTCGTTCAGGCGTGCGATATTGCCTTCTTTGCTTTCACCAATCAGACCTGTTTTCACCACTTCTGGATCGTAGATCAGTTGGCCTTGGAAGTGACCGCCTAAACAGCGCATGGCCGCAGCTGAGATCACCCCTTCTGGTGCGGCACCAATTCCCATCAGGGCGTGAATATTTGTACCGGCAAAGGCGCAGCAGATGGCAGCTGAGACATCACCATCGCTGATTAGTCGCACTCTGGCTCCAGCTTGACGGATTTCTTTAATCAGCTCTTCGTGACGAGGCCGATCCATTACTACCACCACCAGTTCCTCAATCGCTCGGTTCATGCATTCCGAAATTATTTTGAGGTTTTCGCTAGGCGACTTGTTAATATCAACGTGGCCTGGCGCTGGTGGTGGAGCCGCTAGTTTCTTCATGTAGAAGTCAGGAGCGGCAAACAGACCCCCTTTTTCGGAAATAGCTAGGACTGCCATTGAGCCGTTTTGACCGTAGGCGACCAGGTTTGTGCCTTCACACGGATCAACAGCGATGTCAATTTCCATCAGTTCGTCGGGGTTGCAGTAAGCTTTGGCATCCTCACGGGTGCAGATGCCTACTTCTTCACCGATGTAGAGCATGGGGGCATCATCCCGCTCGCCTTCACCAATGACGATGCGGCCCCGCATATAAATTTTATTCATCCGCTCCCGCATGGCTTCGACTGCCACTTGGTCAGCGATGTTTTTCTCGCCTTTGCCCATCCAGCGCGAGGATGCGATCGCTGCCTGCTCAACTACTTCAATTATCTCTAAGCCCAGCGTATTTTCCACAAAGTTTATCCTCCTATCTTCTTATTTCAGACTCTTTTTGTTTGGTAATTACTGTGTCCAAATTTATCATAAAACATAGACACCGCTATGGACAGTTGGCTCTATAGTTCCCCGTATGCTGCTTTGAACGATATGAGAACCGAAAGTTATGCTATACGAGGTTTACAGCGACTGCTCGCTAACAAAACGATGGTTTTTAACTGAAAGTTTTGTATAGCAAGATTTGAATGTCAAACGAAGGCTAAAACAGCATAGCAGGTACGATAGAGCCTTATTTATTTATTTGGGCAAATTTATTTTTCACCTTTTAAAATTGTTCAGAAGTTTATCTAATAGCTATATCTATGGATATAACTTTTAGATAAACACCGAATAAACGCGGATTTTACTCATAATTTACACTATACTAATAGTAACATTTTTATTTTTATGCAGCTCTAAGATTAGCGAAAACAACAAAAATAATGGCTAGAAGTATCTATTTAGACACCATATCTAACGCTGAATAGCACTATAATAATTTTATTGTTTAAGGTCAATTGGGATGAGCATGAAATCGAGAAAACTTAAGTCTACGTGCAAAAAACAATCGCTTAGTCCGTAAACTAATTTGTTTTGACAAAACGATTCTCATGCATCATATTGTGATTGAGTTGTTCATTAACCGAAACCGATACAAGTTCGGTTTATCAGTTTAAAGCCATATCTAACAAATGTATAACACCTCCAAGGATGAAGATAGCCAGTGAGTACCAGAAAGACACCGAACGGTGAAGACTCACCGGAACTACGCCGGGCAGCACGTCGCCGAATCTTGACCATTCCACACGTCAGTTTGGGCGCTCCAACGGCGCCATTGCCGGAACACCTGCGTCAAAATATCTCCGTTATTAATACCCGGAACACAGGGGCAGAACTTGACGTGAGCCAACACCACCAATCTGTGGAAGCCGGGAGTGCTGTTTTTGGTCGTCCGCTGTTCTTGTACAGTATCCTGCTCGTGGTTGCCCTCTGGGTGCTCCCTAACGTCTTGCCCCGCCGGAACGGAATACCGCCGCGATTTGACCCCCCTTCGTTTAGCTGGTTAGAGCGAACTATTACCCTGAGCTCGTTGCTGATGACGACAGGGATTCTGATTAAGCAAAACCGGCAAGAAAAGCTTGCAAAGCAAAGGGCGCAGCTAAGCCTGCAACGGAACCTGGTATCCCAACAAAAAATAGCCAAACTTATGGCCTTGGTCGAGGAACTACACTACAATCTTCCCAATGTAACTACAGAGACCAGCACGACCCCGAGACCGAGGTGATTAATCAAGCAGCTGATCTGCATACCGTAATGGCTATGTCTGCTCTATTAGGAAATCCTCGCCCTAGAGTGGTCCGCTAGCGATCGCAATCGCCGCTATGAAGAGGTGAGGGCTATGGCAGCTGGCTTTGCTTTTCAGGACATCTTTAAGAATTTTTTGGCTTCTGGACATTGCCGCAAACAGTACAATCACATCAAACTCAAACCCGCATGTTCGTCGCACTCATACAAGCCTGCAAACAGGCTGGCATTTCCATTTCTTACCTAATTCGCCGCACATTCTACGACGACAAGCAGCAGTATGAGCGCGATCACTTTCCTCCCTCAACAAGTAAAGATCCTATAGGTGATGAGACAGACGAGGAAAATTACTTGGGATGAGGTATTGCTGACTCTAGTGACAGCCTCCACTAGATATGGTTCCATCCAGCAGTGTGGTGTCACAGAGGACAGCAGTATTGACTATGTGAGTCATTGAGGCTCTGACCAAGTTGGCATGGCTCAGGTTGGCATCCCTGAGATCGGCTCCCTTCAGGTTAGACTCCTGTAAATAAGTCTTCTGCAAATTGGCTTCATCCAGGGTGGTATTCTCCAGGTTCGCCCCAGTCAGATCTGCTCCTTCCAGATTAGCTCCTGTGAGGTTAGCCCACTCCAACACCGCCCCCCTCAGACTCGCCCTCCTCAAGTCGGCTCCCTGCAGATTCGCTGCTCGCAGATTAACCCCTGCCAGATTCGCTCCTGCCAAATTTGCCTTCGACAGGTTACAGCGGAAACATTCCCTGCTTTCTTGAAGCCGCTGAACATTATGCTGATGAATCCAGTCAGTGCTATGACCCACGAAAAGGGATGTTGTTAGTGTAAACGTTAGAGCAGTTAAAGAACGTAGGTAGGCAAGCATAAAACTGCGATAGGGATTAGAAAATAAAATCTAGAGTAGAAGAGTGTAAAGTCTCGCATGAGACTAAAGGTTTCTTGAATTCCTTTGATTATTATTGTGTAATGCTCTGACATAAAATTCACTTGGGCAAGGGTATATCTTTGTGTTTATTTTCATTGCCATGGCCACACACGACTTGATTAGCTCCGAGTCACTCGCCAAGCCGCACTGAATCCAAGTCAAGGTCACGCTCGATGCGGAGCATCACCTCTTCGTGGATGAGGCCCTGATTACGCATTTTCACAACCATTCTCCGCTCGGCAGTAAGAACCTCTTGCTGCAGATACTTAAAGGCGGCGAGTTGCTCAAAGCTGCCGTCATCCATAGCATCACAGCAAGTACTAAAGCGGCGGATGCGTTCCTTGTACAGAGTCCTCAGCCATTCGACCATCTCTGCTCGTGCCAGCACATTGTCTTGGGCAGTGAGTTCCTCCAGGCGTACCACCGCAGCCTGAGCCGCCCTGAGTCTGGCCTCCATCTCTTCCCGTTCAGTGCCAACATCGTCTTTCACCTTGAGCCAGCGGATTAGTATCGGCAGGGTAAGCCCCTGCAGTACAAGCGTCACCAAGATCGTGCAGAAGGTTAAGAAGATAATCAAGTCGCGTTCAGGAAAGGGAGTGCCATTGTTGGTCGTCAGGGGTAATGCCAAAGCCGCAGCTAGGGAGAGGACGCCACGCATACCGGTCCAGCCTACGAGCAAAACCTGTTGCCAGGGAGGGGAAGGGTCGCTTTCGCGTAGTCGGCGACTGACCAGCCGTGGGATGTAAGTGGCTGGGAATACCCACAGCACGCGGACACCAATAACGACCACACTGATGAGGGCGGCGTCCCAAAGGAGAGTTGCTGCCGATTGTCCAGAGAGCGCCTCAAGGATGCTCGGTAGCTGTAGGCCAATGAGAATAAAGATGAAACCATTGAGGATAAAGACAATGATTTCCCAGACGGCAATTGCCTGCATACGCACTTTGGGTGAGAGCAGCTCGGGGCTGCGCCAACGGTGGTAGATCCCGATGGTCATGGCCGCTAGTACCCCCGATACGCCAAGCTGTTCCGCTAGTAAGTAGGCCGCATAGGACATCAAGATGGTAATGGTAATCTCGATGGGGGAATCGTCTAGACGGCGGTGTATCCAAGCGACTATCCATCCCAGCACTACCCCAATTATCACCCCACCTATCACTACTACGAAGAACTGCCAACTGGCTTCCCACACTGAAAATATGCCTGTGACTCCGGCAGTGGCAGCGAAGCGGTAAGCAACCAAACCTGTGGCATCATTAACCAGACTTTCGCTTTCCAATATAGTCACAATGCGGCGGGGAATACGGAGTCGCTGGAAAATAGCAGTAGCAGCTACTGGATCAGTAGGTGAAATCACGGCTCCTAACACGAAGGCGGCAGGCCAGGTAACTCCGGTGATGGCAGCATGCGCCACTACAGCGACAACAGATGTGGTGGCCAGCACCAGGCCAGTAGACAGTAGTAAGATCGGTCTGAGATTGGCGCGCAAGTCACACCACGGTAGGTACCACGCCGCTGAGGTCACTAGTGGTGGCAAAAAGACCAGAAAGACAACTTCAGGTTCGATTTCAACCCTGGGAAGGCCAGGCACGAAGCCCAGTACTAGACCACCGAGGACAAGCAGAATGGCGTAGGGGACTGCAAGCCTTTGAGCAACTACTGCGAGCACAGTGGCAACCAGGAGTAGTCCAAGCACAATCTTGATGTCAATCATGGTACAAAATTATTAGAGGAGCCGCCGCAGCTAAGCAACTGATATAGATCAAAATACTTAATGTTGTTTAATTTTAAACAACTGGGTGCGTTTACAGCTATAGACGCCAATTAAACGCCTACTTGTTTTAAATGTAGTTTATGTTGCCACCCTACTAGGCTACTGGCACACCATCATTCCCAGGATGTGTAACTTAGATTCTGACGCCCCTTGTTCAAACTGTCCCAGGTAAGCTATATATGTTATAGATATTAGCTATCCGGTGTGGTGGAGTCTGTCAGGCCCGTTGGGTCTCACTGGAATGTATTAAGGACTACCCATGGATTATCTAATTCCTACTAATCTTGTCGTTCCACACAGCATTCTTGAGCCGCAGTCAAAGGCTAGCTTCAAACTGCTGATATGATTAAGTGCGTTAGTGCTATCATCAGTGCTATTTTTTTAGGTCAATGGTACAACGCTGTTTACTGATGGAGGTATGGCGCTGTATCCAAGCTTGTGTATGGGAAAGTTAATACACTCTCCCTGAGTTCGCTCGCTCGTGTGGTATGGGCTACACTTCAGAAGAGCTAGCCCGGTTCAATAAAGGTGGCTGAAACGCAGCTCGTGTCACTTTTCTAACCCGAAAGAGTTCATGTCCCGAACCTGGCTATACCAACTCTAGCAGGCAATTTTATGAGAAACTCAATGCCTCCACAATTAAGTTGAGTTGGGCAAACGTACTTAGTGAAAATTAATTTTTGCGGTGCATTTTATGTCATTTTATTCTAAGTTCAAGCGATTTCTTTTGGGGAAACCTTTACCGAATGATGCTTACGAAACTGAACGGTTAAATAACTTTCAAGGCTTGGCAGTTTTTTCCTCCGATGCCATTTCGTCTAATGCCTATGCAACTGAGGAAATCCTCAAGGTTCTGGTGCTTGCCGGAGCTGCGGGTCTGGGTATATCTATCTGGATTTCCGTAGTCATCGTCTGCCTGCTAGCGATAGTCGTTCTTTCCTATCGACAAACCGTTGGTGCCTATCCCAATGGCGGTGGAGCCTATATAGTTACCACTGCAAACTTTGGCCGCAATCCAGGTCTATTGGCAGCAGCTTCGCTGCTGATTGACTATAGCAATCCTAAATCATTTGTAAAAAGTTAAGATTATTGGTATAATGAA
>CAXUIG010000182.1:0-13139 GCA_964250845.1 uncultured bacterium | reverse complement strand
GAACCGGGGGTCAATTCCACAGCGACCACTTCCCCCCCCTGAACGCTTACTGAAAAACACTACGTTCCAAATTTTAGAAAACACATAGTCTTCAAGATTACTGGTAGTCCTACAACCAATGAGCGCTTCTGCTGGTGCCCCGAGGGGAATTCCTACGGCTCTAGCCTCACGCCGCGCAACATGGGTCTTAACCGACTGAATCACGAAACCTCACTCAACAATTTCTATTTCTGCAATGCCTCATCCGGCTACCCAGGCTTTGCTCCAACATTTTGGACAGGAGCGCTGCTGTATCAAAGATTATCCGGCGACGTGATTTTAGGCAAGGGCTAAACAGAAGTTCATAAACTATCCATCCCATAAATTCGGTAGTGAGCTATGAGAATAGCAGTTATTGGGGGCGGAGCCAGCGGTATGGTTACAGCCTACCTGCTCGATCAGCAGGGGCATCACGTCACCGTATTTGAAAGGCAGCCCATTTTAGGTGGACATATTCGGACACTCAACAAAAACGTGGCACCAAACCAATCCGATTGCGATCAGATTTTGGAAAACGGGGTGCTCGAGTTTCCCGTGGCGTTTCACAACTTCCTTGCCCTCATGCAAGAGCTAGGGGTTGAACTAGAACCCGTCCGTATTGGTTCAGCTCTGTTTCTGAAGGACGGTCGCCACTTTCTATCAGCGGTTATGCTCCAGAAGAACTTCACTGGAATCCAACGCAGTATCGAATATTTACAGCTCCATACCCTCTATGCTCGTTCGGCTGGATTCTGGTTGAAAACGCGATTTTCTAAAATCCAGGATTTTTACGACCAGCCGATGTCTCAGCATATGAAACGCCCGTGTATTCGCAATAGCTGGCTAAAGTTGCTGACGATGTATAGCTACTCTATGCCCTTTGAATTCATCGATGACTTCCCGGCAGAACTAGCGATTCCCGCACTGCGAGATTATGTCTTCGTCAACTGGGTAAGGATTAAAGGTGGCGTGTATTCCTATATTGAAAAAATCCTGGAGCGCTTTAAGGGCAAGATATTGCTCAATGTAAAAATTGCCGCCATTTTCAGAAGCATTGATGCTGTAAAAATCGAGCACTCGGGTAGTGAGATCCAGGAGTTCGATAAAGTCGTTTTTGCAACGCCACCTGACCAGGTAATAACGCTGTTATCTGACCCAACCGATGCAGAAAGCAAACGGTTTTCAGTCTGGAAAGCGAACTATGCGACAACCTTGCTCCATACGGATACATCCATGTATGTCCGACATGGTATCCAGCAATTATCAGAATTTGATTTCTTCCAGACGGACAGCAGATGGGGCTATAATGCTTACCTAAACCAACTTTGCGGGATCTCGTCACCACTGCAATATAGCCTAGCGTTTCAACTGGATGAGTTGATTGCGAAAGATCACATCATTCACATTCAGAAACATCACACTCCGTTATATACAGTCGAGTCCTTCCGATACCGAGATGAAGTTGTAGCAACCAATGGGGAAAACAACACATATTATGCGGGAGCCTACCTTGGGGATGGTTTGCATGAAGGAGCTATTACGTCTGCCTTTCGAGTTGCTCAACTAATCGGCTAAGCTTGACTTGATCTATTTGAGCAAAAAGAAGGAGGCGATTACAGCCAGCTACTTGTGAGCGGCTTACATAAATCTCGGCCTCCTTTAATAAGATGCGCACTGGAATTTATCTGGAGTGAAAGTTGCGAAGTTACTCGCCATCGGGGGATAACTCCGGGGCATCTACTTGCGTCTGTGTGGGGTTAGGGGCTCGGTTGTCATATTCTGGGATGACGACCGAGCCCCACCTCATAGCCAAAAGCTACCTCACTTGCCCCCTCAACAAAGGGCGTCTAGAAGCCTAATAGTCCTCTGGAGTGCGGGGAGATACCCCCGCAACCCCCCAAACATCTCATTTCAATCCAGGATGGCAGCTATTTCTCGGAGACACGCTTGCAGTCGTTCAGCTTCTTTTGGGGGTCATGCTCATTGCTCTTGACTAGTACTCTAATGCATAAGTTTAGCTACTATGATAATTTTTACTTTCGTCTACGGATAAAAAAATCAGATTAACGAAAAATCAGATTTTTCCGTTCAATGCACAACCCAATTTTTTTTCCATAGCAGCTCGATTTGCGACGCTTCCTTGACGACATCTCCCTGTTGGGTTAATCTGTCGTGAATTCTGCGAGAAATAACTACTTGAATTTGTTTTTTTTTACATTTTTCAGATAGTTTATGTATTTTTTCTATCTGCTTATCTGGAACATTTTCATCTATCTGCTTATCTGCGACCTTTTCAGATGTTAATTTTTCTAGAAAATTATCTAATCCTAAAAAGGCAAGTTGATATATTAACTGCTGACTAAACTTGCCCTCAAAGTAACCTCCATGTGTATTGATATATTTAGACGGGTTAGTATACATATAAACAAAATAAGCAATAATTAGCTGAATGTAATCACTGAAATTTAAAGCTGATTTCTTAAGCGCCTTGCTGAGATTTTTTTGTTTTGGTAGTTCAGGTTTTTCTATTTCCGGCGCAAGTAGCTGATTTACATTCTCAGCTTTAATATCTTCGTAATCTGTGCAGTCAAAGTAGGTAAATAGATCCGCAATTGGTACTTCTTCATCTAAATTTGTTTTTAATGGCACTTTTAGTTGTCGATCTCCCCGTTCTGTTATCAGTTCTTCAATATTCTTGTGTTCCTGGTTGGAAGCGCGGATTTCAAGATAATTAGAGGGTGCATCTTTATATTCGGGGTTAACGATTCCATATATAGGAACATCTACAAGTGGCTGAGTTTTGGTTTTTTCTTTAAAATGTTTAACAGTGATATTACCAAGCCTGTAGCCTCTAAAGCGAGTTTTTGCTGGAAAGCTAAAGTAGTTTGCAGCTGTTGAAGCAAGGCGCAGCGCCAAATCACCCTCGTTACTAAAGACATATGCTTCTTCACACCGCCGCAAAGATGCTGCCAAGAAATTTGAGCGTCTAGGAATGATTGTTTCTATAGGAATGTCAGGGGCAACTAAGATTAATCTTGCTAGACTAAAAACTCGACCAATCTCCGCTGACGGATTCTTATAAATTGAGTTTTCATCAAAAACATCAGAAAGGGTGCGAATAGTATTCGTTGCCACAAAGCATCCCATGCTATGACCTATAAAATTTAATTTTATTCTTCTATTTTTACCCCACCATTCTATTTTTCTTTCGCTACTTGCCTGTTGCCAGTCTTTTAAAGTAATATTTTCATTTGTTTCATTCTTAATAGTAGTTATCAGAGCTAGGATATTTTCTTTTGATAAGGCATTAGGGGCGATTATCGTTTCAATTACTGATTGATCGAGATGTCTAATCAATTCAACTAAATCTATGACACCATAATTAGTAGCTCGATAGTTATCACGCGAATAATTTGATAATCTTAACGCAATTAGAGCGATAATTATAGCAAATAAACTAAAAAACAAAATTAGCAGTGGTACAAATATACCGGAAATATTGAAAGTAGCAAAAATTGCAATTATTTCTAGTAACAGTCCTAACAACAGCAGCACATTAGGTAATAAAGGAAACAATAGCGTTAATGCATCTCCCCACCACAGTATAAGTGTTGTAGGCACTATTGCAATTAGTGAAATAAAACCTAGTGTAGCAGATATAGAAAAATGCCAAATTAAGAACGAAGCTGTAATCAGGCCAAGTATCAGCATGCTGATGAAGATTGTGAGCAACATGGTTGGCAGTGATAGTAGTGCGTCTTTCAGCTTTAGTAAAAGTATGTTTTTACTGGAATCATCTTGAACCGGATTTTCAGCAGGCCAGCGATACCCTAAGAAAACAGGGGCTTTCTCGTGGCACTCACAGTTGGCGTAGCTATAAATTTTTTTATGTCTATCTATAGCATTAAGTTTTGTATTAGCATACCCATGAATGGATAGAATAACTTCTGAGTCCTTATGTTCTACCAAATGCTTTGCAATTTCTAAAAGTGTGTTTTTAACTGATTCACTATCGGGAGTATTAAACTTATCTTCAACGTTAATTGGTGCAGTACTGAAAACGTAGTATCCCTTTATGCTTGGCTGATTTTCAGATTTTAACTGGATTTTCTCTAGATAAAACTCTTTAATGTCTGAAAATTCTTGACGTTTTGAAGATGTCATAAGCTTTAATATTTTTATATTAAAAATTTTATTCGAATAGCCTAAATTGTAATATAGTCTATGTTTTAGATCCTCTATTTGTTTAAGAAATTTAATATATTATAAGTTAAATTATGGCTCTATCCCTCCCTTTATGGTAAGAGCCTGGTTGACTGGGCACTGGTCGCTCGCATTCTTTATGCTACCTGGGTCAGTCCTATCTAAATACTGTGCTAAAGCTGACCTCGCCACAAAAGCTTTCGAACGCTCTTCTTCAGAGGGGATTCAACCAGTACCCGGAAGAAGAGCGGTTTGAGGGTGGCTTCCTCTAGTAATCGCCCTACATGCCGAGGCGAGATCGTCTCCACCATGCTCTGTTTGACGACCTCCAAAGCAAGTTCTCGCTTGTGTCCAATGACTGATAGGTCGCCAAGAGGTCTGTGGGTTCTCACGTTCGCGTTGGCAAATAATTGCAGAACTTGTTCCAGGCTAAACGTGGCAGGGGCTCTGCATCCTGCAACCGCTCCACCATCGGAATGTCCTTCTCGCTTGAGGCTAACCAGCGGGTTGGGGTGGGCAATCTGGTGTCGATAAGGCAGCCATGAGGACTGTCAGCATGTACTGATTATCCATCGCGGCGCGGGTCGGCGATCAAGATAACTTGTGGCTGTTCCGCAGCGCGATCGCAAAAGTTTTCGGTCTACTGGCAGTCTTTACGTAGACAAATTATGCCACTTCCCCTCAACCATGTTAATATTTAAGGTGATATCGGTTCTGGTGGGGAGCAGCCATCAGACTCAAAGGGAAAGTCTGGTGTGAATCCGCCTCTGTCCCGTAACTGTAAAGCTTCATCCTCATGAGTTTATTTTTCGTATTTGGAATTCTCCTCACACTACTGATAGCAGGCATCGCGCTCTATCTACTCAGTGCTCGCCGTTATCAATCGTCTGATTCTGTTGCCCATTCCTATGATCAATGGACGGAAGACGGCATTTTGGAGTTCTATTGGGGCGACCATATTCACCTGGGTCACTACGGTTCGCCGCCGCAACGCAAGGATTTTCTGGTAGCTAAGTCTGACTTTGTGCATGAAATGGTGCGTTGGGGTGGTTTAGATCAACTTCCGCCTGGCACCACTGTCTTAGATGTAGGCTGCGGAATTGGAGGGAGCAGCCGTATTTTGGCACAGGATTATGGGTTTGCCGTCACCGGGATTACCATCAGCCCTCAACAAGTCAAACGTGCCCAGGAACTCACACCTAAAGGACTGAATGCTCAGTTTCTGGTGGATGATGCGATGGCACAATCATTCCCGGACGCAAGTTTTGATGTGGTCTGGTCGATCGAAGCAGGACCTCACATGCCCGACAAAGCCATTTTCGCCAGAGAGTTGATGCGAGTACTCAAGCCCGGTGGCGTGCTGGTTGTCGCCGACTGGAACCAGCGGGACGATCGCCAAAACCCGCTCAATTTTTGGGAAAGACCCGTGATGCAGCAGTTGCTCGATCAGTGGTCTCATCCTGCATTTGCCAGCATTGAAGTCTTTTCCGAGCTTTTGTCAGCCACGGGATTCGTCGAAGGAAGCGTGACCACAGCAGACTGGACGGCACAAACCCTGCCATCTTGGCTCGATTCTATTTGGCAAGGCATGGTTCGACCTGAGGGCTTGGTTCGGTTTGGTCTATCGGGTTTGATCAAATCTCTGCGAGAAGTCCCGACTCTTCTACTGATGCGGTTGGCATTTGGCACGGGTCTTTGCCGATTCGGAATGTTCCGCGCGATCCGGGCTAACGCGCTGCCCCAATCAAAAACCATTTCGTTGTCACGCACGGTGCGTGCCGTTTCAGTTAACCAGCTCTGCTGAGCGTGAGGACACACACTGCTAGTGGCATTCAAGAAGACTCAACGATTGTCAGTATGGTGGCACAGGGGCTAGGGGCAGCGATTCTTCCTCGTCTGGCGGCTGAACCACTCCCCAACGATGTGCAGGTGTATCGGTTGCCAGTGCCCACATTAGTCAGTGGCATGTGACGAACTGGTCAAAGACTGGATTACTTTGAAAAAAAATATCATGTCACTTCGGAGCAGTTTCTGGATAAGTTGACTGCTTCAATCTGTCGAAACATCGAAGAGTAAAAAGTGGCGGGGGTTATTCAGCACAAACAAGCTGCCCTTTTTAATCAAGTTACCAGTGCAGATTACTGGCAGTCGCTCCTGGTAAGCTTTAATTGCCAGGGTGTATTCTGGCTGCCTTAGCTCAATATTGATTTTACGCAGCTTCCCCACAACAACACCGATCAGGGTGACAGTGCCAGTTGAAGTTTCCTTTTGAATTTCAATCACCATTCCCTGAATTTTTATATTGGTAGCCTCTGTGAGTAAATCGCTTAAGATATCCAGTTGAGAGCGCTCTTCTACTACTTCTAGTGTTTTAAGAGCATCGCTGATCCGAGCGGCATAATCTCCGAGACTTGTCTTGAGGGGTAGCAAAATTTCAAATGCCTCATCAGCCGACTCATTCTTCCGCCTCCAAATTGCTCCTGCATTATCATAAATCCGCCCCTGTTCATACCATCCTTTTGCTCTCAAGTGTGCCTCTAGCACATTTGGCTCTATGGTCGATAAAATTTGGCTATCTCGCACTGTTACTTTCATGGAAAACCTCCGAAGCTAATGCGTTGGATCATGGACTGGAGAGCTTCTACCGTAAACTGATTAGAGCGGGGTAACTCAACTGTTACAGTTTTGGTATTTTGTGTCTGTGACATCCCCCGCAGTGATATCCAGTAGCCGCAATGTCTCAGGCACAGTTCCTCTTCTTGCTGCTGTAACCAGTCTGCTAGATCTTCTGGGACTAAAACCACAACCAAGATGCGCGGCACAAGGGTAGAGATTCTCAAATCATCGTAGTTTTTGAGCTTGAGCGGATATCTCACAAAGCTCTCTTCAAGTACGTTTCTTGAAGTACACTTTAACTGCAATTCCAGGCGGGGAGAAAGGATTGGTCCTGTTCCACCCCTGGCGGCTAGCCCCAAGTCAACGCTGTCATCGTCCACGGAAGGTGTGTAGAGAGAACAGCCTGCAACTGAGGCAACCGCCCGTACATAAGTACTACTGAACTGTTCTTTTTGCTGACTGATATCCACTTCGGTTGAATCCCCTTGTGTCCCCAAATTTCACCCTAGGGGAAGGAGAGATAAATTCCATCTAGACCTCCGCAAGGTACTACCGACCTAGCTGCATGCTTGGAGGTATGGGGAATGCGGAACGGGGATCTTTGGCTCCCAACAGAAAATTGTATGTTAGAATTATGTCATGGGCACTCAAACGTCGAATAGCTCGGCAGGTAGTCAGTAGCTTTGCCAATTAGAGTAGATTTTTACTCCACTTTAGGAGCGTTGCTCCCCTGACCAAGCTGCTAAGAGCAATGGAACGTCACTTAGAACGGAGACAAGGGCGAAGTCTTGATTTAACTCAAGGGACGCTTTTTCTGCACAGGTCAAAATAATATCCTCTCCCGCAACTGTGATCCAGGCAACACCTGACAACACTTGAACCTCTCGGTTCGCTGATGTCAGCCGAAATACTTCACCTTGGCGGATGGTAAAAAGACGAGGAATCAGAAGTTTTGTCTGCCCCTTAAACAGAGCAGTAAAAGCCTTAAATTTGTTTGAGTACGAGCCGACCGCTCTTGCTATTGACGCTCGCTTAAAAGTATTCGTAAAAGGTTTCATAGTCAAAAACCTCGTTTTAAACTGGGAATAAGTTAATTTGACTGACAATTTCACTGTGGTTATGGATGATAAAAAGCATTGTTACTTGTCTTAGCCTTAGACAATTTTTCCAAAGCCAATTTGATTTGTGACCGCTGAATTATTAGTAGTAACGCCGCTCAATCCATGCCCGCATTGACGCTTCATCATCAGTAGAATTATAATGACCGCTCAGGGGATCGAAGGCGTGCCACCAGTTCTTACCGAAGCGGTCATAGGTCTGCCAAACTCGTATTTCATTACGTCCAACAAAGACTTTCATCATCCGCTGCAAAATTTTTTTCATGACTGATAAGAATCTTTTGTGGTTTGAAACTGAATTTTGGAGTTTAGACTAATCGTTCGAAAATGATGAAGTGGGCCACCAATCTCGAATTTTTAATCTTAACTCTAGAGCCAAACAACGATGCTCAAGACATTTGTTATCTGGGGTGCGATTCGTAGATGATCGAAGCGCTCAACTCCTTGGCAAAGCTGGATGTGTTTCGGACTTGCCAACCAATTGACCCACTGCTGCCAAACTCGCTCCAAGAGTGCTATGGGAGATTGGGAGTGAATTAAATTGCCCTGCCGCCAAATGTCTGTCTTGTCAGTTGTAAACCATCTCTCGGTATCGTTCATGAGAGCGTTCCTTGGCTCAATAATGCCTACCCTAGCGACGTCTTAGTGATAAATCAAATGATGTCTTGTATAGTTTATATAAATGGGATTTATAGTTTTAAACACCTGGAGCTGACTCTTTTTGACAAAATCAAATCACTTGCCCACCCCTTGAGTGCGATCAAATGAAGTTATTCCAACTGCGGGCCGTAGTAGCAGTAGCCGAGCATGGCAATTTTAGTGAGGCTGCTATGGAGTTGCAGCTTTCTCAGCCAGCCATCAGCCATGCAATCGCTACCCTTGAAGAGGAACTGGGTGTGCCTTTATTTTCTAGGGGTCGATGGGGTGCTGTGTTGACCCCTGCGGGAGAGCGAATTCTGCATCATGCCCGAATGGCCCTGCAACATTTAGAGTTGATGCAACTAGAAGCCAACCGGCAAAAAGGCTTACATGGTGGAGAGGTTCGGATTGCTTCGTTTCGGAGTGTGGCAACCCATCTCTTGCCAAAGGTGATTGCCAAATTTCGCTCTCGCCACCCAGAGGTGAGTGCGACGATCATCGAGCGCCCTGACTATCTGGATATCGAGCAATGTTTGCGTGAGGGACGGGCGGACATTGGTATGACTTACCTGCCGACCAGTAATGAGTTTGAAGCATGGGAACTGCTACGAGATGAGTATGTGGCCCTGCTACCGCCATCGGCAACAGTAAGAACTCCTCAACTGACTTGGGGAGAATTAGCGGATTACCCGCTGGTTTTACTCCCCTGCTTACCCTGTGGGCGCATTATCCAAGAACACATCAAGAGATTTGCACCACCAATGCACACTGCTAGTGGCATTCAAGAAGACTCAACGATTGTCAGTATGGTGGGGCAGGGGCTAGGGGCAGCGATTCTTCCTCGTCTGGCGGCTGAACCACTCCCCAACGATGTGCAGGTGTATCGGTTGCCAGTGCCAGCAGAAAGAGTCATCGGTGCAGCAGTTCTCGATTCTACTCAACATATACCTGCTGTCTTTGCCTTTCTAGAGATGCTCAGGAAATTTGACCTTGGGAGTTTGGCTAAATTTCTCTCTGGATGGTGAGATCTCCTATGCCAAGCTTCTTCCCATGCGCCAGTGCGGTCGAGAAAGGGCGAGTACTCAGGCTCAGACCAGCGTAGCGGCAAGCTTCCTTTAACGCCATACCCTTGCGAGACTCGGAAGCGAATTAGCCGCTCAGCACCTGCAAAAGCACGAATTTCGTCGCCGTCCCAAATCACCTCAGCGGTTCCCGTAAGATACAGCAAATCGCCGTGAGCAAAATTGATGAACAGTAAACCCGCACGTGGATCGAGCAGCAAATTTCCGATCGTATTGAAATGCAAGTTGCCCGCAAAGTCAGGAAACGTTAGGAGGCAATCGTCATCAACCCGCACGAACCCTGGTTTGCCGCCCCGGTGAGAAACATCAACTCCCTGAACGGGATTAGACTGATCCCCGTGAAATGCGGTTGCAATGAAGAAGGTATCTGATGCAGTAATCATGCCATTTTCCAGTTTTCCCAAAGTCTCGAGCCGGTAGACTGGCTTGGAAGTAATAAGATCTTCAAAACTGCTAGTCACATCAACGGTACGAGATTGGATGTATTGCGGACAGTTGCCAAAACTTTGACCGACTTGAATCGTGAAGCCATTTGGGGTGATTGCTGTAACAATTCCATTCATCCGATTGCGGCGGCGAGTGGATAATTCAATTCCCAGTAAGCCAATGTCGCTCCCTTGGACTAGAGCCTGTGTGAGTGGATCGCCAAATAGCGGTTTAGTTGTAACTTGCAAGGTACGATCGTCAGGCGTAGAGAGGAAGCCCGGCTCACCTACTAGGATCGAAGCCCACGGGCGACCTTGCCTATCCACGGTTCCGGCAATCAAAAACGGGAGTTGAGCGAAAAACTGTTGATGTTGGTCGGTCAAATAATTGCGAATCACCCGTCTTCCCTGTGCTTCCATCTTGGTGCGGACACCCACCCGTTCCTGGATTGCAATCTCGCCAGCGTGAAAGGGCGATTCTGGGTGTGACCATCCTGAGTTTACCATCATGCCTCCTCTCCCGCTCTTAGGCGGCTAAACCAACAGCAGTCGTCGCCATCGGCACAAAACCGGATACCTGCTCAATGCGAGTCAGCCATGCTTGAATATTCGGATAAGGTTGGAGCGACACATCGCCTTCGGGCGCATGGGCGATATAGCTGTAAGCAGCAACATCCGCGATCGTCGGCTGAGCGTTCACTAGAAACGTTCGATCTTCGAGGTGCGCGTCCATCATTTTAAACAGGTTGTTGGCGATCTTGCCAGGCGCGATCGTAGTCGAGCTTGGCACCAAAAACGTTGACGAGGCGGGCAGCTTCAGGACCATAAGCAATCTGACCCGCCGCCACCGACAGCCAACGCTGTATGGCAGCAGCACCCACTGCGGCACCACCTGGCACCGCTGCACCATAAAACAAGAGTGCTACTGCAAGTCAGTTGAACAAGAAACGTGAGCGATTTGTCTGGCATGAGCCGCGATGCTGTTGCCGCTGCGCAGAGGTCTGCTCAAGCCAGTGAGCGCTCAGCTCAGATAGCTGAGTGGATTTTTGATTTTCTGCGTGATTTAATTGATGATCTGAGAAACGAAGTCATTAATCGTTAACCAAAACGCTAACGCCGCCATACTTTGACCGCGTTAGCATCATCAAATCATAACATATTTCGCACCCAGTAACTAAAATCCTGCCTCATCAATCTTCTTCCTCGTGGCAGATTTTGTTTAACGAAATCAGGCAATAATTTTACCGGAAAGTCTGGGAGGGCTAGACTAAACTCATATTCAATATATTTATCATTTGTTAAGTGGTATACATGAATCTCTCCTTTGTCGTACCGCCACACCTCGGGAACACCTAGTCGAGCGTAAATTGGTAAGCTATCGAGAGACTTACTTGTAAGGTCTATCTCTAGAACCAAGTCTGGTGGAGGGTCGCCTTGCTTCAGGTCGATATTAAACCTACCCTGAATTACTGGAAAGCTCTGGATATAGAAACATTCATCAGGCTCTGCACCTGCCGAAACCTCCTGGTTCTTCCAAGTAGTCGAGCCGAAGTTTTCGTAATCTAGTCCCAGCTCCGTGGCTAAGTCCTCGATTAAACCGCCAAAACTCGTTTTGAAATACTCGTGCTCTGGTGACGGCACCATAATTTCTAAGATTTCTTTGTAGTAAGCTATTTTTGAAGACCTGTGGGAACCCAGTTCTGCCAGGATGTCTTCAAACTGCGGCCAGGAAACGTTTTGCAAGGTAATGCTCTGCCCTGGATGGATGACTATTTGGCTTATTTCGATCAGTGTTGTAGACATACTTTCTATTAATTTCGACTACTCGCAGACACTGTGATCAGGATTAATCTAATGTATTATTTTGCTACATTTAAACATGAATAGATGCGCCCTTTCTTCTGGAGTCAGTTTTAGCGCCCGAGCTAGGCCCTCTAAAACCGGCGTTGCACAATTAACTCATGATTCAGGCAGCCAGAGGTATAGACCGATACTTTAGGTAATGAAGTAATAGGCGGATGGATGCCTTTAACATCTCAGTAGACTTTGAATAACATAAAGTCCGACGATGTAAACGAGCTTGCATAATGCCTCAATCGGGTGTTTTCTCCGAGAGTTTGCTGGGGGAGTACTCCCCCAGCAACACTCGTCTTCAACCCGTGTCATGTAAGTCTTGCTCACCAAGTGAGACAGGTCGTCAATAAACATGGAATAAATTACATAGCCATCTGTGACATACCAGAAACGAGAGCCACCCGCGAACAATCTGACACAATTGTTTAAAAGTCTCGGCACTTCGGTCACCTAAAACCCAGGCAAGAATCCCTGGGAATTTGTGATTGACTGCCGTCCACAGCCAAATCTTCTTTTTCTTTGACCCTACGAAGGTTTGAAGTTCATCCAGTTCAGCCTGCTCCGGAATTTCCTCAGACTCAGGAGCATCTGGGAGAGCCAGACCGGCTTGCTTCACCCAGTTGATAATAGTGTTGTGGTTAATTCCAGTCACTCGTTCTATGCCTCGAAATCCCATACCATTCAGGTACATCTTTAAGCACAATTGTTTGATATCATTCGAGTAGCCTTTGGGATTGTAGGATTCGACAAATTGACGACCACAGTGTTTGCAAATATAATTTTGCTTGCCATGATGGTGGCCGTTTTTACTGATTTGGTTGGATTCGCATTTAGGGCACTTCATACTTATATTATGCAACGCCCTAAAACCTGCATAGATACACGACGAATATCGAGTCCTTGCTCTAGCCAGGCGTACCAGGTCGAACTCATATGTGAAAGTTGAGCCACCTCTTCGCGCCACAACCCAGGAGTGCGTCGAAGACCACCTGGGAAGCCCATTTCGGTAGGAGAAAGGCGGGCACGACGAGTCCGCAAGAAATCCGCTAACTCTCGGCGTCTTTGCTCATCATTCTCCAAGCTCTGCCCCTGCCCGAACCTAGTAGGATTTATACCATCATAAACGCTCAGGTAATCCTGAATAGTAATGGTCAGGATTGCAGTGACGCATTGTAGTGATGCAC
>CAXUIG010000181.1:0-13288 GCA_964250845.1 uncultured bacterium | reverse complement strand
AATTCTCAACACCAAATAATACTGGCTTCCTGACCCCCTCTGAACGGATACCATTATTTCAAGCCCCTGGCTTTAGCTATGGGGTACTTTTTGAATTTTGAATGCAAGAATTTTGAATTGTTTTGACTGATGTAACTTTACCCATTAATCTGGTCCGCCAAACCATCGTTTATCTAGAGTCTCAATCTGACCCAAGGGCCGTGATGCTGGCTCAACATTACAAGCACTGGTTGCAGATGTCAGAGCAACGCCAAAGCACTTGTAAGCGGCTGATGAAAGTCTAATGGTATCAAGTGATGGGAACAGACAACAGCGACGAGCCTTCACCCACCCTTAACAGCTTGCTCATGCACATACTTTGAAGCGCTCTAGCCTGGTTGCGGAGAACGAACATTGCGAGAGCGATCTGCCCCCTCCCCAACCCCCGCTATTCTTGCCCCACTCGGACATTTCTTTGGCGCTTGACGGAGTAGAGAAAGTTGTACCAACTGTGAAGAGAGAGCCCCTGGAGCTACGGCTATTAGAGCCAAAATCCAGGGTAATTTAATTGCTATCTTCGATTAAAAAGCGTGAACACTTTTAAATTCAAAATCCTTGCATTCACAATTAAAAAGTAAGAAGAATAATTTTGAATTGATTAATTCCGGGTAAAGGCCCCCGATGGGAATTCAAAGTTCTTGCATTAAGAATTCAAAATTATTATTTTTGAACTTTGAATTTTGAATGCAAGAATTGTTTTGGCATTCGGTTGACACCCTATTTCAAAGCAGAAATCCCTAATGACTGTACAATCGACTGGGTATCACTGTACAGATTTTTGACTTGGGAATTAGAGCTAGGGCAGCTCAGGTCTGGAGAGGTCTGTGTTTGAAATTTCACCTGAGTCGTTGTACCAAAAGAGACACTTTTGACACAATGCTGAATCGGTAATTTAGATAGCGGCATCGCTACTTTTATATCTTCAAAAAATTTGGTAGTTAGTGATTGAGAAATTTGACCAGAGCTAGAAGTTGTGCCAACGGTATAAGTTGCAGACCCGGATGGTGAGACATTAATAGTGTAAGAGGAGGTATTTGTTGAACCACTATTAATGATTTGCGCCGTAGAACTGGTAGTTTGCGCTACCGCCTTTTGAGACTGAACACATCCCAGTGCAGTGAATAATGTCAGCGCCAGGCTAAGTCTACAAAACTTGAAAGTTTTCATACTGACTCAGTAATATAGTTTTTGCTTTCGAGCAACTTTTTACGTAACCCTAGTTATAATCTCACGATTCCCTCATTTTTAGGATGTGACAGTGCAGGGTGCGGTTGGGTGGGTCAAGGAAGGCAGCTATGAGTAGCTGGCATTTCTAGTGACGGAACTTCTGCTCTGTTCACGACCCTTACTAGGCGCGACCGAGGGGAACAATGGTTTCTCGTCCCCCTATCAAATTCTTCCCGGTCATACAACAAGTGCTCTGTTTCTGCCTACACTCAGGAACATTGCTGCTCTAGCTCCCTCCCAAACACCCGATCAAGAGCTGCCCACACTCGGAGGTCATCGGGCGCTCGACGGAGTAGGGGAAGTTGTACAAACAGTGAGAGTGCCCCCACCCCAATACCTGCTCACCAAACCCCGCGCTCATGTAACAAGTGCTCTAGCCTGGTTGTGGCCACTTCAGCCCCAGAGCGGTATATTGAATTAAATGTATCCCACTTATAAGGGCAAATAAATTAAAAACATGGGGAGAAGAAAGCTAGAGCGTGATTCTTTGCACGCTAGAGTTGCACCAGAAACATCGGAAAGACTAAAAGAAATAGCTGAGAAGCTTGGATATATTTATAACCATGAAGGTTCCACTGGACAGTTGCTTGATGCGATCGCATCTGGGGAAATTATCTTACTCTCAGCTAGGAACAAACCTAAAAGCGGTTGACACTTATGCAAAAATGGTTTACACTTATACAAGGAGAACTGAATCAGGCAGCTGGACGAGTAGCGGCAAGCTTGCCTGGTGAAGCTCCAGTCCCGGCGATGATGCCGATGCCCACCAAGGCTAAAAACTGGTATAAACCTTAGCTTAAGGAGATTGTGATGAATGAGTCTTGAGGAGTTACAGCGGTTAGTGCTGTTGGCTTTTCGGTTTGGTAACGTGAGTGGCTATTTACTTAGCGGTGATGAGTCAATCACGATTATCTTCGATGACCGAGAGTCGTTGTCAGCTTTTCTTGAGGTTTTGCCTGGAGAGCGCTGCCGCTATTCAGTATTTGGAACATCTGTTCTAATCCAACCTGAATAGATTCTAACCACTGCCCACAGTGGGATTTCCCTCTCACTGTGGGACTCCTTTCTTGCCAAATCTTAGCAAAATTAATTTGTTTCCGTCAAGTTTGGTTTTGTAGTTTTTTAGTTGAGCTTCACAATATGCCCGTTGTGCCTCCGCTGCATCTGATGAAACTAAGACCAAACCTTCATCCGTAAAATAGACATCAACAGCCTTGAAACGTGAATTAAGTTGAGCGGGATCATCAATCATCTTTGAACCTCCAGTGATATGCCTAAACCTTTTATTCAGTTTCATGCACAAAGCTAAAAAATTGCAACTGTGGTAGCTTGCATTCCTCCTTTCCAAACCCCAATTACCAGGCTCATATTCCACTTTTAGTGTGCTCCCCTACATCTGGGGAAGGAATATTGACCAGATGCGCTCTAACCCTTGAGCCGAAACCGATACTTTCATCAGGAAAGCGCCGTGGTTTTAGTTAAAAGCGTGCGACATGAAGAGATCTTAGTTGACGGTGCTTTCCTTCAATAGATGCGGTTTCGGCTCGGGGTGTAAGGGGATTATGGACTCGGTGAGTTGGTCGAGCCACAGTAAGTACAAATACCATCTCTACCAAACTACCATCGGTTAAAGCAACACAACCTACGGTCTCAGCTAGAGCTAAGGTTGAATTACCAACCGCCGAAACTTTACCTGTAAACCATCGCGGGGATGGGGTGTGGGAGTCATAATCAAATCCAAGTTTTGCTCGGGTAGCAGTTCCCATTCGTACTCGCGGACTAGCAGCGCTGCAAACAACTTCATCTCCAGCTTGGCAAACTCTTTACCTAAACATTCCCTGACTCCACCACCAAATGGTATATAACCATAGGGTAAAAATTGATCTTCAGCCCGTTCTGCTCCAAAGCGCTCTGGGTCGAATTGTTGGGGATGAGTGTATACACTGCTATCCTGGTGAGTCTTGCCAACTTGGTAGAGGACAGACCACCCTTGTGGAAGCAAGTAGCCGTTAAACTTACACTCTTGAATCACTTGCCGAAAGCCACCACCCACTGGAGGAACCAACCGCAGCACTTCCTTCATTACCTGGTCTAGATAACTCATTTCCTTGAGCTGCTCAACTCTCAGCTGTCCCAACCCGACAAATTTCCGCTGTTCTGCACGAGCAGCAGCTAGTACTTCTGGATTCTGAGCTAGGAGCGTACAGATGGAAGCGAGCGCAGATGTCAAGGTTTCATGACCCGCGAACAGTAGCAACAGCACTTGGTCTTTAATTTCCTCTAGGCTGAGATTATTCCCTTGCTCATCCCGTGCCTGGAGTAGTAGCCCAAGAGTATCCTGCTCTAACTCTGGCTGTTGTTGCCGCTGGCGCACAATCTGTTCAATTAAAGCCAGCAATTGCTCCCGGCAGCGTAATGCTCGACCAAACTTTGTCCAAGGCAAGGGTAGAGGAACAGAGAACAAGCCGTCGCACCAAGTCTCAAATAATTCGCCAAAGTGAGAATCGGAACAAGCATCCGTTCCTACCAGTAGCTTGCAAGCAACATCAAAGGTATATTTTCTCAGCTCTGGATACCAGGTCAGGTTACCCATGCGTTCCCATTTGTCCAGGTAGCTACGGGTAATACTTTCCATTGTGGATAAATACCCAGCCAGCGCTCTTGGTAGGAAAGCTTGTGCTAGTAGCTTGCGGCGTTTAAGATGTTCCCCACCTACCTGCACTGATAAGGATGCTGGTCCTAGTAATACTTTGGTAGTGTGGGGCCAGTTGATCACAAAGTAACGATTATCGTTTGTCAGTAAGAATTGGCTGGCATCTGCCCCCGACATCATCACTGTGGGACGACCGAAGATGTGAGTCTTGAACACTGGACCGTAGCGCTTGTTTCGCTTTTCATTGAAGTCAGGATCGCGCAAAAAGCTAATAGTCTCTCCAACTCCCGGCCAACCGAAGTTACCAGGGGGCAGAGATAGCGAGCGCTCAGTACTGATGGTTCTCATCGCTGTTGTGTCCTGAAACTGGCATCCTCTTCATAGTTTGCCGCAAATGTCACCAGTCGAGAAGGCTCGACTCTACTTCAATTGATAAGTTATAATTATCTATAATCTGTTTGTACTGGTGGTCAATTAACCGGATCAAATAACTTCAACCATTACCGCGCGTTGTAGGCCCCCGCTAATCCCTGAGCGCCGTGCCCACGCGAATACTTATGGATGCGCGCCTGCCTAAATGAAGGAACATCGCGTGAGCGCTCTAGCCCCCTCCCCAACCCCCGCAAAGAGAGCGAACTCTGGCACTCCCCGATAGTCGCCTGCCGAAATGAAGGGACATTTTTTCAACTCTAGCCTTTCACCCCAATCCCTAAAAAGCCCTGCTCCCAGTGGCGCTCTTCGACATAAACCTGGTTGCGGAAAGAGACAACAGCGATCGCAGCCCTAACTCATCTTTATCGCCTTGCTCACGCACATACTTTAAGAGTGATCGCAAATTATCCCTGTGCTTGCTCCTGGTTTCCATCTGCCACCTCTGGCCAAAATCTAACTCCACGACCTGCCCCAATATGTATGGTCCGTTTAAGCGTAAGGCATCTACTTACATTCCACTGGATTTGTGGATTTTAACTTGACGCCTTGACTCTAATCGCACACGCCACTTTTCATCTATATCTGTTGCGCTCTCGTACAAATCTTTAGCTTTATGTTCAAAATCCTTGGCAAGTTTAATCAGATTCTCAAGTGTCTTTTCATCCGGTAGTTCTCTCATCGCAATTCTTCTAAACTCCTAAGTAACTGGATGCCAACTATTTTAGCCTCCATTACCCGACCCAGTAGCATTCCTAAGTCTTCCCCAGCCTCCTGGATTTCCTCTGCTGTCACGTCAGCTGCTGAAATTCGCTCAATAATAGCCTGAATCCGTCTTCTAGAGATCTCTACAAAGAGTAGTGCATTGTTGAAAAAAGTGTAAAACTGGATAACTCTAACATTACCCGAAAAAAGAGACAATAAAGGCTTGACCAGGCTTAGTCCCTCTCTTGCTTCTTTTTCCGTCTGATCGAGTTCTTGGTTCAGTCCGTCAACGAGCAGGACAATTTCTGACGGAATAGACATCTATTTTTAATTTTAAAAGTGGCTTACTAAAGAATATCAATACTCAGTTGACCCAGCATTGATGACGTTCTTTGGTATAGTCTCTATCACTTGGAGCGTATTGCTGAATAAATCGAACCGCATCAACGCAGCGATCGCGTGCATCGACCAGGGCTTTGAATCCTCTTTTCCTTAATTCAGTTGGTGTCATCATCTTCTCCTGTTGCAGATTGCATTACTTTCATTAGCCAGATGACGGGATTTTCAACAGTTACCCTCAACTCACGCTTACAGCAAGCGTGATCTACGCAAAAGGCGATCCTCTGTGGTTAGCATGACATCGACATTAGCTGCTTCTGCAAAGGCGATATGCAATGCGTCGTAGAGCTTGAACCCCATACTGGTTAGTGTTTCTGCCCTGGATTCGATCCCCTGATTAGAGTTTATTCTAGTTTGAGCCAGTCCCAGTAGAGATGCAACGCCGTTTGGCTTTCTCTCGGTTTGGGATTTTCTTTAGTTCAAACTCCACAGCGCATTGCTGTTTATCAAGCTCCATTCATGATTTCGACAGCATTGTAAAATCCACAGGATTGCCTCTGCTTCAAGGCGGATGCGCTCTTGTTCTAAATAATCGTTGGGGATCCAAGGCAACAAACGTCCATGTAAATGCGGTAGCTCGTTTCACTCAAGTCAGTTGGAGTTTTCTAGATATAGCTGTAAGACTTGGGCAGTACAACCAAGCGCGATCATCAATGCCAGGCATTTATCTCTCACTGAACTCATTCATCAATTCAGCCACGGTTCAGCCCCTACAATGTCCTGAGTCTATTTTCGGTCGGTTCAGCTGGGGGCTCCAGGGGGACTACCAGCTCTAGTTGTTATAACTGCCTTATCTGTAGTTGCTAGACCTCTGGTCTTTGAGATTGTTGAGATAGTGACCTGCAGTTGGCTATGGGATTGTTGATAGTAAGAGGGTCAACCGTCTTATCCCACCTCTTTTACTTCAAATAATTCGGCAGGAGAGCACTGTAGCACATCACATAGCTTAGCAAGCTTGGCAAACATATCCACAGCCTTGCCATACTCCCAGTTACGAATCGTTGAGGGATCAACTCCCACTAAGTCAGCAACTTGCTTTTGCGTTAATCCGGCACGCTCTCTTAATGCTGCAATTCCCCTGGGTTGCGGTTCTATGAAATTTAGTAACCGTTCACGGGGGGGGTTACAAAAAAACCAGACATTAAGCTCTGGCCGTCAACTAGGTCATTCTAGGCGCTCTCGCGTGATCTTCAATACACGGCCAGAGCTTAATGTCCGGGAAAAATCTAGGGGGTACGTCATGCGCATGAACTTCAAAACCTTGCTAAGCAAAAGCTTTAGAACTTATGCACATATAAACAGCCTCCCTAAAATGTCTATTAGACAATTGGCAAACCAGTATAGCAGTTTTAACTACTCACAATTATCTAGGAAAAATTAAATCTAGGCTGGTTTTCGTACTGATTACATGTGATTTCATAGCGGAAACTTTTTTACCCCCCCCCTGAACGGTTACGAAATTTAACGGAGGACTAAAAGCCTTAATTAGAGCATTCTCAACTCTCGTAAGTAAATCAAGCTCAACTTTTAGATAAGAAATCTTAACATCCTCAAGACGGCTCAAAGCTTCAAACTTATGATCTGAGCGCCACCTCTGTCTTAAATTCTCGGATTTCCCTACATAGAGAACAGAGCCCTGCTTATCCAAAACTAAATAGACGCAAGGCTCATTAGGCAGGGAATCTTTGTCCTCAAGAGCCACGAATGCTAGATCTCCCACACAAATATCTTCAATACAAACCATAACTTTCTAGCGCTTGCTTGTGCTTCATATCTAGACATATTTAGCTATAATAGCTAAAAAGTACTTGACAACGCTAAAAAGTTAGCATATAACAGGCACAGAGAAAGCGCTCCCACCGACCAAAGTTGAAGCGCTTCTCTTACCCACAACTGAATTGAGGTTTATTAATCATGGCACAAGCAACGGCCACAGCGCTCATTCTCCAGCCAGTAGACGAGTTAAGCGCAGCCTGTGTAGAAATAGCCCAATTAGCCCAGCAAGTAGAAGACCATGCGTCTGCTATCGCACAAACAGAGGATAGAGTAGTAGGCGACAGTGTAGTAGAGCCAGTGGAAGATGTAGTGATCGCTCTCACCCCACGAGAGCGCCTTACCATTCCCCCAGAGACCCTAAAGAAGTTCCGACGCGGCTACGGGGAAGAAGCGGAATTAGTAGCGGCACAGCTCAGGGGGATTGCAGTGACGAGCGCGGAGGGGGTTCTGCGCTTTTCCAAACTGCTCTCGAAGTTGAAGGAGCGGTTGAACAGAAAAGAGTGGGGGGTCTGGCTTCAAGAGGTACTGGGCTGGTTTGGGAAAGAGGTAACACCATACCTGCAAATCACTAAAACATTCGGTAAATTTAATCCATCTGTATTTCGAGAGCTAGAACCCTTCACGCTCCTAAAGATCAGAACCAAGAGATATGCCCCACTAGTGGAAAGACTGCGAGAGGAGTTAGTCGTCACCTCAGAACTGATACAAAACTTCATTTCCGAAGTGATCCCAACGCCGTCCAAGCGAAAGAAGGCAGCGCCTAACTACGGCGAAGCAGTGCTGAAGCAGCGCCTTAATCCCGATGATGGCACGTTCTACTTCAGCCTGAACGCCAACTTGAGTGACAAACATGGTTCTTGGTTGGAGGAGAAGCTGGAGAATTGCACGGTCGGGCAGGTGCTAGAGCAAGCGGCAGCTTTGGAAAAACGGGTTGAGTCAGACCGCCACGACATGAAAGAAGGGATAGAAGACCAAATTTCGCAGCGGGTTCGCAACAAGAGTGGAGATGGCTGAATTCGCTTTGAAGCAGGAGATAGCCGACTTAAGGGCGCAATTGCAAGCTACCACCGCTAAGGCATCTGTTGTGGGTGAGAAAGCTTTAGCTACGACCAATGTTACTGATGACTCAGCATCAGCTGAGGGGAGAGTAGTTGCAGCATCTACCAGCGTGGGGGTAGAAGATTGTGCCAAGAGTGATGTTCTTGATGACGGGGCATCGGCTGAGGGGAGAGAAGTTAGCGCAAATGCCATTGCGGGTGAGCAAGCTTTAGCCACGACCGATACTTTTGATGGGGAAGCATCGGCAGAAGCCCTCATTGAACCCATAAGCGCCACAGTGGGTGAGCAAGCGATCGCTCTGAGCAAGGCTCTTGATGACGAATCATCAGCTGAGCCTTTAACGGAACCCGCTGCTTTCCCCACCCAAGCCCTTGAACCGGAGGAACCGGAGCCAATGGAGGAAGCAAGTGATGCCACTCCTCACCAATCCCCTGAACAAGAGGCGATGGAGGAGCCTACCGCTGCTTTCCCTGTCCAGGAGGAAGCATCGTCACCCTCAACTGAACCCACCACCGCCGCTCCCCAGGATGCCGTTGGACTGACTTTTCCGGTAGAGCCAACCAGTGTTACTGCTGCTTTATCGCCTGCTGACGACTCTCAAGAAATAACCCCGCCTTGGAAACAGCTATTGCAGCTGAGAGATGCTGAAAAATACGTCAAGGAAATAGATTCCCATATCAAAAAATTCAATTTAGACTTGAGCCAGCCCAGGCTCGATAGAATTGTCTCAAACCAAATCAAAGATGCCCTGAAGAACCGGCAGAAGCTGCGCTTAACCAAGATTGGGCAAATAATGGCTGTGGCGGACGATAGCGGCATTATAGCGGACTACGAGGCATTACGAAGTTCTGGACGAGTAGTTTTGGCGCCCTCGTATGCATCCGCCTTGCTGAGGCAATGCGATTCGTGGTTAGAGGTGGCGATGGTGGTTGGGAATGAGCGAGATCAATTGCTCAGGGCAGTGAAAGAGTGGGGCGTGGAAGAGAAACAGCTCTTGGTTCGGTTGTTGTCGTCGCACTTGGAAGCAGAAACCGCCCCCTTGGAGCAAATCGATTGGATACCTAATAAGTTACTTTCAAAAGCGTTGTCGAATTTTACTTTCAGATTGCAGCGGATTAAGGACAGCGATAATTTGGTTGATGAAGTCGAGATGGAATACCTGGAGGGGTGTAAATTCGTTTCGGTTCAAAATCTGGGCGATCGCCAAGAACAATGGGTGTTTGAGTTCGAGTCGAAAAATATTCCGGTATTTGGACGGGACCGAATTGCGATCAAGAAGTTTTAATGCCTGCTGGTAGAAGAGGAAATTGCTGTTTCAAGTGCATCATTATGCAAAGAGCGCTGCTCTTCCAGCTCCTGGTGGCTCTCGTTCTGAATTTTGTTGAGTTCCATCGCGACTAATGAGCCTGCAACCAATCGGTCAAATCTTGCATAGAGTTGAAATCGAGCCTCGGTTCACCCAAGTCTTCCAGTTGTGCCAGAGGGAGTTGCTGGATGTGCTCAAGCACAGCTGGGGAGAGCTGACCAACCCGACGAGCGAGCTGACGGAGAACTAGGTTCGACTCTCCTTCTTTGAAGATTTCCTGATAAATAGCTGATTCCCGCATAAAGTCCTTTCTCAGGAATTGTCGCACTACATCCAAGTTAAAGTTATTTTTGCAAGTCTCCTTAGCAACGGCAGTTAGTTCTATCATGGATAATTACAGCCATTAAAATATCCCTATGTCTGCACTTAAGCCAGAAGAAACTAACCAGACTGCTCAAACAGGCCCTAATGGGGCTGAAGGTAAAGCATTGGAGCGTTTGCAAGATATCGGTGACTCTACCAAATGGGTAACTGTAGTAGAAGAAGGGCAAGAGATTAATATTGAACCGGGCCTAGAACGGCTTAAACAGCGTGGGTACAAAATCCAAATACCAAGTTCAAATACACCATCTGGTTCAGATTGAAGATTTGCCATATCTGCCACAAGAGTTGCAGGCCGATTTCAAAAATATCTGTGAGTCTGTATTTACGGTATCCCCTCATACATGCTTGGGATTGCCAAACCATGCTCTAATTGGTGATCTGTTAGGTTGTAGGGCTTTAGAGATCGACTGGGACGAAACTGCCTACAGGTTAGTCTATCGGGTTTATGAATCACCGGCTCCGCGCCGGGTTCTAGTGCTTAGCTTCGATGAGCACGATCCGGCCTATGACAAAGCTAAAGCTAGAACCGTCAGAAAAAGGCGATCATCAGGTTAAGTAGACCAGCATGAACCCCATTACTCCTGACTTTTCCCGTTAAGTCTCTCAAGATGGCTGCCAACCCTCACTCTTGTCGTGCAACTTTGACCAGCCTCGCCACAATACCTGAATACCAATTGGAGTTTGACGTCGATGTTCCAGGTAACCGCCTAAACGAGCAACAGCCTCCACAGCCCAACTAACTGTTAACACCTTGGGTAATTTGGGGAATTTAGCTTTCAAACCCTCAATCTGAACGGGGTTGAGAAACTCAATAGCGGTGGCTGTTGGCTGGGTGCGATGTAAATAAGTCAACTGCAACAGTTCGACAGCAATTACACTTAAGAAACCGAGCAAGGTCTTCATACCATCAGCAGCAAGTCTGTATCGTTCTACTTGACAGCCCGACTTCAAGATGAAGTGATATTCTTCTACTCGCCAAGGGTAAGAATACCAACGCAGAATCGTGGTAGCCATGTAACCGTTCAGGGGGGGGGTAAAAAAGTTCCCGCTATGAAATCACATGTAATCAGTACGAAAACCAGCCTAGATTTAATTTTTCCTAGATAATTGTGAGTAGTTAAAACTGCTATACTGGTTTGCCAATTGTCTAATAGACATTTTAGGGAGGCTGTTTATATGTGCATAAGTTCTAAAGCTTTTGCTTAGCAAGGTTTTGAAGTTCATGCGCATGACGTACCCCCTAGATTTTTCCCGGACATTAAGCTCTGGCCGTGTATTGAAGATCACGCGAGAGCGCCTAGAATGACCTAGTTGACGGCCAGAGCTTAATGTCTGGTTTTTTTGTAACCCCCCCCGTGAACGGTTACCAAGTTAGCTCAATTGTCATCACTTGCTCAAGACATAATCTGCTTCCATTCTTTCCAAATAGAGCAACTGCCGTGGAGTGAAGCATGTCGAGCGCTGTAACAACTCAAGAATCGCGTAATCAAAGGGTTCTAGCTCGAATTGAATCAACGCCGCGTTTGCGTTGGGCCACCGCCTTGATATCTGCCGTATATTCGTCGTCAATCAAAGTCAACTCTTCCGCCTTACACTGTTGCCTATCTCTGACAATGCTGATACGCACTGTGTATGAGAAGCTGCCTACGTGCTCGATGATGGCCCACATGCCGTTAAATGGGTGTAGGGGCTCAAGCTTGAGTGCCTTGATTTCAACGACATCACCTGGGGCAAACTCTGACGGTGATGGATGCTTCTGTTTGAGGGGCTCATACACTCAAGGGTAGTCGCTCTGTATGAGCACCTTTTTGTGTCTACAATGGATAAAATTTATTGGTTCATCACGCTACGCTGGCATGACATTAACCGCAGATGCAGTGAATAGATTCTTTTGAGGAGATCATGACCCAAGTTTTAGACAGACCACCAGTTATAAATCAAAGCACCGGACAACGGTTTTATTTGTTAGCGGTAAGCCTTGCTCCGACATTGTACTGGGGAGGAAATGCCTGGAGTTCTTCCTCGGGCTCTGCCCAGGGGTTTGCAAGTTACGCCTTTCTCAAGCGCGGAAAAACCAAGAGCCAGCAGAAAAGCACTTGTGGGGGCATCTGTGATCGTTTCTGAACTTTGAGAGCTTCCATGTCCTTTAGTTGAATCGGGGTTGGGTGGGGACCAGACGCAGTTTTTGTCTCATCCTTGCGACTAATTAGTTCCCTTGGGGAAAAAACTATAGACTGTTGGAAAGATTCTGCCGCGCTGCTCTAGCTTTATGTCAACAGATTTCTACTGACCACGGAAATAGTAGCGTCCGCCCACATGGCTACCGTAACCGTTCAGGGGGGGGGTAAAAAAGTTTACGCTATGAAATCACATGTAATCAGTACGAAAACCAGCCTAGATTTAATTTTTCCTAGATAATTGTGAGTAGTTAAAACTGCTATACTGGTTTGCCAATTGTCTAATAGACATTTTAGGGAGGCTGTTTATATGTGCATAAGTTCTAAAGCTTTTGCTTAGCAAGGTTTTGAAGTTCATGCGCATGACGTACCCCCTAGATTTTTCCCGGACATTAAGCTCTGGCCGTGTATTGAAGATCACGCGAGAGCGCCTAGAATGACCTAGTTGACGGCCAGAGCTTAATGTCTGGTTTTTTTGTAACCCCCCCCGTGAACGGTTACCAAACTAGTGAGATAAAACTGCACGTCGCGGGTTGTTTTGTTCCATAAATGTCTGACGCGCACCACCATGACCACACATTTTAGTCCAGCCCAATCACCTTGATTATGTAGAGATGGTAATTGAGAAACTGGAACACACCAAATTTGACGCTTCTCGGTACGATGATGACCTTTTTACACCCGTTGATCGTAGCTATGGGTAATCCCTGAAAAACCTGATTGCAAATGCTGCTCCTCCCAGTCTTTAACTTGTGTATGAAGCGTAGGATGATTGGCTTTAAGCGCTAAAATATAATCTGCTTTTGCCTGAAAAATTTGAGATGCAATTGCAGTTTGTGTACCCATTGCATCAATTGTAATCATGCATCCGGCAATATCTAATAACTCTAATAAAGCAGGAATTGCAGTAATGAGAGTTCGATTTATCAGCCACCAAAACTAGTCCCAAAACAAGACTATGCTGGCTCGACCATGCACTGACTAGATGCTCTCGCTGTTTTTCCCAATGCTCTATCATAAGAGCCTTTGAGGGTTTTACTATCAATGGGAATTACTTGTGCTCCCACCGTCTCAACTATCGATTCAACCCAACGTCTAAAACATTGTTCAAATCCGAGTGGATTAATCCGCTCA
>CAXUIG010000180.1:0-13411 GCA_964250845.1 uncultured bacterium | reverse complement strand
CCGTCTCCCCCTCTCCCCATCTCCCCATCAGCCCACTAACCCAGAACGCAGCGCCCGAACGGCAGCTTGGGTACGGTCATCAGCGCAGAGCTTATTCAAGATATTCCGGACGTGGGTTTTAACTGTTCCCACCGTGATGTAGAGCTTTTCGGCGATTACTGCATTGCTGCAACCTTCGACAATCAGCTGTAAAACTTCTAATTCCCGTTCCGTCAGGGGGTATGCAGCAATCATCTGGTCGTACTCCGCATCAGCTGCATTAATCGAAACGGTTTTCGACTCTGCCGTGTCAGCACTTGAGGGAGTTTGTTGCGCTTGTTGTAGTACAATGCGAGCGATCGCTGGGTCAATCCAAGCGTTGCCACCGTAGGTGACGCGCAGCGCTTCGAGCAAATTATCGAAACTGATATCCTTCATGCAGTATGAGTCTGCCCCCGCCGCAAAGGCCGCCAGCACCGCCTCCTTGTGATCTCGCAGCGTCAAGATCAATACCTTGGTCTGTGGCCCTTCCCCACCGTCTTGCCCAGCTTTGATTTGCCGTGTTAGCTCAATTCCATCCTTATCTGGTAGGCCAATATCAACAATCGCAATGTCTGGGTGAACTGTCTCCACCAGCTTCAGTCCATCACTAGCATTGGCTGCTTCACCCACCACTTCAATTTCTTGCCGCTGTTGCAGCGCCGTCCGAATACCCACACGGGTGAGGTCATGGTCTTCAATCAGAGATACACGAATCTTACTCATTATCAACGTCCGCTCTTTACAATTCTTAACTTTAAAATCGAATTTAGTAACATCCCACTGCCCACCGCTTAGGGGGTACAGCAAGAGCACAAAGAACAAGCATTAATATCACAGCGATGATCTTGCCACCAATTGCAGCCTGCTAGCCACCGTAGTTATACTGACAGCGTAGCAAAACCAAGCTAGTTTACCTTATTGCTGGCTAGGCTTTTATTGAGCTGCGGCTATACTGGTTGCCAGTTATACTGCCATGATATTACTACATGTTGCAGTAAAAATCTGGTTGGCAAAGGTCAAAATCCGTTAATTGTTAGTGTTACTGATGCAGAGGTGAAAACCTGAAACGAAGATGGCCCAAGGGCAGAAGCCAGACCGATTTTCAAACCCTATTAGTAGGATGATTACATAAAAGGTTAAATTGCAAGTGAGCGATCGTAACCCGGCGATTGATGAATTCCTCATGCGTGAGCAAGCAGCACGCGATGAGACTGAGGCGTTAGTTCGGACGCGCGACGAGTACATCTTGGCGTTGCAGGAAAGTGAGGAGCGGTATCGCTCTCTGGTGCTCGCCACCTCACAAATAGTCTGGACTACTGACGCTAAAGGACAGGTTGAGGATATCCCCAGTTGGAGGGATTATACAGGTCAAAGTGAAAGCGAAATTATGGGCTGGGGCTGGTTGGAGGCGCTGCACCCAGAAGACCGCGCTCGCACCGCAGAAATTTGGAGCAAAGCGGTTCAGACAAAAGGTCTGTATGAAACTCAATATCGGATTCGGGCTGCTGATGGAACTTATCGCTACTTCTATGCCCGTGGTGTGCCCGTCCTAGCAGCAGACGGGAAGATCCGCGAGTGGGTTGGCACCTGCACCGACATCACCGAGCGCTTCCAAGCGGAGGCAGCGCTAAAAGCCCGTGCGGAGGAACTGAAATACCTACTAGCAGTCCTAGCGCAAACGAATATCGCCTTAGAAAAGCGCAACCAGGAACTTGATCAGTTTGCTTATGTGGCATCGCATGATTTGAAAGCGCCGCTACGAGCGATCGCCAATCTCTCCCAGTGGATTGAAGAAGACATCAGCGACCAGCTCAATGACGAAACCAGGTATCAAATGCAGCTGCTGCGGGGACGTGTGCATCGATTGGAAGCGCTGATCGATGGCTTACTGCAATACTCCCGCGTGGGACGCATTCTATCCGAAGCCGAACCCGTAGATGTCACAGTCTTAATCAGTGAGGTATTAAATTCAATCGCGCCGCCGCCGACGTTTACCGTTACTCTAGGGCCAGGAATGCCAACGCTATGTACCCACCGGTTGCCATTGTTCCAGGTGTTTAGCAATCTGCTCAGCAATGCCATCAAACACCACCACCGCCCTGATGGTCAGGTAAGCGTTTCTGTGGAAGAGCAAGGGCAATTTTACGAGTTTGCCGTAGCAGATGATGGTCTCGGCATCGAGCCTCAATACCACGAAAAAGTATTTGGCATCTTTCAGACGTTGTTAGCCCGCGATCAGGTGGAAAATACCGGCGTCGGTCTCGCCATCGTCAAGAAAATTGTCGAAGAGCAAGGGGGAGACATCCGAATTGAATCTCAGGCAGGTCAGGGAGCCACATTTCGCTTCACTTGGCCTAAGCAACCTACCAAATGAGTGAGGCGAACAACCGAATAGATCATAGAACATAGAAGCTATACATACTTTATAAAAGACACAATGACAAACATCCTGCTTGTCGAGGACGACGAAGTGGATGTAATGAACGTCAAACGGGCGTTTAAGAAAAACCAGATTACTAACCCACTTTATGTTGCTGGCAATGGGTTGGAGGCCTTAGTTATGCTACGTAGCCAAGGCAATCCACCCTCGCTCCCGAAAGAGCAAAGATTGATTTTGCTCGACCTGAATATGCCAAAAATGAATGGGATCGAGTTTCTTCGCGAAGTCAGAGCCGATCCGGAACTCAAACCGATTCCGGTGATTGTACTAACTACGTCGAATGAAGATAGAGATAAGGTGGAGGCTTACAACCTGAATGTAGCTGGATATATTCTCAAACCCGTTACATTTTCGAACTTTGTCCAAGCAATAGCAACACTCAATAATTACTGGGCGTTAAGTGAAATTCCCTAGTTAGAAGTCAGGATTCTAGGTTGAAAGCTGAGAATCATGGAAGAAACTGTCAAAATACTGGTAGTTGATGACGATAAAGTAGATCGCATGGCAGTACGCCGCGCGCTCAAGGCTGCTGGAGTCCAGATGGAATTCTCAGAAGCCAGTGACTGTGCTGGGGCGATCGCGCTGCTGCAACAGCAGGAATTTGATTGTGTCTTTCTTGATTATCGTTTGCCCGATGGCGACGGCCTCAGCCTGGTTCAGCAGGTGCGTTCCTTGGGGATCGGGGTTCCCCTGATTGTCTTGACCGGACAGGGGGATGAGCAAATTGCTGTTGAAGTGATGAAAGCCGGGGCTTGCGATTATCTCTCCAAGGCTAAGGTCTCACCAGAGAATTTATACCAAATCCTCCGCCAGGCTATCCGCTTCCACCAGGCCGAAAAGCAAGCAGCAATCACCAACCAGCTGCTAAAAGAAAGCGAAGAACGCTATCGCTTGGTTCTAGAAGGCTCCAATGACGGGATTTGGGACTGGTATTGCGCCACAGACGAAGTTTATTGTAATGACCGGCTGCTGGAAATTATTGGAGTATCGCGCTCTGAATTTAGCCTCACCCCTGCTGCCTTCACCGAACTCATGCATCCAGAAGACTTGCCGAGAATCAAAGCAGCGATCAGGGCGCACCTGACGCGCGGCGAGAATTGTGTTGCAGAATTTCGGATTCGCCATGCCTCTGGGCAATACCGCTACTGCAGTGCCAGAGGTATTGCCCTGCGCGACCAGAGTGGATGTCCATTGCGGATGTCAGGTGTCCTCACCGATATCACTGAGCGCAAGCAGCTAGAGGAGGCGCTAAGGGCAAGCGAATCCCGGTTTAGGCGCTTGGCTGATTCTAATATCATCGGCATCATTTTGGTGGCTATTAGCGGCAAAATAATAGAGGCAAATGACGCCTTCCTGGAAATGGTCGGCTACACGCAACAAGACCTGCTGGCGGGAAAAGTGGATTGGAAAGAAATGACACCGCCAGAATATATATCGGTGGCTCAGCGAGCGGTGGAGGAACTCAGGAAGTTTGGGGTTTGTACCTCATTTGAGAAGGAATACATTCGTAAAGACGGCAGCCGCGTCCCGCTATTGCTGGGTGCTGCGACGGTAGAGGGGTCTGAGGAAATAGCCATTTGCTTTGTCGTTGACCTGAGTGATCGCAAGCGAACGGATGCAGAAATTGTCAAACTGAACCGGGACTTGGAAAGGCGCGTCAGTGAGCTAGAAACTTTGTTGGATGTGATTCCGATTGGGATTGCGATCGCCCAAGATCGGGAATGCAAGCGTATGCGGTTAAACCCTGCTTTCGCCAAGCTGTTGGCACCACCAGGAGCCAATGCCTCCGAGAGGGTGAGTGATCTAGAACAACCCTATTACAAAATCTACCGCGACGGCAGAGAACTTGCAGCCCAAGAGCTACCGATGTATTACGCTGCTGCCGAGGGCGTTGAAGTGTTGGATGCGGAACTCGACGTGTTGGTTGATCAGGGTGCTTCAGTCGTGAAGCTGCTGGGTAACGCCGCACCGCTATTTGATGAACAAGGCAAATCCAGAGGCAGCGTTGGCGTATTTTTGGATATCACAGAGCGCAAGCGAGTCGAAGAACAAGAGCGATTCCTAGCTGAGGCTAGCGCCCTACTTGCGACCTCCCTGGACTACCAAACCACTCTACAAAATCTGGCTTCCCTGGCGGTACCCCAGCTGGCTGACTGGTGTACCATTCATGTGATCGAGGAGGACCAATCGTTACCCCTAGTAGCCGTGGCACACGCCGACCCATTAAAGGTAATGTGGGCTATTGAGTTGCATCGCCGCTATCCGGTCAACCCAAATGGGCCATTTGGCACTCCGCAGGTAGTACGTAGCGGTAAGTCAGAATTCTATCCGCAGGTTCCCGACTCGCTCTTGGTGGCGGCAGCTGATGACGCCGAGCATCTCCAGCTTTTGCGTCAGCTCGGCTTAAAGTCCTTGCTAAGCGTGCCGATGAAGGCTCGTGGGCGGACATTGGGCGCGCTTAGCTTTGTATTGGCGGAATCGGGTCGCTCCTATACTCAGGCAGATTTGGCGTTGGCGGAAGATCTGGGTCGTCGTGCTGGATTGGCGGTTGAAAACGCGCGGCTCTACCGGCAGGCGACTGATATTGGCGAAAATCTGCGTCAAGCCATCATCATTTTGGGCGAACAGCAGCAACAACTGCGGGCGCTCCAGCGGATAACCAATCTCTTGAACCAGCGCCTGACTAACTTGCCCGGTTTATTGCAAGTGATGGTAGGGGCTGTTGGTGACGCGATTGGAGGTGCTCAGTTTTGCCTGATTGCACTCCACAATTCCCAAACCAACCAATTGGAATTGACCGTTACAGATGGGATTGGCACGCAACAGTTGCTGTACCGAGAACCGTTTGATGTCGGGCAAGGATTGCTAGGTCAGGTGTTCTTGACAGGCAAATCCAAGCTGTTTCAGAAATCTCACCCCCTCACCCAAGACAAGCCCGCCTCAATTTATGCCGTGGCGATTGAGTCGGCGCAGGCAGGACGGCTGGGAGTGCTGGCAATTGGTAACTGGGAAAATCCCGATGCCTTTGATGTGGAAGACCGGAATCTACTGGCGGCGGTGGGTGAACAGGCGGCGATCGCGATCAATAACGCCCAAATGATCAACGCCCTGGAAGAGCGAGAGGAACGCTTAGCCGTCCAAAACGAAATTTTGGCGCAACAAAACCGCGACTTGGAATTAACAAGGCAACAAATCGAGCGACAGAACTTGCAGCTACTAGAAGCCGCGCGGCTGAAGTCCGAGTTCCTCGCCACCATGTCCCACGAACTCCGCACCCCCATGAATGCCGTCATCGGCTTTGCCCAAGTATTGTTGCGCCAACGCACCGCCCCGCTGTCTGCTTCTCAAGTTGACATGGTGGAACGAATTCTCAACAATGGCAAAAACCTGCTGGCACTGATTAACGATATCCTTGACCTTTCCAAAATCGAATCTGGTCACCTTTCCCTTAAACTAGAAGAATTTGATCTGACCCAGCTGGTATCGACGACGATTGCCGAACTCCGCCCTCTTGCTGATCAGAAGCACCTGGAATTGAAGTTTGACGCCAAGCTTGACAACCCGAAGCTGATTAACGATAGCACCCGCCTGCGGCAGGTTTTGGTCAACTTGCTCTCCAACGCCATTAAGTTCACAGAGTCTGGCAGTGTGGAAGTCAGGGTATGGGACATCTCCCCGAATCAGCTGGTAATCAGCGTCAAAGATACCGGCATTGGCATCGCCGAGTCTGATATCGACCAGATTTTTGAGGAATTCCGGCAAGTCGATCAGACCACCACGCGCAAGTATCCCGGTACTGGCTTGGGGCTGGCAATCACCAAGTCGATAGTAGAGATGATGAAGGGAACGATTACAGTCGAAAGCAAGCTAGATGAGGGTTCTACCTTTCGCGTCGAGTTACCACGCGCTCTGGCAGACTGATAGTGTATCTATTTGAGCTGCGTACTGGCGATGAAAAATTTGACCTGTAGGTTGCTCTGTTCTGCTAGCTTGAGAGCAGCAGCGTCAGATCACCATGTTTAGACCCTGCCTTTAGGAGATAAATGTGACTGGGCACGATATCATTGTTATAGGAGCTTCCGCAGGCGGAGTAGAAACTCTGATGCAGTTGGTTAAGTGTTTACCAGCTGATCTGCCAGCTGCAATCTTCATCGTAGTTCACGTCCCGGCCCACAGCACGAGCATTCTGCCGAGGATACTAAGCCGCGCCGGAGCCCTAAAAGCTCTTCACCCTAAAGACGGCGACGCGATTGAGCATGGGTGCATTTATATAGCACCACCGGACTACCACTTATTAGTCAAACGCGGATTCATCAACTTGGTGCGTGGTCCTAAGGAGAATGGCCATAGACCAGCTATTGATCCTTTGTTTCGTACTGCGGCGCGGGCATACGGGAAGCGCGTGGTAGGTTTGGTGCTATCGGGTGCTCTCGACGATGGGACAGCAGGTCTGATGGCTGTGAAGCTCCGAGGTGGCGTAGCTGTCGTTCAAGACCCTAAGGATGCCATGTTTACCGGCATGCCAACTAGCGCGATCGAGAACGTAGATGTTGACCATATCCTGCCACGATCAGATATTGCACCCCTCCTGGTGCGCTTGGCTCACAAACTAGTAAAAGAGGAAAAAGAAAACCCTGTGTCTAGGGAGATGGAATTGGAAGCCGATGCGGCGGAAATAGATTTTTTTCCGATGCAGGATAACCACCATCCCGGTAAGCCCGCGAGCTTAGCCTGTCCCGATTGTGGTGGTACCCTCTGGGAAATAAACAACGGAAGAATATTCCGGTTCCGGTGCCGCACTGGCCATGCCTTTTCACCAGAAACTCTACTGGCGAAACAGTCGGAGGCGCTAGAGGAGGCGCTGTGGAAGGCACTGAGGGCACTCGAGGAGCGCACGGAGCTGGCTAGTCGGATGGCTACAGGAGCGCGCCAACAAAACCGTACACGGTCAGCACAGCGCTTTGAACAGCAGGCGAAAGATTCCCACGAGAGTGCTGAAACTATCCGGCAAGTGCTCCTGAAAGGCGACGCGCTTCCTACGGCGGAGCCAGGCGCAACTGACTATTTGACGAATGAGGCTGAGTACCTCCCCCCCCAAACTGTATCCAAAATAGTGGCGCTGGCGGCGTCAGCTGGTGGGCTGAATGCCTTAAGCCAGGTTTTATCTGCCTTGCCAGTAGACTTTCCCGCCGCCATTACCGTGGTGCAGCACCTAGACCCCCAGCACCCAAGCTTGATGGTCGATATCCTGAAACACCGCACTTCTCTGAGGGTCAAGCATCCAGAGGAGGGGGAGGTATTGCAGCCAAGCACAGTATACATTGCTCCTGCCAATCAGCATCTACTAGTTAACCCGGACGGTACACTCTCCCTCTCTAATGCGCAAATGGTACACTTTGTGCGTCCATCAGCTGACCTGCTGTTTGAGTCGGTGGCGGCTAGTTTCAAAGAAAACGCGCTCGCCATAGTCCTGAGCGGCAGCGGCGTTGATGGTGCTAGGGGGGTGGAGGCGATCAAAAAGATGGGGGGCATTGCGATCGCTCAAGATCAAGCCTCCTCCGAAGGTTTCGGTATGCCCAGAGCAGCTATTGATACCGGCGCGGTAGATTTTGTTCTCCCCCTGAACGAGATCGCCTCCGCCCTAGTCAACTTGGTGTTAACCGGAGAAGCCGGATGAGTGACTCAGATACAACCCCTGAGTTCGAAGCCCTGTTGGGCTACATCAAACATAACCGTGGTTTCGATTTACTAGGGTACAAGCGCTCTGGTCTGATGCGCCGAGTTCAGAAACGAATGCAGATAGTTGGGATTGATACCTACAGCGATTATATGGACTATCTGGAGGTGCATCCTGACGAGTTCGTTCACCTGTTCAACACGCTGTTGATTAACGTCACTTCCTTCTTTCGCGATCGCTCGTCTTGGGACTACATCATGACTGAGATCATTCCCCGGATTGCTGCGCGCAAAGAACCGAACGAACTGATCCGGGTTTGGAGTGCCGGATGCTCCTCTGGAGAGGAAGCCTACACCCTGGCCATAGCGCTGGCTGAAGTCTTAGGGGTGAAGGAGTTTCAGGAGCGGATCAAGATCTACGCCACCGATCTAGATAATGAAGCCCTAAATCATGCCCGTCAGGGCACTTACGAAGCTAGACTTGTTGGGGGCCTTTACCCCGACCTGCTAGCTAAGTACTTCGAGCCAGTAGATCAGCGCTACAGCTTTCGCAAAGATCTGCGCCGCTCGGTGATATTTGGTCGCCACAACTTAGTTCAGGATGCGCCCATCTCCCGCATTGACCTGCTGGTGTGCCGCAACACTCTAATGTATTTCAATGCCGAAGCCCAAGCCCAAATCCTCAATCGCTTTCACTTTGCCCTGAATCAGGGTGGCTTTCTGTTTTTAGGCAAAGCGGAGATGTTGCTTACCCATATCAATACCTTTACGCCGGTAGACCTGAAGCGACGCGTCTTCACCACAGTGGCAAAGGTGAAGACGCGCGATCGCTTGTTACTAATATCCCAGAGCGGCACTGAGGAGGCAGTGAGCGATTTAACCCATGTGCGCCTGCGTGAGGCCGCCTTCGATAGTAGTCCAGTGGCCCAGATAGTGGTGGATTGCAACGGCACACTCACGCTGGCTAACGAACAGGTTCGCAGGTTGTTTGGCCTCACCCCCAACGATATCGGTCGCCCCTGGCAAGATTTAGAACTCTCCTACCGACCAGTGGAGCTGCGTTCATACATCGAGCAGGTTTACACTAATCGCCGAGTAGTTAAACTTAGAGACATTGAGTGGACAACCACCACTAGAGATATCCTCCATCTAGAAGTGCAGATCATGCCGCTACTAGACATCGACAGCAATCTGCTGGGCGTGAGTATCACCTTCAAAGACTTAAGTCGCTATAAACAGCTGCAGCAGGAGCTGGAACACTCCAACCAAGAGCTGGAAATGGCTTACGAAGAACTGCAGTCTACCAACGAAGAGCTAGAAACCACCAACGAGGAACTGCAGTCCACTATTGAAGAGCTAGAAACCACCAACGAGGAACTGCAATCCACCAACGAAGAGTTGGAAACTATGAACGAGGAGCTGCAATCCACCAACGAGGAGTTGCAGACGATCAACGACGAGTTACGTCGCCGCAGTGACGAACTTAACGAAGTCAACGCATTTTTTGAGTCCATACTCACCAGCATGCGCGGCGGTGTGGTGGTTGTGAACCGAGACCTGCAAATCCAGATTTGGAACTACAATGCTGAAGACTTGTGGGGTCTACGCTCCGAGGAAGTCGCAGGACAGCACATTCTCAACCTAGATATCGGCCTACCAGTAGAGCAACTCATACAGCCGATCCGGGCTTGCTTAGCAGGGGACTCTAATTGCCTAGAAATGACGTTGTCAGCCACGAACCGCCGTGGCAAGACGATCCAGTGCAAAGTCACCTGCACGCCTATGAGCATCCCAGGAGAAGAAATTCGAGGAGTGCTCTTGGTGATGGACGATCAAAACGGAGATAGTTAACCTGTGCAGTATTTAACCTTCACAAAACGCTCAAACCTGAGCATCTTTGAATAGTATGGCATTACCGATAACGGTAAAGGCAACTGCCTGCAAAGCCCGGAGCATAATGTTCCGAGCGCCATTGATGTCCCGCAGGATCTTATGACCACAATCAGGACAATTAAATAACTTGGAGCCACCAAGCTTGTGATGGATGTGACCACATCTGGTACAAGTTTTTGAGGTATAAGACTCATTGCACCGAATCACTAAAACGCCCTTTCTTTTAGCCATCTGCTCTAAGGAAAGAGCAAATTTGGCATGGCTCCAACTAAGCATGTTCCTGACTGACTTCTTGGCAATCTTGCGAGACGCTTTTAGTACCATCTGACTGGTTTCAAACGTTGGCAAAAAGATTAACTTGTAGCTTGACACCAATACAGATGCCACTTTGTTGTGCAAATCCTTCACCACCGTTTGAATTCGTCCTCTTAAGCGGTCTGCCGCCTTACGCATTTGATAGCGCTGTCGCTTAGATTGTGATTTGGTCATCCGGCTAATCAAGGTGTCAAGGTGCGAACACAGTCGATTGATGCGTCCGATATCTCCCTTGCCAACTTCTAAAATATTTTCACCGTCATAACCAGTCAAAAATGCTCGATTTCCAGGATCTAAAGCAATTACTCGGTCACTGCCTGTGGTTACGGGCGCAACATGTTGAGGAATGCAGGCATACCATTTACCGCGTTGATAAACCAATGAGAGTGCCATATTCACACTCCTGCGGCATGGATTGAGTTGCCTTAAAGGTTAGTCCCTTGGTTGTTCTGGGATACCAAGTACCATGTTTGTAGTTTCCGACCTTAAACTGAATTGCTTGGGACGATGCCCGACAAGATTTAAATTGAGGCTCTCCACCATTGGCTCTAGCTTGCTTATAGGCATCAAATGCTTCATCACAAGCCTCCTGCTTTTGATGACCAGGGATTGATCGCACCCATTCAGGAATAGTCGGATCATTGCGACAAGTTGACTGCAAATTTCCAGCAAATCCTGTTTTCAGTTTAGCAATTGCCCAATTATAAATTCGACGATATCCCGCCAACCAGCGCTTCCAGACAGTATGAAGATCAAGGGAAGGATAAACCCTGATTTTCAGTACGCTGTTCGGTGGTAGCTTTGTTGATTTTTTGCTCTTCGAGTGCCGAACAGTCTTCAAGTAACGCAAGGCGTACTTGCTGTTTGTATTTTCTGAGTCCGTAAAGCCTGCTACTGAAGCAATGGACGATGGACAGCATATCGTGAATGAGTTCTTGTTCTGGGCTGAGTTTACGTTCATTGAGAACCAGGAGTTCGCAGCCTGTTTTGTCGCATAACCATTTAACCAGTTCGAATCCGAAACGGACGAGTCGGTCGGGGTGGGCAACCACAAGGCGTTGGATATCACCTGTGAAAATTCTGTCCAAAATGTTTTGGAATTTTCGCCGCCTAAAATTAAGCCCGGAGCCAACTTCTGATAAATATTCCGCCTCTGGAAATCTCGAACGTAGGAATTCAAGTTGTCGCTCAAGATCGTCTCGCTGGGAATGAGTACTGACCCTTGCGTAGCAAACAGTGACAACTGACCGGGAGATACCTGCTGCTTTTTCGACTTCTTCGAGCTGGTAGCGCCGTTGTCCCCCAGGAGTTCTGATTGCCTTGAGTTTCCCCTCACTTTCCCAACGCCTAAGACTTGAGACGTGAACTCCGAGGAGCGAGGCGGCTTCTCTCGGTGTGACATAGCTCATATGCGCCTTCGAATCAACAATGATAGTTTATCAACTTCCGATTGACTTGTAAAGCTTTGAGCGGTTTAGTAAGGTAATTTGCTATCTACTGCTACGTCCTGAAAGGCGGTTTAAATAAAACTCAAACTTGCGGACTAGTTGATTTCAACCTCAAAGTGGATTTAAAAATATCACAATATTTGCAATTGTTGTCTCTAGAGGACGTGTTTGATATCTAAGAACTTTCCCCCTATTCCCAAGTTAAGAAAAAAAGCGCTATGGATTCCGAGGTAAACGTGGAGCAGTTTTCCCAGCAGATGAAGACTGTGTACGAGCGTGCTGCTACACTGTACCAGCGCACTAGCGAACCGCAGCAAGTAGAACTGCTGGCGGACTCGCTCGAGGAACTCCGCATCGCCTTGGAAGAATTGCACGTAGCAGAGGAGGAGCTGCGCCAGCAGAATGAGGAACTCGCAGCTGCTCGTGAGGTGGTGGAAAGGGAACGCCAGCGCTACCAAGATTTATTCGAATTCGCGCCGGACGGCTACCTGGTGACGGATACGCAAGGGATAATCCGGGAAGCAAACCGCGCCGCCGTGGGGCTGCTTAAAGTTTCTCAGAAGTTCCTGGTAGGCAAACCACTAATTAACTTCATTCCTGATCAAGAGCGTCGGGTCTTTCGTTCCGACCTGATCCGTCTACACCATATTGATCGCTTGCAGGAGTGGGAATTGCGCTTGCGATCGCGTGAAGGTTCTGAATTTGATGCTGCCGTAAGTGTGGTGACATTCCGCGACTGGGAAGGCAAGCCAGTCGGCTGGCGCTGGCTACTGCGCAACATCACCGCCCGCAAGCAAGCTGAGGAACAAATTCGGAACATTCAGCTGCAGAACCTGCAACTTCAAGAAGCAGCACGGGTGAAATCACAGTTCTTGGCGATCATGTCCCACGAACTGCGCACCCCCATGAATGCGATTATTGGCTTTTCCCAACTGTTGTTGCGTCACCCCCATTATCACCTCGCCCCGAAGCAAGCAAACATGGTGGAACGCATTCTCCACGGTGGCAAACACCTGCTGACGCTGATTGACGACATCCTGAGCTTCTCGAAGCTTGAGGCTGGTGCCTTAGAACTTAAACTGGAAGAATTAAACCTGGTTGAGCTGGTAAGGACAACCGTCGAAGAACTCCGTAGCCTAGCCGAGCAGAAAAACTTGGCATTGCAGGTTCACTTATCTCTCCACAATTCCCAGGTTGTTAACGACACTACCCGCCTGCGGCAAATCTTGGTCAACCTCCTCTCGAATGCGATTAAATTCACTGAGTCTGGCAGTGTGCTCTTGGAGGTATCGGAACTGCCTGGTGACCGAGTGGCGATCGCACTCAAGGATACGGGTATTGGTATTGCCCAGGATGACCTAGAACACATTTTTGAAGAATTCCGGCAAATAAATCAGACTACAACCCGGAGACACTGTGGCACTGGTTTGGGACTTGCGATCACAGACCGATTAGTTCGGATGATGAATGGAAAGATTACAGTCCACAGCCAACTTGGTCAAGGCTCTACATTTCGTGTTGAGTTGCCAAGAGATTTGAGGGGGAGAGGGGGTGAGAGGGTGAGAGTGTGAGAGGGTGAGAGGGTGAAAAAGTCCTTAAACTCCGATGCCGTCAGGGC